>JBHJOQ010000017.1:0-18893 GCA_050329555.1 Acidimicrobiia bacterium | reverse complement strand
CACATTCACTCTCGGACCGGAACGCGCGGGCCTCATCGCCGCCTCTTTCGCTTTCGTGAATCTGTTCGCCCGGCCGCTCGGAGGGCTCATTTCCGACAAGATGCGCAACCGCAAGCTGGTCATGAGCGGCTACATGCTCGGCATCTCCATCGGCTTCATCGGCATGGCCTTTATCGATGCCTCCTGGCCGATATGGCTGGCAGTGGCGATCACCGTGGCCTGCTCCATCTTCGTGCAGGGAGCGGAGGGAGCAACCTTCGCCATCATCCCGCTCATCAGCAAGAAGATGACCGGTCAGGTGGCGGGCATGGCAGGCGCCTATGGCAACGTGGGCGCGGTTGTCTATCTGGTCATCTACTCGTTCGTCGACGCCCGAACGTTCTTCTTCATCCTTGCCGGTGGGGCGGTTCTCAGCTTGCTGATCGTGATGCTGTTCCTCCGTGAGCCGAAAGGCGCCTTCGCCGACGAGATGTACGACGCCATCGACTTGGCAGAAGAAGGAAGCGAGAAGTCGGGATGAAGGTGAAAGCACCGGGCGGCGGCGATTGGTTGGAGCACTGGGATCCCGAAAACGAGAGATTCTGGGAAACGACCGGCAAACGCATTGCCTGGCGGACGCTGTGGATCACTACCGCCAACCTGACGATGGCTTTTGCGGTCTGGTTCGTCGTGAGCGCCCTCGTTGTTCGCCTCCCCAACATCGGTTTCGCTCTGACCACCCAGCAGCTGTTCTGGCTGGCTGCGATGCCGGGCTTGGCTGGGGGGTCGCTGCGCATCGTGCACACTTTCCTCGTCCCGGTGTTCGGTACCCGCAAGACGGTGTCCCTCTCCAGCGCGCTCCTTCTAATCCCGCTTGTCGGTTGGTTCTTCGCAGTGCAAAACCCCGCGACACCCTACGGAGTCCTACTCGTCCTTGCCTTCCTGGCGGGCCTGGGCGGGGGGAACTTCTCTTCGTTCATGCCCTCGACCAGCCTTTTCTTCCCCAAACGGCTCCAGGGAACGGCATTGGGCATCCAAGCGGGGATCGGCAACTTCGGAGTGAGCCTGGTCCAGTTCGTGACACCCTGGGTCATCGGCCTGGCCGGACTAGGAGCGTTGCTGGGCCGACCCCAGACACTCACCCGCGACGGCGTCTCCCAGCCGATCTGGCTCCAGAACGCAGCGTCTGTGTGGATCCCGATTGTGGCGGTGCTCTCCATCCTGGCCTGGGTGAAGCTGAGAAGCGTCCCGGTGCGCTCCAGCCTGCGCGAGCAAGCCGACATCTTCCGCGACAAGCACACCTGGCTCATGACCTCGCTCTACATGATGACATTCGGCTCCTTCTCGGGCTTCGCCGCCGCCTTTCCGTTGCTGATCAAGGAGGTGTACGGCCATTTCGAGAACGCTCCGGATCCGCTTCGCTTTGCTTTCCTCGGCCCACTCGTCGGCTCGGCGATCCGGGTGGCAGCCGGGCCTTTGTCCGACCGGCTGGGCGGTGCCCGGGTCACTCAAGTGTCGGGGGTGGGCCTCTTGGTCTCGACGTTGGGGGCCCTCTTCTTCCTGCGGCCCGGCTCGCTCGCGGAGTTTCCCTGGTTCGTCGCCTTCATGCTCGCCATCTTCTTCTTCGCCGGCATCGGAAATGCCTCCACCTTCAAACAGATACCAATGATCTTTCCCCCTCGCCAAGCAGCCGGCGTGATCGGATGGACAGCGGCCATCGCTGCTTACGGACCGTTCATCTTTTCGGCGCTCATCGGCATCGCCATCGCCACCACCGGCGCTCCCACCCCCTTCTTCATCGGGGCTGCCGCCTTCTACCTCATCAACGTCGCCGTCAACTGGTGGTTCTACGCCCGAAAGGAAGCTGAGAAACCGTGCTGACTGCAAACATGGAGGACAGAACTCATGAGACTCGAGATCACGCGCAAGAGCGACCTCGCCGTCCGGGCTCTCTGCGCCCTGAGGGGAGGCGGTCGCTTGAAGAACTCCGAGCTGGCAGTGGCAGCAGTCACTACTCAGGCATTTATGGCCCAGGTGATGGTCCTGCTGGTTCGCCAGGGATGGGTGTCGTCGGATCCGGGTCCAACCGGCGGCTACAGGCTCGCCGTGTCCCTCGACGACCTCTCGATGCTGGAGGTGATCGAAGGGATCGAGGGGCCGACGGAGACCGGGACATGCGTGCTGCGGGGTGGGCCATGCCCGTCCGGGGAGAATTGCGCTCTACACGACGCCTGGCTCCCAGCACGCGACGCCCTGCTCCAACAGCTCGCCGCTACCACGGTCTCGCTCGCCGGCTGCGTCGGCTCGCCGGGCTAGCCCTCCTCTGGGCTTCGCTGCTCATAGCTGTGGCGGCCGTGCCGGCATCCGCCCAGTCCGAGGAGGAAGGCCGTGCCCTGTACGAGCAGAACTGCCAGTCGTGCCACCAACCCTCCGGCGTGGGCGTCGAAGGTGTATTCCCGGCGCTGATCGAGAACCCGAACATCGAAGACACCGAATACATGATCGGAGTCATTAGCCAGGGTCTCAGTGGGGAATTGGGTGTCATGCCCGCCTTCCCTCAGCTCTCCGAGGGCGAGATCGCCTCCCTCCTCGCCTTTGTCCGCAGTCTCGATCAACCGCCGACCGGCCCGCCCACCAGCCCACCCGGCCCGGTGCCCGGGGATGCCGCCACGGGGGAAAGGCTCTTCATCGGGGCCTCTAGGCTCCAGGCGGGAGGTGCCGCCTGCGCATCGTGTCACGCCGCCGGCCCCTATTCCCAGAACGGTGCGGGGCTCGGCCCCGACCTGACGGATGCCTTCACGCTACTCGGAGGCGAAGCGGGTCTCACTGCCTGGCTCGCCAGTCCTCCATCGCCGACCATGCAGCCGATCTATGCCGACCGGCCACTCGGCGAGGACGAGGTCGCCGACCTCATCGAGTTCTTCGCCACCGTCTCCGGCACCGAGCCCACAACCGGTCCTGATCTCTTCTTGATCATGGGGATTGGCGGCTTCGCCGGGCTCCTGGCGCTCATAGCGTTCGTCCTGCGTCGACCCTCTCCCACCTACGTCGAGCGACTGAGGAGCAAAGAATGAATGAAAACTGGATCCACGAATCTGTCGACCCGGGGTCGCGCCGTTGGGAGGAGTTCTACCGGAACCGCTTTCAGCACGACAAGCGGGTACGTACCACCCACGGCGTCAACTGCACCGGCTCCTGCTCATGGGAGGTCTTCGTCAAAGACGGAATCGTCACCTGGGAGATGCAGGCCACCGACTATCCCCAGTTGGAGGAGGGTCTTCCGCCCTACGAACCGCGTGGCTGCCAGCGTGGAGCATCATTCTCCTGGTACCTGTACAGCCCCATCCGCGTCAAGTACCCGTACGCCCGCGGGATTCTCGTCGACTTGTGGAGACAGGCGAAAACTGAGGCGCTTGGCGACCCTGTCAACGCCTGGGCACTCATCCAAGAGGACCCCGACCGCCGTCGCCTCTACCAGCAGGCGCGCGGCAAAGGCGGCTTCCGCCGGATCACCTGGGACGAGGCGCTCGAGATCTCCGCAGCCTCGATCATCCACACCGTCAAGACTTACGGACCGGACAGAGTGGCCGGGTTCTCCCCCATCCCAGCCATGTCCCAGGTCAGCTACGCCGCCGGCAGCCGGTTCTTCTCGCTTCTCGGTGGTGTCGTGATGAGCTTCTACGACTGGTACTGCGACCTCCCACCGGCCTCGCCCGAGATTTGGGGCGAGCAGACCGACGTACACGAGTCGGCCGACTGGTATAACGCTCGATTCGTGGCGGTGGTGGGTTCGAATCTCAACATGACCCGAACCCCAGACACCCACTTCATCGCCGAAGTTCGCCATGCCGGCGCCAAACTGGCGGTGTTCAGCCCGGACTTCTCGATGGTGGCGAAGTACGCCGACTGGTGGATCCCCGCCAACGCCGGCCAGGACACCGCCTTCTGGCTCGCCGTCGATCACGTCTTGCTCACCGAGTCCTACCGGGACCGGACAGTCCCCTACTTCGACGAGTATGTGAAGCAGTACACAGACCTGCCGTTCCTGGTCGAGATCGACGAGAAGGGCCGTCCCGGTCAGTACCTCCGTGCCAACCGACTCGACGGCTACGGGGCGGTCGAACATGGCGACTGGAAGCTCACGGTCTGGGACGAAAGCGAGGACGCGCCCCGCATGCCCAACGGGACCATTGGATACCGGTGGGCCGACTCCGAAACGGGTCACTGGAACCTGGAGATGGCCGACCGGGTGACGGGTTCGAAGATATCACCGCGCCTGAGTTTCATCGACCACAAGGATGCCGCGGTGACGGTCGACTTCGACGACTTCGGCGGTGGCGCCGCCGTCCGGCGAAGCGTGCCGGTCCGCTATGTCGAGACCACCGACGGCCGGGTGGCGGTGTCCACGGTGTTCGATCTCACCATGGCCCGCTTCGGGGTGGCGCGCGGCCTCGAAGGCTACGACGCACAGAGCTGCGACGACGAGGACGTGCCCTACACACCTGCCTGGCAGGAGCAATACACCGGCGTACACCGAGACACCGTCATCCGCTTCGCCCGAGAGTGGGCCCGCAACGGAGAACTCACTCGCGGTAAGAACCTCGTGATCATCGGGGCGGGCGCCAACCACTGGTATCACAACAACCTGCTCTACCGCTCGGCGATCGTGGCGTTGATGCTCACCGGCTCGGTGGGCGTCAACGGGGGCGGCTTGGCCCATTACGTCGGCCAGGAGAAGGTGGTCAACCAGGCATCGTGGAGCTCCATCGCCTTCGGCCTCGACTGGGGGACCGCCCCCCGCCAACAGAACACCCCGTCGTTCCACTACGTCCACTCCGACCAATGGCGTTACGAGCGAGGCTACCGGGACTACGACTCAGTGCCGGAGGGCGACATCCACGACCGGCACACTATCGACCACCAGGCTCGAGCAGTTAGGAGCGGATGGCTCCCCTTCTTTCCCCAGTTCAAGCAGAACCCCATCGACCTCGTGCGCAAGCTCCGGAGGGAGGGTGCCAGCACTGACGAGGCGGTGGTCGACCGCATTGTCGAGGGTCTCGTATCGGGCGAGGTCGAGTTCGCTGTCGACGATCCCGACGCCCCCGAGAACTGGCCCCGCACCTGGTTCATATGGCGCGGCAACGCCATCGGCACCTCGGCCAAAGGCCACGAGTTCTTTATGCGCCACTATCTGGGCGCCGATTCAACCGCCATCGCCGCCGAACCCGACGACCACGGGGTGACCCAGGTCACCGTGCGGCCGGATGCACCGGTGGGGAAGATGGACCTGGTCGTCGACTTGAACTTCCGGATGGACACATCGGCGCTCTACTCCGATATCGTCCTCCCGGCCGCCACCTGGTACGAGAAGGACGACCTCAACACCACCGACCTCCACTCGTTCATCAATCCGATGCAAGCGGCGGTGGCGCCGGCATGGGAATCGCGTTCGGACTGGCAGATCTTCTCGTCGCTGGCCCACCGGTTCACCGAGCTCGCGGCCCGGCACCTGCCGGACACCGTGGAAGACGTGGTGATGGTGCCGCTCCTCCACGACACCCCCGACGAACTCGCCCAGCCAGTCGACCTCGACTGGAGGGCCGGCGAAGTCGAGCCCCTCCCGGGCAAGACCATGCCCAAGTTCCGGATCGTGACCCGCGATTATGCCCACCTCTACGACCAGATGGTGTCCCTGGGTCGGGCGATGCGCGAGAACGGGGTGGCGGCCCACGGTTTGAAGATCCCGGTCGCGGACTTCTATGACGAGTTGTCGAGACGTCAGCCTCGCCCGGGCTCTGCCGGGAACGGTGCCCCGAGTATGCCGTCGCTCGAGTTCGACCGCGAGGTGTGCGAGGCGATCCTGGCATTGGACCCCGCCTCCAACGGCGAGTTAGCCTATCGGGCTTTCGAGGCCGAAGAGCAGAAGACAGGGCGCTTCCTTCGACATCTGGGGGATGGACAGCGCGATACGAGATGGGATTTCTCCGACATAGTGGCCCAACCCCGACGGGTTCTGACCACGCCTACCTGGTCGGGACTCGTTTCGAAAGGCCGGGCTTACAGCCCGTTCACCCTGAACGTCGAACATCTGGTGCCCTGGCGAACCCTCACCGGGCGTCAGCACTTCTACCTCGACCATCAGAAGTACCTGGAATGGGGCGAACATCTGCCGGTCTACAAGCCACGACCCGACCACAGCATGCTGTCGGAGACCGAGCAGACCCTGATCGAGGGTCAGGCCGGACGACTCTTCAGCTACATCACCCCGCACGGCAAATGGTCGATCCACTCGACCTATTCGGACAACCATCGGATGATGACCCTGTCTCGGGGCGGCTACCCGGTGTGGATGAACGACAAGGACGCCGTCGACCTGGGCATCCAGGACAACGACTGGGTGGAGCTATTCAACGACAACGGGGTGTTCGTGCAGAGGTGCATCACCTCGGCCCGCATACCTCGCAACACGGTGTTCGTGTACCACGCCACCGAGCGCACCATCGGGATTCCCATCTCGCCGCGTCGGAAGAGCCGGGCCGGGATGAACAACTCCCTCACCCGGACCCGCCTCAAGCCGGTGCTCATGACAGGCGGGTACGCCCAGTTCACCTACTCCTTCAACTACTGGGGGCCCACCGGGGTCAACCGCGACACGTTCGTCTATTTGCGCCGGGTCGACCGGCCCGAGCTGTGAGAGGAATGCCATGAGAGTCAGAGCCCAGATGAGCATGCTGTTCCATCTCGACAAGTGCATCGGGTGCCATACCTGCTCGGTGGCCTGCAAAAACCTGTGGACCGACCGCAAAGGTGCCGAGTACATGTGGTGGAACAATGTCGAGACCCGACCCGGCACCGGGTACCCGACTGGATGGGAGGACCAGGATCACTATGACGGAGGTTGGTATCGAGATGAGAAGGGCCGGCTCAGGCTGACGCTCCATTCCAAGCCCAAGGGTCTCGGACGCCTGTTCTTCAATCCTGCCCTGCCCCAACTCGACGACTACTACGAGCCGTTCACTTTCACCTACGAAGACCTCTTCAATGCCCCAGCCGGTGAACACCAGCCCACGGCTCGGCCGATCTCGATGGTGACCGGCGACGAGATGGAAATCCGGGGCGGGCCCAACTGGGACGACGATCTGGGCGGATCCAACGTATACGCCCGCAACGACCCGAGTCTCGAGGGCCTCGACCCTGAGGTCCGGGCCCAAATGGAGGAAATCGAGCGGGTGGTCTTCAATTACTTACCCCGCATCTGCAACCACTGCCTCAACCCCGCCTGCGTGGCGGCTTGCCCGTCGGGCGCCATCTACAAGCGAGCCGAAGACGGCATTGTCCTCGTGAACGAGGACAAGTGCCGTGCCTGGCGGATGTGCGTGGCCGCCTGCCCCTACAAGAAGGTCTATTACAACTGGGCGACAGGGAAGTCGGAGAAGTGCATCCTGTGTTTTCCGCGCATGGAGACCGGCCAGGCCCCGGCATGTGCCCACTCCTGTGTAGGCCGGATTCGCTACATGGGCGTGGTCCTCTACGACCAAGATCGGATCACGGCGGCCGCCTCGGCCCCCGAGCCCGACCTGCTGACAGCACAGCTCGACGCCATGTTGGACCCCTGGGACGAGCGGGTGGTGACGGCGGCCGAGGCCGCCGGGATCGACCAGGGTTGGATCGACGCCGCCCGCAGGTCGCCAATCTGGAAATTCGTCAAGGAATGGGGACTGGCCTTGCCCCTCCATCCCGAATATCGCACAGTGGCCATGATGTTCTACATCCCCCCGCTGTCACCGGTGGTCTCGACGGTAGAGCGGGATCTCACCCGACTCGACCTTCCGCCCGAGCGGGCGGACTTCGAGCTCTTCGAAGACCTCGACAAGGCTCGACTTCCGATCCGCTACCTCGCCAACCTGTTCTCCGCTGGTGACGAACAAGTCATCTACAAGGTATTGCGCAAGATGCTGGCGGTGCGGATATACAAACGCCGCCAGAGCGTCGACGGCGTCATCGACGACGCCACCTTGGCGCTGCTCGATGCAGCCGGCACCACCCCGGACGAGGTCGAGGCGATCTACCGTCTCACCACCCTGCCCACCATGGAAGAGCGCTTCGTTCTTCCCCCCTATCACCGGGAGATGTCCCTCGAAGACATTGGGGATCCCCTTACCCACAAGGGTGAGGCGGGTATCGGGTATCTGCAACCGCCGCGGAGGGGAGCATGATCAACGAGCTCGACACCGTCGCCCTCGGTTTCGATTACCCAGGGGCTCAATCGCTCGACAGGCTGCGCGACCGTCTCTCGAACCTGCCAGTGGGAGCTACCCGCACCGCCATGGAACGGTTCGTAGAGAGGGTGGCGCGCCTCGACCTCGGCGAGTGGGAAGAGTTGCACACCAGCACACTGGACCTCTCGCCCGCATTCGTTCCCTACGTCGGCCATGTCATCTGGGGGGAGAGCTATCGCCGTGGAGTCTTCATGGCGGACCTTCAGAGAGAGCAGCGGAAGGCCGGGATCGATCAGGGAGGCGAACTGCCCGACCATCTCCAGCCGGTGCTCAGGTACCTGGCGGCTGTGGATGGGCCTTTGCCTGAACTGGTGGAGGTGCTCCCCACAGCAATCGAGGAGATGCGCAAGGAACTGAAGAAAGCCCAAGGCAACAACCCTTACCGCCACCTGCTGGGGGCGGCGGTAGCAGCTGTCGATTCCCGACTGGCGAAAGGAGCATCGGTATGAACTGGAATCTGCTGTTGTTCGTGATCTTCCCCTACGTCGCCATCACAGTGGCAGTAGCGGGCACCATCGTCCGCTGGCGTCACTATCCCTTTACAGTGTCGGCGCTTTCGTCCCAGTTGTTGGAAAGCAAGCGCCTCTTCTGGGGTTCGGTGGCCTTCCACTGGGGACTCTCGCTCATCTTGCTGGGCCACCTCGCAGCCCTCTTCGTGCCACGCGGATTCGAGCTGTGGAATGCCGTGCCGGTGAGGCTCTACCTGCTCGAGGGCACCGGGTTGGCACTGGCACTGTGGACTTTGTTCGGGCTGACGGTGCTCATCTACCGCCGGGTGCGAACGCCCCGGGTCCGGGCCGTGACGACGCCGATGGACCTGGCCGTGCTCGGGCTCATCCTCGTGCAGGTGGTGTCGGGAATCGCCATCGCAATATGGTATCGCTGGGGATCGTTCTGGGGAACAGCGGTCTTCGTGCCCTACATGTGGTCACTGTTCACACTCCAACCACGGCCCGAGTTGGTGGCTCCGCTCCCCTTCGTGCTTCAGCTCCACGCCTTTTCGTTTTTCATCTTCCTGGCGGTTTTCCCGTTCACGAGGCTGGTCCACATCATCACGCTGCCCCTCGGGTACCTCACCCGCCCATGGCAAAGAGTGATCCGGAGCCGGCGCGCCCCGGGCGCCTACCACCCGGCGGCGGACCGGCCCTTAGAGAGAACCCGATGACGACGATCCCACGAAGACGTGAAAACCCATTGTCCCTTGCTTATGGCTAGGGTCGACCGCCACCCTGGGTGAACCTGCTCTGTCCGAGTCGGAGCAGCTCCGGTTCGCTCCGGTAGCGACCCACCACCTCAATCCCGACCAGCAAACTCTTCGGACCCAGGCCCATAGATATCGCAGCGGTGGATGCCCATCAGCGTTGAAGCAGGCCGCGTCCGCTCAACAAAATGGATCAGCTGGCCTCCACGTAGTACATGATCAGAGCACCCTTTCCCTTCACATTGATCGCGTCACGTGGGGTGAAGGTCAAACCCGGCTCGTCTTTCACCTTCGAGTAGGTTGCCTCGCTGATGTTGACCCGGCCCGGCTCGCTGTTGGTCTCCATCCGGGACGCCGTATTCACGGTGTCGCCCCAGATGTCGTATTGGAACTTCATGGCGCCGACAACCCCGGCAACCACCGGACCGGTGTGGATTCCGGCCCTCATCTCGAGCACAGGCTTCCCAGCCACCCGATTTGCGCTGTTGTAACTGTCCAGAAAGGCTTGCATCCCCAACGCCGCCCGGACCGCGTTCCCTGCCGAGGAGGTGCCAGCAAGGGCAAGGCCGGAAGCCGCCATATAGGCGTCACCGATCGTCTTGATCTTCTCCAGATCGTGATCGCGAGTGATGGCGTCGAAGGCGAAGAAGCACGTGTTCAACTCGGTCACGAGATCGTGCGCCGTCATGCCAGCGCTGATCTCGGTGAAGTTGCTGAAATCGCTGAACAGGATGGTGACGTCGTCGAACTCCCTGGCCTGAGCCTGTCCCGTTGCCTTGAGCTCTTCGGCGACCTCTTCGGGGAGGATGTTGAGGAGCAGGCTCTGAGTTCTCTGCTGCTCTTCTTCGACCTGAAGCTGGGCTCGTCGGGTGGTGCTGTCGAAGTCGCGGACGACGAAGAACACGATCACCACGAGACCGAGGAAGGCGGCCAGCTTGAATGCCGGGTCAAACCGCTGGTCGAAGGTGACCGGGAACTCGACCCCGAGGATCTGGGCGAGCCCGAGCGCAACCGTTTCGACGACAACTACGCCAAACCAGATGTATCCCGCCTTCTGGTCGATGAGCATGACGGCGAGCATCGGGACTATGGCGACGTAGGCGGCGGCCATCGACGTGCTGAGACCACCGCTCGAAGTAATGAGCAGAGCGGTGTCAACCAAGATGATCGCGACATAGATGTTGGCGACCAGGGTGCAGCCGAATCCGGCCCGGCTGGCGAAGAGAAGGGCGAGCATCAGCACGCTGCTGGCCGCCATTGTGTACACCCCAACCGGAAAACCCACGATGAGCGAGAAGACAAAGAATCCGAAGGCGAGCACACTCGTCAGCAGACAGACGAAGATGAGGATCCTGTACTTCTTCAGGAGTTCCGCCGACAAGGCGACATCCTGGGGGAGAAAGTAGTCAGCTCGCGATTCGCGCGCTGAAAGCATGCGGAACTTCGACCTTCGTACTGTGAAGCAGGTAAACGTAATAGACATCGACCAAGGCAACAGCGACGTACAGCGAGGTGAGAGCGTTGTTGTCCGGGTATTTGGTGTAGAACATGACGCCGATGACCCCCGTGCCGATGAACTTGCACCATCCGATTAGCTTCGAGGGTGACTCTGTGCCGGGTACGAACAACAGACCGATGAAAGCGACGCTCATGACGAGGTTGATCGTAAACGAGACCAACGGAGCCATCGGGAGGTCGTAGCGGAGGATGAGGGTGGACTGAACCGCGAACAGCAACGGGATCCACACTGCCATGAGCATCCGGAACCGGGCCTGAAGAAATGGTGAGCGCACCTGCTGACCGCCGTATCGAAAGAGCCCGATCACGATAAGAACGTCGAGGACCATCCAGGCCCAGTAGGCGAGCACCAGCGCCAGCCCCATGTCCGGAACAAAGAAGATCGAGGTGGTGATTTCCGTCCCGAAGTTCAAAGTGACCGCGATGAACGGGATGGAGAGGGTTCTGAGTGTGACCAACCGCCGGATCGTGATCAGATAGACGACCACCCACAAGACCGCACCCGCGGTGAACATCGCGATCTGTAACGGCGTGTACGCCGCGGTGTTGAACCACGGATCCGGATCCTTCAGGTACTCCCAGATGGTCACGAAGAGCGTCCCTGGGTGAGGGTGGCCACCACCCCGCGGAGAACGGTGACGATCCCGAAAGCGAGCCCCCAAGGCACCAAGGCAACCTTCATGGCAATGGGAATGTTGCCGCTCCACGGTTCGCCGGCGTTGTAGCGGTGCTGATCGAGCCACTTGAAGGGAGCGAAGAAAAGCGGCTCCGAGAGTGGCCAGATCTCACACTGCGGCCTGGAGGATCGGTCCAAATCGAGGATTCCATTGACGGCACGCCGCGCCGCCTCGTTGGCTCCCTCCATGGTCGCCAGGTCGGTGGAGGTGCGAACGTAGTCGCCCGCGAGAAAGAGATTCGGTATGCGGGTGACCGCCTCCGGTCGCAGGGCCCAGCTGTTGACGGTGTTCACCAGCAGTGGCTCGGCGTCACGCTCCCTGTGTTCCTCCGGCTGCCAACGGATGTCGCGGTCGAGATACCAGTGTTCGACCATATCATCACGGAATACGGTTACACCACCAACGTTCAGGCTTCGCTTGATCTGGTCCCACACGAGATCCTTCACTCGCTCAGGTGAGGCTTCTTCGGCGAGGATGCCCTGGTAGCGGGTGTGCTGCCAGTCACTTATGTCAACGGAGAGAACCCCCTTGACTCGACCGTTGAAGCGGTCAGTGAGGTCGTAGTTCGCCCAGAATTGGATCTGGGAGATGCCAGTCAAGGCCCATTCGCTGTCACTGAAGATGACGTGGCCGCGACTCATCTCCACGTCCTCGTTCAGATAAAACTGGATCCCGTTCATCCAGCTGACGCTACGGGCGAGGGTCTTGATGCCTTCCAGCGTCCCGTCCACTTCGATCATCTCCGATGTGATGAGCTCGGCTGCACGTTCAACAGGCACGGCCAGGATGAACACATCGGCTTCGACAGCTCTCCTCGTTCCATCCCCCTCGACGACCTCGATTGAGGCGACGCGCCCGCCCTGCACGTCCATCCCGGTGACCCTGGCGCCGAGGTTGTAGATCACTCCGAGCCCCTCGAGATGATGGAGCCAGGGGTTGAGCCAGACTTCGTTGGTCGGGCCATTGAGCACCCTGTCGGTGTTGACACCGGGCGACATCATGTTGAAGAGGAGCTGAAGGAGGATGTCTCCCCCTGTCTTGGTGCTTGCAGAATTCGCCTGGGCTGCAACCAAGCTCCGGGTCAGACCAGCCACGAGCAAGGTCTGGTAAGTCTTGCTGAACCGATCGGCTTCGAGATAATCCCACCAACTGAGCCGTTCGTAGTCGATGGCGCGCCGGTCCTGGCAACTGGTCATCAGCTGCCAGATTCTCTCGGCGAAGAACTCCTCTTCTTCTGTGGTCAGACCCTCTTCTGCTCCGGCATGGAGATCATGAACGATCAGCTTCAGGTCCGCGAGCGACCTTGGGAAGTAGGCGTCGGTGACAATGGACGGCCTGTCGTAGCGGGCGACCATTATCCGCTCGGTGGTCACCAGGTTGTCGTAGCACCCGTTCGGCTGGACCTTCCCATCCGGACCCGTGAATGGGATCCGCTTCATCGTGTCGGTTATATGCTTGTAGAAGCCGGGGAAGAAACGGAAGCCATGCTCCCCAGGGAGATACCTGTCGGGGCGTTGTGTGTTGGTGCCGGGAACGTCCACAGAGCGTGCCTTGCCACCGACGTAGATCGGATGACGCTCGAAGACCTCGACGGCGTAACCCCTTTCAGCCAGTTCGTGGGCGGCGCTCATCCCCGCTACTCCCCCACCGATGATTACCACCCGGGCCGGCTCGAACATCGCGCGGGAGGCTAACACGGTCACGCCCCGTCCTGGGCCACTCGTGTCCTGGTCAGTCCGGTCTCGGGCGGTCTGGCCGAAGGACTGACCGAGGCAGAAATCGACACCGACACCCCACGCGCGACCTCGGGCGGCAGCCTCAGCTGCGAGACTTTGCCATGCTGGGTCTCACCCGAAGGCGGAGTGTGTTTGGCTGCGGTAGACCGTCTTCTGGAAAGCGGCTGGCTCGATACGGGCGAGTACGGACACGTACCGTCGGCATATCGATCTACGCTGCTGCTGTTATGACTGACTATTCGGTCAAACCGCTCGGAACCGATACCTTCGACGCCTTCGCCCGGCTCGTCGAGAAACACAACGGTGTGTGGGGTGGCTGCTGGTGCCTCGCCTTCCACCCGAAATCCCCGGAGCGAGGCAAGAGCCAGGAGGGCAATCGCGCCCTGAAACTGCGGCTGGTCAGTGAGGACCGGGCACATGCTGCCCTGGTCTTCGACGGGAATGATGCAGTCGGGTGGTGCCAGTACGGCAGCCCGGAGGAGCTACCGACAATCACCCACCGCAAAGAGTGGGAGGCAAATGTTGTCGTAGTCCCCGACTACCGGCTCACCTGTTTTTTCGTCGACCGTGATTACCGGCGTCGCGGCGTTGCAGAGGCTGCGTTGTGCGGCGCCTTGGATCTCATCGCCATGGCAGGGGGCGGCATCGTCGAGGCATACCCGTACGACACCGGAGGCAAGAAGGTCAACGGTTCGTTCCTCTACAACGGCACCAGAGACCTCTTCGAACGGGCCGGCTTCGATTACGAGCGGCACAAGGGCAAGAACCACTGCGTGATGAGCATCACCGTCCCACCAGACTGACACCAAGATTAGTGAGATCGATGTCGTCTCCTTGTGACCAATTCGAAGCACGACAAACTCACGGTTCATGTCATCGATCCGGGGATGCATCCCGTCCGCAATCGCGGCGAGAATGACCCGAATTGTTGAAACTGAGAGGACAATGAGCTGATGGAACTCATCGAATGGCTACTGGAGTCGGACCCTGCGATCCGCTGGCAGGTGATGGGCCACCTGACCGGTCAACCTGTGGACACCGTCGATGCCGAACGAACTCGTGTCGCCAACGAGGGCTGGGGCGCAAGGTTGATCGCGTTGCAGGAGCGACGGACGTTGGGACGGCGGCACCTATCGACCGGGCTGGGTAGACGAGTCCAAGCCATTCTTCGACGCCTGGACGGCCACGCACTTCTCGCTTCAACTCCTGCGTGAATTTGGTTTGGACCCGGACAGCCCGGAAGCACGCCATGCGCCGGCACTAGTTCGCGACAACGTCCGCTGGGATGCAAACGGCGCCCGCTACTTCGAAGGCGAGACCGAGCCCTGCATCAACGGAGTTGCGCTGGCAACCGGTGCGTATTTCGGCGAGGATGTCGACGAGATCGTCGACATCCTCTTGAGCGGTCAGCTCGGGGACGGGGGCTGGAACTGCTGGGCGGACTATGGAGCGACGGTGTCGTCGTTCCACACCACGATATGTGTGCTCGAAGGTGTGCTTGCGTGGGAGCTCGCTGGAGGTTCATCCGCCGAGGTGGCGAGCGCTCGCTCGAAGGCTGAGGAGTATCTTCTCGAGCGCGGCCTGATGCGGACTCGGTCGACCGGCCGGATCATCGACCCCAGATTCACGATGTTCTCGTTTCCGGCCTACTGGTACTACGACGTGCTACGCGGTCTCGACTACTTCCGGTCGACCGGCGCACCATTCGACGAGCGGTGCACCGAAGTGATCGACCTGGTCGCGTCCAAACGCGGGACCGACGGTCGATGGTCGCTGGAGAACATCCACCAGGGACCGACCCACCTGGAAATGGAAGGAACCGAAAACGACCTCAGCCGCTGGAACAGCCTCCGGGCGATGCGTGTGTTGAACTGGGCCGGCACCAGCTGAGATCGGATCGGCTAGCCGGATTTAGGGTCGCCTACAACATCCAGGTACTCACCTAGTTGTCGTCGCGTCGCCAACCTTCGCGCATGATCTCGATGGCGTCGTGCAACAACTGCTGGAGCCATAATCCCGCCAGTGCTGGTGTTAGGCATCGCTTTCGCGGCTGCGCTGGCGTTCCGTCCGCAACGGCCTGAGCGACATGATGAGAGGAAGCCCCAATCCTTGGGGCCCGAGATACCGCTACGTGACACCATCTTCTTTCTCTGGGCGATCTCTATGACCGACCACAGGTCCATGGTGCCGATGAGCCAGACAACGGCGGTAGGGCGGAATATCTTCTCGAGAAGCTATTTGATTACGGGATCGCAGTCCGGTCTCGACCCATTGAGGAATCGGGTGTCTCAGCTGGAGACCTGATGTTCCCCCCGCAGCTCGATCGACCCTTCCATCTCGATTTGAGCGTTCACAGATCTGGTGATGAGACATGCTCTCTCCGCCTTGTCGAGGATGCGTCTGGCCTTGTCGACCTTGTTCTCATCGGCGATGACAACTCGAGGCCGCAATGTGACGCTTTCGATCCGGTAGAGGTGGTCATCGTCGAGGATCATCCTCCCGCTCGATGCATCGGTATAACTCAGGATCTCGAGACCTGAAGCATCGGCGATGGCCCGGAAGGTGGTCATCAGGCAGCTGGCGACGGAGGCCACGAACAGGTGCTCCGGGCTCCACACTCCCGCGGGGCCGCCGAATTCAGGAGGCGAAGCCACTCCGAGATCCGGAAGACCATCCTCTGGTGCGGACAAATCCCCGGTCTTGGCACCTGTTGAGGTGACCTTCACTCGATAGTCGTGTTCTGTAATCATTCCTGAAGTCTTACTCCACACGTGGTGGTTCTGCTCGGGTCTTTCCTCACTACCTAGAGCCAAATGACCCATCTGGCTCCGGTAGACCAATGGCGGGCCGGTCATGGTCTGCCGTCCGACGCTGGGGACACGCCAACCTCACGAGACTTGAGCTCTGCGACCGCCCAACCTCTGGGCTCTGAGAGTGAGTACCGGTAATGGTCTTCCATGGGGCGGTCGGCCAAATCTTCGAGGTCCTCTTTGAAGAGCCCGCCGGATGTGTCCGAGAGTCATCGCTGCTGACGCGTGGCCAAGCGCTCGCTGAACGGCTTTGATCGACGCTCCAGAGCGAACATCAGGATTGCTGCGCTGTCCCTGAGTTCGTGGGGCACAGGGTCCGCGCCCCAGACGACAACCCGACACTAAATCGCTTGCCGTTAGCGGCCCGACCAACGTATCGAGATGGACGTTTGCCAGGAGCATTGTTCTCGAAGAGTAGGTTGGTCGATGTTGATCCGCCGCGTCACTCGGTGGTTATCAGTGTCCGCTCGGTCAGATGACCCACCTTGTGCGAGACGCTGCCCAGCACAAGTCCGCCCAGGTCTCCGAGACCTCGACGCCCCATTACGATGGAGTCGGCACGGACGCGTCTAGCCATTTCGAGGATCTCCTCAGCCGGATCCCCCACAACGACCTCTTCCTCTCCCACTGAGCCGCCCATGTTCTCGACGTGGCGAGCGGCGTCAAGTGTGAGCCTCCCAGCCTGCGACTTCAGAAGCGCCTTCCGGTTCTCGTAGTACTGCTCGATCTCCACGTAGTCGTCGATGTAGCTGTACAAACCCGGCGAGATGTACTCGTGTTCAGGAACCACGTGCAAGACATCGACGGTGGCGTTGAATCGCGCTGACAGCACACCGCTGAGCTCGGCCGCCTTCTTGGCGTGGTCTGAGCCGTCGACTGGTAGCAGTATCCGCGATATGCCTATGTCCTCAGAGTGAGTGGTGACCAGCGTGACCGATGTCATATGTGCCACCTTGTTGGAGACGCCCCCCATGAGCAGCCCCTTTACATTTCCGAGCCCCCGTCTTCCCATGACGATCCAATCGGCACCAGAGTCTTCCGCCCGCCTCACGATCTCTCGGGCAGGCGACCCGTCGAGAACCTCGGTCGTCCTGACGTCACCGCCGGTGCGGGAGACGATCTCAGACGCCTTCTCGACAACCTGGTTCCCTGTCGACGTGTGGAGCCCGTGCTCCCGGAGAGCTGAGTCGGGCAACTCCGCAGCCCCGATGGCCTGGCTTCTCGGGACCACCGTGATGACGTCGACCGGGATCTCCAGCACCCGAGAGAGCAGACCCGCCATCTCGCTGGCCCGCATCGAGTGCCCCGACCCGTCAACTGCCAGGGTGATGCTCCTCATCGTTTGCCGCTTCCATCGTTTCATATTGTGCAAAGGCTCCCTAAGACCTCGTCCGACCCGCGATCACAGCCGAACTCAGAGAGCGAAGAACTCGCCAGGAAGCCCAGACGAACGACAACCCAAGACCGATCAATTCCAGCCATCCTCGTTCGCTCTCCCTACTCACACCCGCAGGCGCAACTGCCTGTCACGCCCTCTCCTCGACTTGATCTTGTGATTGCCTCTCGCTCATTAGCGTTACTGGTGCCTTTTGCTCGGCAGTCAAACCGGTCGGTGTGCTGCTCATGCTGAGCTACTTCTTCTCCTCGCCGTGATATGTCTGAACGATATGGGGCTGATGACCGGGGGTCCCTCCCGCATTCATCGCAAGGTTGCCGCCATCCATCGGAATCAATGCACCCGTGATCCATTCGGAAGCATCCGACGCCAGCAGGACCGCGAGCCCCATGATATCGCTCGGCCGCCCCATTCGTCCGGCCGGAATTCCCTTCAGGAATCGTTCCTCCAACGTGTGGTCCTGGCTCATGCGTTCCGCGAGACCTGGATTCATGACCTGAGCGGGCAGGACCACATTGACGCGCACACCTCGATGTGACCATTCGGTACTTAGCTCGCGCGTCATTTGCACCACAGCTCCCATCGCCATGCTGTAGGCAATATGACCACGCCCCAGCGCCGTGGCGCTGGCGAGAGACCCGATATTCATGATCGACCCGCTTCCCTGATCCAGCATGCGGCGGCCGGCTTCCTGGCACATGGCGAACCGGCCCACAACCAGGTTCTGCAGGACTCGGTCGAGATCCTCGATCCGGAGTAGTTCCGGCTTGGCCAGATGACCATCTCCCGCGATATTCCCCAGGAAGTCGACTCGGCCGAACGTCGCATCCACCTCACGAAATAGTTCGGTGATGGCTTGCGGGTTCGAAACATCCGTCTCGACAACCAGCGCTTTTCGCCCTGCGGCTCGAGCGGTCTCGGCGGTCGCTTCCGCGCCGGCGCGATTTCGATCGACCAGTACGACATCCGCACCCGACTCGGCCACGCCGATCGCCGTCGCCTGCCCCATCCCTTGAGCTGCTCCGGAAACGACCGCGACTTTCCCTGAGAGGTCAAACAGTGCTCTACTCATTTCTCTACTTTCTACCTTCTACTTCCGGCATCCTCGTCATCCGATTGATGCTGGACGAAAATCACGACGAGGATCGCGTATTGGAATCCGCCGTCAGCACCATAGACCGCTCCTCGCCCCCCAGCTCGTCGATGAAGGTTCTCCCTCCAGCGAAGTTCCCGCCCTCGTCGACGACTTCACGCGTTCGGGGGAAAGTCAGAATGTCGTCAAGGAAGTCTGCGGCCA
>JBHJOQ010000011.1:0-13004 GCA_050329555.1 Acidimicrobiia bacterium | reverse complement strand
GTTGCCGGGTCCGGTGTTTTCGTTGGTTTCGTTGTTGCCGCCGGCGTTGTTGTTGCCGGGTCCGGTGTTTTCGTTGGTTTCGTTGTTGCCGCCGGCGTTGTTGTTGCCGGGTCCGGTGTTTTTGTTGGTTTCGTTGTTGCCGCCGGCGTTGTTGTTGGCGGGTCCGGTGTTTTCGTTCGCGGGTGGGAGCGTGGCGTTAGGGGTCTCGTCGCTATCGACGATGTACTCATCGAGGGCATCTTTGGCCTGTGATAGTTCTTGAGCCGTTGCCTGGTCGCCGAAATTGGTGATCGCCGCTTTGAGATGGTCCGCGGCTTGGGTGTGCTGACCGCGCTCGGCCAGGACCTGCGCTTCAGAAATCCGTTCCTGGAGGGATCCGGCTCCGATCCCCACCCTTTCCATTGCCAGGTCGAGACCGTAGAGGAAGTCGCCGGGAACGGAGGCGTTGGCGGCCAACCCGAGGCCGGAGAAGACTACGAGGGCCAGCATCGCCGTGGCCGTCGTCGAGTAGGTTTTGAGAGCGGTGAGCCGTGACCTGGGCCTCTGCGACCGGGGCGATGGCCGGACCGGCGCCAGCCGCGACCGTACCACCGCTGCAGTACTCCGCGCCAACCGCTCGACTTCAGCGGGAGACGGCTCGATAATGTGTTCGCTGCGGAGTTCGGTCAGGAACCTTGCCAGGTCGGCAAGCTCAGGATCGAAAGCAATCTGGCTCGATAGCAGCCGATCGATTTCCTCATCAGCGAATTGTTTCAACGTCATTCTGCTTCCGTAATCGCTGAGTCGACTCAGAGGGGTACCCCCGACTCACTCAAAGAACGCTTGACCGATGCCAGCGCCCTTCGCTGCAGGGC
Source organism: Acidimicrobiia bacterium (assembly GCA_050329555.1). Lineage (GTDB taxonomy): Bacteria > Actinomycetota > Acidimicrobiia > Spongiisociales > ZC4RG35 > MA-ANB-1. Next base: position 12,150 of record JBHJOQ010000011.1, on the reverse strand, counting down.
CTTTACAGCACCGATGCCTTTGCCCAACGTTTGGGCCGTCTGCTCGACGGTGAGGTCGGCGATGACTCTCAACGCGAGGACGTCCCGCTGGTCCTCGGTAAGGCTCGCGAACAGCGCTTCCATGTTCTGGGTCGAGATGCGAGCGAATGCATCGTCATCGACATGTTGGCTGTCCGCAACCACGGCGAGGTGAGCGTCGTCAGAGACGGTCTTGGGTTGCCGCCCGCTTGCACGGCGGGCGTCGAGAAGTCGGCGATGGGCGATCACGAACACCCAGGAGCGGAAGGATTCGTAGTTGCCCTCGAACGACTTGATGTTCCTGGCAACCTGGAGAAAAGTCTCAGACGTGAGATCGTCGGCGTCGGCTGCATCCCTCGATCAGAGGTAGCCGGTCACAGTCCCTGCCAGGTCCCTATATAGATGCGCCCATGCCCACTCCGCTCCGGCCTTGGCCGCGTCGAGGGTGGTCTGAAATCCGTCTATTGTGGTTGGTTCCCGTGCGTAGGCCACGTGGCTTCCGGTCCTGTGCTTCTGATGCTTGAGAGTTGTCGGGTCGTTGGTTGTCATCTAAGCTTGATCTGAGGGAGGTGATATGGGTTTATCGACCCTTGTCCGCTCCCGGTCAGCCCTTGTCGGTTTTTCTGCATGCCGTACCCCTATCGGCATGCGGGACGATTACCTGAGTCATGGGGAAATATTTTCTATGATCAAATGTCCGAAGCGCGACCGTGAACAGGGCGCCAGCCTCGTCGAGTTCGCTTTCATCGCGCCATTCTTGATACTCATGCTTCTCGGGATCATCGAGTTCGGGTACCTCTTCGGTGAATTCAATGACGTCCGGCATGGTGCTCGCGAAGGGGCTCGCGTCGCCGCGGTCAATGCGGGTGACAACACATTCCTCCACACCACCACCTGTGATGCGATGGACCTCACCACGAACATATCGGTGAGTTTCACCGATAGCGCCTCGGGAAACATCGGCGATGTGGGGAGCGTCACCGTCCAGGCGTCCCCGGGTTCGTTGTCAGGGCTCGCGCTGATTGAAGTCTTTCTTCCCAACACGCTCACCTCGACGGTGGAGTTCCGACTCGAGCAACCCTCGAGTTTGTGGGGAACCGACGGGTCTCCGGCGTCATGCTGACGAGACTCAAAGGCGAGCGCGGGGCAAGTGCCATGGTCCTCGCCCTCACTCTGTTCGTTCTCGTGGGTTTCGCCGCGATCGCCGTCGATCTCGCCCTTGGTTTCAATGAACGACGCCAGGACCAGACGGCTGCGGACATCGGAGTGATGGCCGGAGCGGTCGACACCCTCGCATCGAATGCAGTGATCCGTGATCAGATCCTCGACTTCACCAGGCGCAACGTAGTCGCCACCTACACCAACGCCGATTGGCAGTCACGGTGGGAAGGCTGCACGGACCCGGAACGGCTCAGCTTGAACTCCTCGGGTTTCAACTTTGTCCCGGTTTCCGCACCGTCCGGATGGTCCGTCGCCACACTTGACTGTATTTCGATCGATGGCGGCGGTTTCGTCCGGGTCAACCTCCCCGATCTCGAGTTCTCCACCACGTTCGGCAAGCTGATGGGCGTCCACGAACTCCGCACCAGCGCCGACGCCATCGCCCGCATCGTCAGCCGGGGCGGCGGGGGGATTCTCCCGTTCGGTCTTCTCGCCGGTGCCGGTGAAGGCACCCATGTCTGCCTCCGTGACGGGTCGGGGGGGCATGCCGAGGAGCCGTGCGACGGGCCCGACGCCGGCAACTTCGGGGCGATCGAGTCGCCCCACTACGGAACACAGCCCGATGGGCCCGATCGGAACTGCACCGGGAGCCCGAAGAAAGATCTACTTGCGGTGAATATCGCCCGGGGGGTCGACCACCGGGTGGTGGTAGACCCCGATGGAAGCACCGCCAACGAGAACCGGGACACGTGCAGTGTCATGGACGCCGGGAATGCCCCCGACACGTTGAACACGTTCACCGGAATCTCCAACGGCCTTATCGAAGGTCTCGCCACCGGTCCGGTCCCTGGCGGCTACACACCAAGGCTTCAGCAGGGTACCAACCCGAAGCGCAACATCTACGGAGCCAATCTCGACGACAAGCCGCTTTGGGAGTACATAGACCCGGCGGTTGTCTCCACCAGCGGGTATGACGTTCCGGCTCAGTGTGAGCGTTCCACTTTCAACAACAGCATCCACCCCGACTTCGACTGGGACGGTGATGGTGTCCTCGACCGGCCCGAGTCCTGGGAGCATCTCGACAACTGCCTCAACGCATACGTCAACGGGCAGGCGGGCCACCCCGCCGCTTACACGGCACGACTCTTCGGCACCGACCTCGAAGAGTCGCCCCGCTTCGCCTACGTACCCCAGTTCCACGAGAACAGCTGGGGTACGGGCAACGAGTGGAGGCATGTCCTGCGGTTCAAAGCAACCTGGATCCAGGGGACCTGGTGGAAGAGGAATGCTTCGACACCACCCGCCGTATTCCATCCAGGCGAGGAAGGCACTTTCACCGCCGGGGGAAAGTGGGATCTGATTCAGCTTTCGGGAATCGTCATTCCCGACTCGACCCTGCCGATAGAGCTTCGTGGTGCCAGCGCTCTCGGGGGAGTCAATCCCTTCTATCCGGAATTGTTCCGCTAGGCGCCAGACCGGGGCACATCGTCCCTGTGATCGGGGACGTTCGTCACTTAACCTGAGGGGACCCCGGTCGTAGCTTGGTGGGGTGAGTGTTTCTTACGCCGCCCCGGCCACGATCGATGGGAACGAGGCCGTCGCCCGCATCGCCCACAAGCTCAGCGAGGTGATCGCTGTCTATCCGATAACCCCGGCATCGCCGATGGGCGAGCTGGCCGACACGTGGTCGCTGCGCGGCCAGCCCAACCTCTGGGGTGTCGTTCCCGTAGTCGTCCAGATGCAGTCAGAGGCCGGTGCCGCCGGTGCAATCCACGGTTCGCTCCAGGCAGGTGCGCTCTCCACGACCTTCACTGCATCGCAGGGTCTTCTCCTGATGATCCCCAACATGTTCAAAATCGCCGGGGAACTGACCCCCGCAGTTATCCACGTCGCTGCAAGGACAATTGCCACCCACGCTCTCTCGATTTTCGGTGACCATTCGGATGTGATGGCCGCGCGGCAGACCGGGTGGGCGATGCTGTCGTCATCCTCGGTTCAGGAAGCTCACGACTTTGCCCTGGTGTCGCATCTGGCGACTCTGGAATCACGCGTGCCATTTATGCACTTCTTCGACGGGTTCCGCACATCCCACGAGATCGCGAAGATCGACCTCATCGACGACAGCGTGCTCCGTCAGCTCGTCGACGAGGATTTGATCTCCCGCCACCGGCTTCGCTCGCTCAACCCCAACCAGCCGGTGCTGCGGGGGAGTGCGCAAAACCCCGACGTGTTCTTCCAGGCCCGTGAAGCGGCGAACCCCTACTACGACAATCTGGCATCGCTCACGCAGGCAACGATGGACCGGGTGGGCGCCTTGACCGGGAGGCATCACCGGCTGTTCGAGTATCACGGTTCCCCCGATGCGCAAGACGTGGTCGTTCTGATGGGCTCGGGTGCCGGGGCGGCGACCGACGCCATCGAGCGCCTGACCGACGAGGGCCGTCGTGTTGGCCTCGTTGTGGTCAAGCTGTACCGCCCCTTCGACACTGCTGCTTTCAGTGAGGCGCTTCCTGCTTCGGCGCGTCGGGTTGCAGTTCTCGATCGAACGAAGGAGCCGGGTGCGGTCGGCGACCCTCTCTACCTCGATATCGTGGCCGCGCTGGCCGAGCAGGGGCGGCGGGACGTCGATGTTGTCGCCGGCCGTTACGGGCTGTCTTCGAAAGAGTTCACACCTTCGATGGTTGCCGGCGTGTACGACGAAATTGCTCGCGACGCCGGTCGGAGGCATTTCACAGTGGGCATCGCCGACGATGTCACCGGGCTCTCGATCGACTACGACCCCGACTGGTATCGGGAACCCGCCCACGTCAAGCGAGCCCTCTTCTACGGCCTCGGATCGGACGGGACGGTGGGAGCCAACAAGAACTCCGCGAAGATCGTCGGCGAGTCGACGCCTCTTTATGCCCAGGGGTACTTCGTCTACGACTCGAAGAAGTCGGGTTCGAGGACGGTGTCCCACCTCCGGTTCTCCCCGGAGCCCATAGATTCGACCTACCTTATTGAAGAGGCCGATTTCGTCGCGGTCCACCAATTCGATTTGCTGGGTGTCACCGACGCCCTCGATCGTGCCGCGCCAGGAGCCACCCTGCTCATCAACAGTCCGTACGGCTCTGGCGCCACCTGGAGTCACATTCCGGACAACGCCAGGCTGAAGATCCTCGACAAAGGTCTCGTCGTGTGGGCCGTGGACGCCCTGGGAATAGCTCGGGAGTCCGGGCTGGGACTGCGAACCAACACGGTCCTCCAGACCTGCTTCTTTGAGCTGTCGTCGATCCTGCCGACAAACGAGGCGATATCCGCCATCAAGACCCAGATCGCCAAGACCTACGGCAAGATGGGTGAGGTGGTGGTCCGGCGCAACAATGACGCCGTCGACCAGGCTCTGGCTGGCTTGTACCGTGTGGAGGCCGGTGATGTCGGCGCGGATACCGCCATGCGGTCGATCGTCCCCGACATCGCGCCCGACTTCGTCCAGAGGGTGACCGCCATCCTGATGGACGACAGAGGGGACAAGCTTCCGGTTTCGGCGATGCCGGTCGACGGAACGTTCCCGACCGGAACCGCCCGCTGGGAGAAGCGTTCGATTGCCAGCGAGATCCCGATCTGGGATCCGGGCCTGTGTATCGACTGCGGGCGCTGCGCCCTGGCCTGCCCCCATGCGGCGATACGCCTCAAGGCTTTTGTCCCCGATGGGGGAGCGCCGGAAGGGTTTCTCTCCAAGGATCCCACCGGGAAAGATTTTCCAGGCAAGCGGATCGTCGTCCAGGTCGCCCCCGACGACTGCACCGGCTGTGGGGTCTGTGTCGATATATGCCCGGCGCATTCCAAGGAGATGGCAAAGCACAAGGCGATCAACATGGAGTTGAAAGCCCCGCACCTCGAACGGGAGCGGGCCAACTTCAGCTACTTCCTAGAGATTCCCGAGATCGATCGCAACGAGGTCAAGGTGGCAACAGTCAAAGGCTCGCAGTTCCTCGAGCCATTGTTCGAGTTCTCCGGAGCGTGCGCCGGTTGCGGCGAGACGCCATACCTCAAGTTACTGACCCAGCTAGTTGGGGACAGGGCGATCATCGCCAATGCGACTGGCTGCTCGTCGATATACGGAGGCAACCTTCCCACCACGCCGTGGACCAAAAATGCGGAGGGGAGAGGGCCGGCCTGGGCCAACAGCCTCTTCGAGGACAATGCCGAGTTTGGACTCGGGATGAGACTCGCCCAAGAGACTCAGCGTCAGGACGCCATCCTGTTGGTGACCGCCCTTGCTATCGAATTGGGGCCGCTCGCCGAGGAAATCCTCGAGACGGCTAGCACAAATGACCGCTCCGATCTCGATCTACTGGTCGGAACCCAGCGGGAGCAGGTGGCTGCATTGAAGGAGAAGCTCGCCGGCCTCGATGGACCTCTCGCCAGGCGGCTCGAAGGTGTTGCCGATTCTCTGATCGAGACCAGCATCTGGATCGTCGGCGGTGACGGCTGGGCCTATGACATCGGATTCGGAGGGCTTGACCATGTGCTCGCCTCGGGACGCAACATCAACATTCTCGTGCTTGACACCGAGGTCTACTCCAACACCGGCGGCCAGGCATCAAAGGCCACGCCGCGCGGCGCCATCGCCAAATACGCAGCCGGGGGGAAGACGACAGGGAAGAAAGACCTCGGCCAGATCGCGATGTCGTACGGGAATGTCTACGTGGGCCAGGTGGCGATGGGGGCCAACCCGACCCAGACGGTTCGGGCGTTTGCCGAGGCCGAACAGCACGAGGGGGTTTCCCTGCTCATCGCCTACAGCCCGTGTATTGCACACGGGATTGACATGTCCACCCAGATGAGCCACCAAAAGGATGCGGCAGCATCGGGCTATTGGCCCCTCTATCGGTTCGACCCCGCCCGCGAAGTGGCGGGCGATCCCGCCCTCTATCTAGATAGTCGCAAGCCGACGATTCCGTTCGAGGACTTCGCCAGCAAAGAAGCACGATTCGCCATGCTGGGGAGAGTGAATCCCGAGCAAGCGGACGCCCTCATGAAGGACGCCCAAAAGGACATCGACGACCGGTGGCACTTCTACGAACAGATGGTGACGATCCACCGGACGGCCGAATACGCGGAGGTTGAGGAATGAGTGTGGATCTGTCTGTCGAGTATCTGGGGTTGCAACTGGCCCACCCCGTCGTGCCCTCGGCGTCGCCGCTCACCGGCGACATCGACCACATTCTCGCCCTGGTCGAAGCGGGTGCACCGGCGCTGGTGCTGCCCAGTCTCTTCGAGGAGCAAATAGAGCACGATGCGATGGCTGTGCACCACGGGATCGAACAGGGTGCCGGCGGGTTCGCCGAGGCCGCGTCGGGATACTTCCCCGACCTGAACGATTACAACACCGGTCCCAACCAGTACCTCGACTTGTTGCGCCGTGCGAGGAATGAGGCGGGAGTGCCTGTCATCGCCAGTCTCAACGGGGTTTCCACGGGAGGCTGGACGCTATATGCCCGGGTTCTCGCCGACCAGGGCGTTGACGCTCTCGAACTCAACGTCTACCGGGTTGCTGCCGACGTCGAGGAGTCATCCGCCCACGTCGAACTGGGCTATCTGAAATTGGTCGAATCGGTCAGGTCTGCAATCGATGTCCCGCTGGCGGTGAAGATCGGTCCCTACTTTTCCGCCATGGGGTCGATGGCCCGCCGTCTCGCCGATGCCGGGGCCGACGCCCTGGTGCTGTTCAATAGGTTCTACCAGCCGGACTTCGACCTCGAAACCATGGAGGTCGCCCCGAATCTGGTCCTTTCCAACCCTTACGAGTTGCGGTTGGTGCTGAGATGGCTGGCGATCCTCTATGGACGCGTCGACGCCGATCTGGCGGCCACTACCGGTGTCCACGAGGCGGAGGATGCAGTCAAGTGCCTACTCGCCGGATCGACCGTTTCGATGATGGCTTCCGCCATGCTCCGGCACGGGCCAGGCCAGCTCACGAAGGTGAGAGATGGTTTGGAAGCATGGCTGGAGACCAACGGATATGACTCTGTGAGCCAGGCCCGAGGCAGTCTCAGCCAGCAAGCGGTCGCCGACCCGGTCACCTTCGAGCGGGCCAATTACATGAAGACGCTTACCTCCTACTCTCCGACGTGGTGACATCGAGCGATCGGGGGTGTGAGGGGCGCCGTCACCGGGTATCGGATGTGTTCGTAGGTGTATCCTTGTGGACATGATCACCGAGACCATCACCTGGAAAGGCCGTGAGGGGCCCATGGACCTTGTAGTTGGCCCTGCCACTTTCCGCCCGTCCACTGTCTCGTACCTTCTGGCCGAGGCTCTCGACTTCGCCAGGGGCAGTGTGGTGATCGACGCCGGCTGCGGGTCGGGTGTCCTGGCGATCGTGGCGGCCAAGCTCGGCGCCGGTGAGGTCTACGGTGTCGATGCCGCCGACGGCACGGCCGAGATCGCCTCCGCCAACGCGCAAGCACACGGGGTCGCCGACCGGACCCGGTTCTTCCAGGGTGACCTGTTCGAGCCCTTGCCGAAGGGCTTGCAGGCCGATGTGCTGATCGGCGACGTGTCGGGAATACCCGACGAGCTGGCGCGCGCCACCGGGTGGTTCCCATCAGGGCTCTCCGGCGGGCCCACCGGGGCGGAGCTTCCGGTCCGGATGATCGAGGAAGCCCGGGCCTTCATGGCGAAAGGCGGGCGCATGTTCCTCCCGACGGGCAGCCTTCAGGACGAGGAGTCCATCCTGACCCGGGCACGTTCAGCCTTCGGCAACTTGAGACAGCTGGCTGAGCGCAGCATTCCGCTTCCGACAAATGTCGCAGAGCACCCCGCCCTGCTCGAGTTGCTGAAGGAGAAAGTGATCGACCTCAGCCAGAGGGGTAGCCGTTTTCTCTGGACGGCCCGGGTCTGGGAGCTCAGCCGGTAGCCCAGGTAAGCGCGGGCGGTACGGCGCCCGGATTGAGCAGTCAGGCGAACCGCCACTAGATTCTCCGAATCGTTTCGCAGGACACCCGGAAAATTGACGTGATGCCATGGAAACTCGTGGCCGTCGGGCTTGTCGCCGGGATCCTCGGCGGCGGACTCGGTGTGGGCGGAGGCATCATCCTGGTTCCGCTACTTGTCTGGGTGGGCCTCGACCGTCACCGCGCCCACGCCACCTCGCTGGCCGGCATCATCCTCATCGGCGTTGTTGGGGCAATGAGCTTCGGGTATTCGGGTGAGTTGCGACTCGATGTCGGGTTGAGTATCGGTTTGGGAGGTGTGGTCGGTTCGGTCGTCGGTGCCAATGCGATGAATCGGATGAGCGCTCGCTCGCTCACCATCGTCTTTGGTGTGGTGTTGTTGGTCGCCGGTTTGAGAATGGTCTCGGGAGCGAACCCGCTGCCGGGGGCGGGAGACCTCTCCACCGCCGCCATTATTGCGATATCGATCGGAATCGGTCTCGTTGCGGGTTTCTTTGCCGGCGTCGCGGGCGTCGGTGGTGGCGTTGTCAACGTCCCGGCAGCAGTTTTCTTCATCGGCCTTGCTCAACACGAAGCACAGGGCACGTCGTTGGTGGCAATAGTTCTCACCGCCATCGCCGGGACCTGGGCGAACCTCCGCAATGGCCGGGTTGTGCCCAAGGACGGTCTTCTGGCCGGGGCCGGAGGTGCCGTCGGGTCTTTGCTGGGGAGCCAGATCGCCCTGGGAGCGAATGAGGACACCCTGGCCTCTGCCTTTGGTGTCCTCATCCTCCTCGTCTCGCTACGCACCCTTTATCGGGCGTTGCGACCTTCTCAGTCGACTCGAGCCACTTCGGGCTGATCCTCCTCTGAGTCGGCAGACCCGAGGAACACGGGAACGACGATGGCGAGACCGATTCCGAGCAGGATCAGTGGCCAGGCCCAGCTCCCCACCCCAACAAAAACATCGATGAGGTCGTCGGTGTTGTTGGGGATCAGGAACATAAGCCCGAACCCGGTGAAGACCAACCCCGATACGAATGAGAATGTGTCGAATTTGTGTGGTTTCACTTTCTTTTCCTTTAGTCGCCGGCCGGGATGCGATCGATGTCGATCTCGCCGATCGCCATCGAAGCATTGAGGTTGATCGAGCCTCTGGAGCCACCCGAATCCAGCGAAAGCTCAGGGCTCAATCCGGAAGATTGGGTGGAGTCGAATTCGACATGGCCGATGCTCACTTCGGCGAGGCCGGTGATCGCCACATCCTCCGGGAGTAGGATCCGCAGCGAACCGATGCTCATGTCGACAACGATGTCGACCTCTTCGCCATCCCAGGGGAGGTCGAGGAGATCTATCACCATTTCTCCGAAGGAATGGTCGTAGTTACCCTGAAGCTCCTCGAAGCTGGCCGGTGTGTGATAGGTGGTCGCGGAATTCCAATCCTGCAGGTCGTACTCGAGGGCGGGTGAGCCGAATAGGAACGGCAGGCCGAGCACTCCAACGAGGATCAGCCACCTCGCCCGGCCCGCAAAGGCTCCCACGATCAACCCGACGCCGAGAACGGTCGTGGCCAGAGCGACGTAGTGGCGCGGGCTCGGGTCGATCATGGTGGTGGTGTTGTCCAGCATGGCCAGCACCCCGAGGGCGATTGCCATTACCCCGAATGTGACCCTTCCGAGAACCGACTTGGGGCGCGGAGCTGCCGGCGGCGGCAGTATCGGCGGTGTCGGTGTTGGTGTCGGGCTCCGCGGCGGAGGTGTGGCCGAACCGGCTCCTCCATTGACATGCTCAACGGTTTCGGCTGTGTCGCCATCCATCCGGGTTGTGGTTGTCATCTGGTGAACCCCTTCCTTTGGCTTGTCGGACTCGTTGAACAGGCGCGGGAGTTCGCCCGAATAGAGCAGCAGACCGATAGCCAACAACCCGACAGCCCAGATCACGCCTCCGGAGAGGAACGCAATGTTGTCGAGCAGGACCAGGATCGCAATGAATATAAGAGCGATTCCGATCCATGAGCCGGTGCCGGAGGTCCTGGAGAAGAACCTTTCGGCAATGGTGTCAGTCTCGTCTTCAGATCGGATGAAGGCCCACAGCGCAGCGTAGACGGCGAGACCGAGGCCTCCGCCGAAACTGAAGATTATGAACAGCACTCTGATCAGCCATACAGGCAGGTCGAGGCGCCTGGAGAGGCCGGAGGCAACACCGCCGAGGATACGGTCGTCGACTGGGCGGGTTAACTCTCTCCTCTCTGTTGGGGGCGGGGGAGAAGTGGGATGCTCCGTTGTGGTTTCTTGTTCCATGCCCGAATCATCCACTTTGAGGTGCCGGACGGCAATCGGGGACGACCCTGAACGTCCCCTGAGTCGCTCAGGGGAATCCCCGATTGAGGTCGGTGTCGATAACAGCGATGATCTGGTTGATGGACAGAAGTTTCGACCTATACCGGCGCCGCTCTGATCGCATCGCCGCGGGTGTAGCGGGAGGCGTGGCCGATTCGTTGCGTGTCCACGACAGCTTCGTCCGCGCCGCCTTCGTCAGCCTCTCCACGATATGGGGTCTGGGGTTCTTCCTCTACATCATTCTCTGGCTCGTCAGCTTCGACGACGTCGACGACCGTGAAGTGGATTTGGTCGACGGACAGCAGGGAATCGGGCTCGGGCTTGCTTATCTCGGGTTTCTTCTGTTCGCCCGGGTTCTCGGCTGGTGGCCGGATGACGCTTTGGTCTGGATCGTGACTGCCATCTCGTTCGGGGTGGCCGCCCTCACCGATCGGACGATTCCTTCACCCCTGACATCGCTGCTCGACCCCGGTGTGGAGCAACCCGGACGGGTCCGGATCCTCATCGGTGTGAGTCTCCTGGTCGGCGGTCTCGCTTTCATGGCCAACACCATCGGACCGGTTGCCGAACTGGGTGCCGTGTTGCTCGCAGTTGCCCTCACCGGTCTCGGGCTCCTGGTTGCCTTCGGTCCATGGGTGCGCCGGCTCGCCCAGGACCTCGGTCATGAGCGCCGGGAACGAATACGGCAGGAGGAGCGTGCGGAGATGGCGGCACATCTCCACGACTCGGTGCTGCAGACCCTCGCCCTGATCCAGCGCTCAGACGACCCGGTCCGGATGGGTCTGCTCGCCCGCCACCAAGAGCGGGAGCTCCGCGACTGGCTCTACGGGAACATGCCCCTCGACGGTGTCGACCTCATGTCTACGGCGCTGCGCGGGATCGCAAGCAAAGTGGAACTGGACCATCAGATCCCGGTGGATGTGGTCACGGTGGGAGACGCAACGCTCGATGAGTCACTTCGGCCCCTTCTCGGGGCAGCGAACGAGGCGATGGTCAACGCCGCCAAACATTCAGGTGCGGACCGGGTCTCGGCTTACATGGAAGTCGATGACAACACCATCGAGATCTTCGTGACCGACCAGGGCAAGGGATTCGACCTCGCCGAAGTCGGGCCCGACCGAAAAGGCATCGAGAATTCGATTGTCGCCCGGGCGGAGAAGGCGGGGGCGAAGGTGAGCATCGAGTCCGAGCCGGGCGAGGGCACCGAAGTTGCGATCCACATGAGCCTGGAGGAGCGTTGAGCACCAAGGTGTTCCTTGTCGATGACCACCGGCTCTTCCTCGCTGGGGTGCGTGCCGAGCTGGCCGAGGAGTTCTCGATTGTCGGCACTGCCCACGATGTCGATGCTGCCATCGACGGCATCCGCAACTTCAACCCCGATGTGGTTCTCATCGACGTGCACATGCCCGACGGCGGGGGAGTGGCGGTTGTGGACGGGGTGGCGGATACCAACCCCGACATCAAGTTCCTTGCCCTGTCGGTTTCCGACAGCGCCGAAGATGTGATCGCCATGATCCGCGCCGGGGCCCGCGGATACGTGACGAAGACCATCGGTCCTGAAGAACTTGCTGATGCGATCCGCCGGATCCATACCGGAGACGCGGTGTTCTCACCGCGGCTGGCCGGGTTTGTGCTCGACGCCTTCGCCGGGGCGATTCCGTCCACCGAAGACCCGGAGATGGATCAGCTCACCGTCAGAGAGAAGGACGTGC
>JBHJOQ010000104.1:0-9476 GCA_050329555.1 Acidimicrobiia bacterium | reverse complement strand
GGCCCGGAATGCTGTAGAACACACCCCTGCCGGAACACCAGTGCACGTTGGTGGGGAGATCGGTGACTCTGCGGTGGTCCTTTGGGTTCGCGACGAAGGACCTGGTATCGAAGAGCAGGCCAGGCATCGGATTTTCGAGAGATTCTCCCGGGCCGAGTCGCCGAGGGGGCGCACGGAAGGGGCCGGGCTTGGCCTTGCAATCGTTTCTGCGATAGTCGGAGCCCACGGCGGTACTGTGGGCGTCGACGCTCCGCCGCAAGGCGGCACCCGCTTCATTTTGACGATTCCTTCAGGTGGGAGTGCTGAAATATGAGCCGAATTCTCATCGCCGAGGACGAGCCCGGAATTGCCTCATTTTTGAAGAAGGGTCTGAAGTCTGAGGGGTTTACTGCCTTCGTCGTCGAAGATGGGATATCGGCCGTGTCGGCAGCGCTCGATGCAGATTTCGACCTGATGATCCTCGACCTCGGTCTACCCGGAATGGATGGCCATCAAGTGCTGGCAGAGATCCGGCGCAAGGGAACCCGAATGCCGGTGATCATCCTCACGGCCCGCAAGGGTGTGGGCGACACGGTGGCGAGCCTGGAGGGGGGTGCTGATGACTATGTCACGAAGCCGTTCTCCTTCAGCGAGCTTTTGGCCCGCATCCGGCTCAGGCTCCGGGATGGCGCGGATCGGACGGATGTGACCGCCCTCGAATCAGGGGAGATCAGGCTCGACTTGCGAACCAGGAGAGTGGGCGTCGACGGCCGTGAGGTGGAGCTTTCCGCCCGCGAGTTTGCCCTGGCGGAGACCCTGATGCGACATCCGGGACAGGTGCTTTCTAGGGAACAGCTGCTCTCCCATGTATGGGGGTACGACTTCGATCCCGGGAGCAATATCGTCGACGTGTATGTCGGCTATCTGAGACGTAAGCTCGGTGAGGAGTCGATCGAAACGGTCCGGGGCATGGGCTATCGCTTCCAATCCCCCACCTAACGGCACTGCGCTGACTGTTCTTCGCCGGAGGCCACCTCTGCGCACTCCGGGTTAGTGGCCCTGCGGTTGCGATCTATGTTCGAGTACGTCGCTCGCCCTAGCCTCGAGAAAGTCGACCGCCAACGCACCGACCGCCCGGGCCCGCAGCGAGGCGATTGCATCGTATCCGTGCTGTCCTCCGGCCACCTCGTGATATCTGACGGGGACGGCATCGGACCGGAGCGCCTCAACGAAGTGAACCGATTCGGCCGGGAGTACCAGCGAGTCGTATTCACCATGGACCACGAGAAATGGCGGCGCCTGCCGGTGAGCGAGGTCGATTGGTGACCCAAGCCGATAGAGCTGAGGTGAAGCGGCGGGCGAGGCCTTCATGACGTGGGAGGCGATGAACGGCCAGTCATGCCTGGTTCCGTTGCGGACCAGGAGGTCGTAGATCCCGTAGTGGGGGACACAGGCGATCAACGAGGTGTCGATGTCCTCGAAACCCGGCTGCAGTCCTGCAACATTGTCGGTGAGAGCGGCCAGCGCGGCGAGATGAGCACCTGAAGAGGCGCCGGCAATCGCCACACGTCCAGGATCGATTCCCAACTGGCCTCCGTCAGTTTTTGCCCATGCGATGGCTCGCTTCACACCAATCAGGTGCTCCGGGAACGTGGCGTCTGGTGAGAGCGGGTAACGAATGTCGAGCACGACCCAACCTCGGCTCGCCAGGTCGTAGAGCAGGGGACGCGCCTGTCGGCCCGGGCCGCCCCGCATCCACGACCCCGGGTGGAGGTATATGACCGCCGGTGCCGATTCGAGGCCCCGCCGGCAGTAAATATTCATCGCAAGCCCATCGGCGTAGAGAGTGCTTTCGGTAGCGGTCACGCCTTCGGGAACGCCGATCCACACCCGCCAGAGGTCAAGTATGCCCGGCTTCAAGCCTGTGTCTCGCGCTGCGCGCCAACTGCGGCTCATCAGAATGAGGAGTCCGACCTCGGAGATCGCGAAAAGGGCCAGCCCGGCCTGGCCGACTCCGAGCTCGAGCGCACCAGCCACCACGAACAGGCTGGCAATCCCGGCCCGGACCAGGAGCAGCCAGGGGGCCAGTTCGGACACGATCATTGCCGGAAGCCAAATCGGTGCAAACCCTTTCCCGGGCGGGACCGGTCGACGCAGCGCGTTGATCGTGAGTATGAAAGCGGTGGCGGCCCAGGTGAAGAAGAAGGCAGCGATCATCGGGTACGGGAGGCCGGCTCACGGTAGAGCGCCGCACCGTAATGGGCACCGGCACCGAACGCGGCGAAGCAGACCAAAGTGCCGGGACCTACCCTTCCCGCCTCACGCAGTTCGTGGAACAGGATCGGCAGAGTGCCTGCGGTTGTGTTTCCATAGCCGCCGATGTTCGACGGCACCTTTTCGGGGCTCATCTTGAGGTGTTTCCTGACTCCTTCGAGAATGCGGTCGTTCGCCTGATGAGCGACGATCAGGTCGATCTCGTCGAGTCCGATGCCAGCCTTTTCTGCCACCGCACGCGCCGCTTCCGGCATCAGCTTCACGGCGCGCCGGTACAAGCCGCCGCCGTCCATCACAGGAAGGTGGGCGTCTTCGTCGAGCATCTGGTGAGTCACATACGGCCTCGACCTCGACCCGACTCCCGGAACCATGATCAGCTCGAAGCTGTTCCCATCTGTGTGCAGCGAAGTGGCGATGACGCCCTCGGTGTCGGCGTCCGAACGGCGGAGGACCATCGCTCCGGCACCGTCACCGAAGATGACACTCCATGACCGGTTTTTCGTGTTCCGCTCGTAGTCGGCGGCCGGTATCTCGTCACCCGATCCTAGAACCGATTTCCATGATTCCTCGCTCCACGGCTGGAAGCCGGCATGGACTTCGGCACCGACGACGAGGATGGTCTCGGCCCGGTCTGCGGTGAGAAGCGAATCCGCCAGGTCCAACCCATAAAGGAACCCGCTGCATTGCTGTCGCAAATCGAATGCGGCGACGTGGCCAAGCCCGAGCCCATTCTGGACGAGTCCGGCGATCCCGGGTGCCATATAGTCCGGAGTCATGGTTGCTGTGATCAATGCGTCCACTTCTTCGGGCCCGATGCCGGCATTGGCCAAAGCGTTGCGGCCAGCGACGATTGCAAGATCCGAGGCGCCGACACCTGGATCGGCAAAGTGTCGCTCTTTGACCCCGGTGCGTGTCGTAATCCATTCGTCGGACGTGTCCATGATCCGTGTCAGGTCATGGTTGGTAACAATATTGTCCGGGACATACATCCCCGTGCCGATGATCACTCCGCCCAATTCAAACCTCGCCTCATCTCGAGATTGGTTCGGCGCCGAACTAGCGCCCGGATGTCGGAATTGACGCAAAACCCGATCAGCAGGCGAATGATGACCGTCAGTGTCGTTTTCATCGCGGCAGCGGTTGTGAGCGTGCTTTTGCCAATCCTCCTCTTGGCTGCGCTGATCGTAGATGCGGTCATGGCTGTCATGGTACGAAGGCCGGGGGCATCAACGCGTATAGTTGCATTCACCTGGATCTACCTCGTTGGAGAGGTGTGGGCAATCATGGCCCTGGGACTCGTGTCGCTGTTGGGCAGGCGTCGGTCATTGGCACTCACCTACCGGCTCCAGGGTTGGTGGGCCACATGGAACTACCGGGCGTTCACCCTGGTTTTCAATGTCCGGTTCGATGCCGAAGGTTCCGATGCAGCAGCCCCCCCACCTGTGATCGTGCTCGCACGGCACGCCTCCCTGATCGACTCGCTGCTTCCGGTGATCTTCATCGCCCAGCCGCATGAGATCAACCTTCGTTATGTGCTGAAGCGGGAGTTACTGGTGGACCCGGCATTGGACATCGCGGGAAATCGGCTGCCGAACCATTTCATCGACCGGGGCACGTCCGATTCCGAATCCGAGTTGGCATCGCTGCGCGAATTGGCCTCAGGCGTTTCATCTGGCGAGGGTGTTGTCATCTTCCCAGAGGGGACCCGGTTTTCTGAGACCAAGCATGCTCACGTGGTGGCCCGTCAGCGAAACAAGCAGGGAATCGTGGCGGAGCTCACCAGAGCGTTCAAGAACGTCATGCCGCCGCGACCTGCCGGCACCCTCGCCATCCTCGATGCGACCGATGCCGATGTGGTTGTCCTTGCCCACCGCGGTCTCGAGGGTTTCTCCGGACTCGGTGACGTCTGGGCCGGAGCAGTTGTCGGAGCAAGGGTCGACGTCAAGATGTGGCGGGTCGAGAGAGCTCTGATCCCGCGGGGTCGCAGCGAACGTATTGAATGGCTGTATCGGCTTTGGGGGGAACTCGATGACTGGGTGTCCGCAGGAGCCCGGGTCGATGGTTGATCTTCTCTTTGCGGCCGGACTCGTCGTCCTGGTTTTGATGGTAGTGGTCTGGCTGATCAGCATTGTGGTGGGTGATGCCTCCATTGTGGACATGGTCTGGGGCTTCGGGTTTGTGCTTGTCGCCTGGGCGACATACCTGATATCGGATTCGACGGGCCCGCGCTCGCTCCTGATGACACTGCTGGTAACTGTTTGGGGCCTCCGTCTCAGCGGCTACCTCGTCTGGCGAAATCTCGGCGAGGATGAGGACAAGCGGTACCAGAAGATGCGTGCGGGAAGCCCGGAGTCATTCTGGTGGAAGAGTCTCTTCAAGGTCTTTCTGCTGCAGGGCCTCCTCATGTGGGTTATCTCCCTCCCGGTGGTCGCAGCGCAGACCTCCGGATCCGGGCTTTTCTGGCTGGATTTTCTGGCGATCGCGGTCTGGGGTGCCGGCCTTGTCTTCGAGTCGGTGGGTGACTACCAGCTGGCGAGGTTCAAGGCACGGCCGGGATCCGAAGACGAGGTCATGGACAGCGGCCTGTGGCGGTATACGAGGCATCCGAATTACTTCGGCGACTTCTGCGTGTGGTGGGGGCACTACCTCGTGTCAGTGGCGGCGGGCGCTTGGTGGACGGTGCTCTCGCCACTCGTGATGTCATTCCTGCTGATGCGATTCTCCGGCGTCACCCTTCTCGAGAAGACGATCACCTCGAGGCGGCCCGGATACGCCGACTATGTCGCCCGAACCAACACCTTCTTCCCCGGTCCTCCGTCGGATGGTGCGACCCGCTAACCGGATCTCGCTCCGAATGTCTCCAGGTAGTCGCTGATTGCCGCGTTCACCACCTCGTATGCCGCGTCGCGGCCGTAGTGCCCTTCGATCGAAACCTTCAAGTCCTTGCCCGGAACCTGTTTGTACGTGAGGAAGTAGTGCTCGAGACGGTGCAGGAGTGGCTCGGACAGGTCGGAGAGGTCGGCAACACTCGCATAGATCGGATCGTTGGCCAGCATGGCCACGATCTTGTCGTCGGCCTCGCCGTTGTCGATCATCTTGATGCCACCGACCACCCTCGCCTGAAGGATGATGTCGGAGTTGTTGATCGGGCGTTCCGAGAAAACGCAAATATCCAGTGGATCGCCATCCGCCGCCGCAGCATGCTCACTCAGCGCGGCAACACCGTTCCCGCAGAAGGTGCGCGGAATCAGCCCGTAGAGCGTCGGGGGCGAGCTGCTGCTTTGCTGGGGGCGGTCGACCTTGAGCAGTCCGCTTTCCTTGTCGAGCTCATACTTGATCACGTCGAAAGGTGTGATTTCGATGTAGGCGGTCACCAGCCCTGGTGGCTCGGGACCGGTATCCAACCCGTGCCACGGATGTGATCGGAAGCGGGGGAGAGACTCGTCGTTCAAGCTGTGCACAGGTTAACCGGCATCCTCAGCACCCGACATCCGCTTCTCCTTCTCGTCCAGAAACGCCTGCTCGGCCCGGTTTGCGGTGAGCTGCAGTAGGCGTCGCCACGCGATGACCGCCTCGGTGGTGATGATCCATCCCGCCGGTGATCAGGCGGCGCACGCCTTGCCGGATTCTTCCCGGAAGACCCGCTCAACTTCGAAATTGCCGGCCGGCCGCAGACTCAGCCCTCCGGTTCGGTCGGGAAGGCCCTCAACTTCCACCGGGCCCTCGGTCTGCCAGAGCACTAGCCGCATACGTCCTCGCTCAAAGACACATTGACGGGTTCTTCGTCCCATGCGCCGGCAAGGATCAGGCCTACGGTCTCCTGGATGCGGGGTATGTCGGCCATCGGATATCCCGTGGCGGTGTACTGGCCGTTTCGATAGTCGACGTCGAAACCGACGAACGTAACCTGGGTCGTGTCGATGGATGGGGCGAAATTGATCAGGTAGGGAAGCTGGTTCGAAGGGATGTTGGTCGACACCCGCCGCTCGATGACGTCGAGGAGCGAGACCAGCTTTGTGGTCAGGTTGTACGGGCCGGACTCTGCGAGTAGTCCGGTCATCAGACACCGCTGTCGCTCCATGCGCACGTAGTCATTGCTCGCTGTCCGGCTCCTGGCATAGGCCAGTGCCTGAGCCCCGGTGAGCCTCTGTTCCCCCGCGTTGAACGTGACCATCTCATAGTCACCGGGGTCGTCGTCATAAATCGGTGCCGTGAAGGCCTTCCGGGGGTTCACATTGACCCCGCCGAAAACATCGACGATCTCCACGAAGCCCTGCATCTCGACGAGGATGTGATAGTCGATGGGAATCCCGAGTGTCGCCGAGACGATGTTGGAAACGGCTGTGATCCCCGGGTCGGGACCGGCGAACATCTCCGGGTGCGCCCGCCCGTAGAGGTAGACCTCATTGAGGATCCCCTGGCTGTGGCCAGGGAAGGCGGTTCCGTCGCTGAACGAGAGCCCGGCCATGTTTCTCGGGAGTCCGAAGAGGGCCGCAGAACCAGTGACCGTGTCGATGGTTGCAACCATCACGCTGTCGGTCCGGAGTCCGGATCTCCCCGGCCCTGCGTCTCCGCCGAGCAGGAGGAACGTGAGTCGGTTGGTCCCCAGCGGGAGGGTGGTGGTGGTGGTGGTCGAACTGGTCGTTGAGCTGGTCGGGATAGTCCACGGGGTGACGATTGGGCCGGCCCAGGCCAGGGTCGTCGTCGTGGTAGAGGTGCTGCTTGTGGTCGATATCTGAATCGGGGAGAAATCGGGCCCTCCGCCGGGGAAGACCTCCATGATCGTCGACCTGGTCTCGAGGCCCACATACGCCAGCGTGGCGTGCGGGACAACGGTGAACACCACAAGCGCGGCGAGTCCGGCCCTCACAAAGTGACCTCCCGCCCTCCGCCAGGCATCCGTCACCGCGAGGATGCGAAACATACCGAAGATGAGGTTGATCGACACCAGGACGAGGAGCAGGTCGGGATTGGTGGCGATCTTGAGCATCCCGGTCGGCTCCGTCGTCAGCACCCCCCAGGCGGCGAGGGTGGCGGCGGCGATGGTCGATAAGACCAGCGTCCATCCGAATCCGCGGGCCCCGGCGAGAAGCTGGCCGGCGCCCGGGACGACAGAGGATGCAAATCCCGCTCGCAGCGGTGTGCTCCTGGGTTTTGTCACGTGTTTACAACGCCGGAGGGTGGGCCGAGGTTCCAATGGTCGTTGAGGGCTGGCTTTCGCGCCAGGCCTCAGTTACCCGACAGACTGGCCAACGAGAAAGGGGCGACCCTGGGGCCGCCCCGATTCGTTCCTTGGGAGGAGGAAGTTTGTTGTTGCGCTGGCCGCTGATCGACCCGCACTGACCTTTTTAGGCACCTGAAGTAAACAACCGGTTAACGAAAGTCGAATCCTTTGAGAAGATTGCGCCGCCCTACTCCTGGTGGTACTCCCCGGGCGAGGTCTCGGGGTGCACCGTCTTCTGGCGGTGGATGTGCCGGCCGGGAACCGGTTGATGGGCTGGGTCGTCGACAAATACGTTCCCGTCGTCGATGTGGAGCAGTGATGGCCCGTAGGCAGCGGTCAAGTTCTCGGTTGTCAGGACAGACTCCGGGGGCCCGGAGGCCACAACTCGCCCGGCGAGCAGAATGACATGGTCGGCGATCTTCGCTTCGGAGAGATCGTGTGTTGTCAGCACGACAGTGCAGCCGTTCTCGATTTCGTCATGGATCACCTTGTCTATTGCATGCGCGGCGGTGAGGTCGATCCCCGTCAAGGGCTCGTCGAGGAGGAGAAGCTCATGTTCCTGGGCGAGTCCCTGAGCGACGAAGACGCGTTGTTTCTGACCCGCCGAAAGGTGCTGGAGGTGGTCGGCTTGCAGATCGGTGACTCCGGTGCGTTCCATTGCAGATGCAACTGCAACCCGGTCTTCCGGGCTCAGTCGCTCGAACCAACCCTTCCCGGCAAACCGTCCCATCCGCACAACCTCTGCAACCGAAATCGGCAGCGCATCGTTGACTTTGGTCGATTGGAGGACGTAGGACACCCGCTTGAAGCCGTCTCGCAGCGCCGGCACTACGATTGTCCCCGAAGTCAGGTCGATGAGCCCGGCGATGGCGTTGAGCAGCGTGGACTTGCCAGATCCGTTGGGGCCGATGACCGCAGTCACCGTGCTCGAGGGAATGTTGAAAGTCGAAGTGTCGATCGCCACCTTGCCGTCGTAGCCCACGACAATGTCTGTGGCCGCGATTGCCGGGGGAGTCTCTACGTGCATCGCGAGCAAAGCCCTTCGATCTCAAGCGCGTGATCCCGAGGGGTGAAAGAGATCTCCTGGCCGATGCTGGCGACGATTGCTTCGAGCTGGGACTCGATCTCGGCACCAATCTCGATGTCTTCCACCTGGCCACATTCGAGGCATACGAGATGGTGGTGGTGGCCCATGAGCCATTCGGCGAGTTCGTATCGGGTGACGCCCTTCGTGGAGTAATGAGGGCTGATCACGCCGGCCTCCTCCAGGACCGCAAGCGACCTGTAGATGGAGGACAGGGGAACAGTGTTGCCGATCGAGGCGTAGAGATCGGACGCCGAACGGGGGCCGTCGGCGACAGCGAGTGTTCGGGCAATGACCCGGCGACCCGAGGTGAGCCGGATGTCCATTTCCTGGAGGCGGGTGGCGATCTGTTTTTCGAGGCTGGTTTCAGGCATAGGTCCCGTACGTTTTGATTATCGTTCTCAATAGGTATTATACTGATTCTCAATATTGATTACAAGTGAGAGGCGAAAAGATGAAACGATGGAGAGCTCTCATTGCAGTGGCCGCTGCCACAGCGATGACACTAGGGGCCTGTGGCACCAACAACTCGGGTGACAGCGGTATCACGATCGTTGTCACCACCTCGACCCTTGGCGACATGGTTTCCAATGTTGCCGGGTCCGAGGCAACCGTGGTGGTCCTGATGCCGCTCGGTGCCGACCCGCATTCGTTCTCGCCGTCATCGCAACAGGTCGCCGAAATGAACGACGCCGACCTGGTTGTAGTCAACGGTCTCGGTCTTGAAGAGGGACTTGCCAGCGTTCTCGAAGGCGTCATTGCCGATGGCGGCCGTGTGCTTGAACTAGCGCCGCAGCTGGACCCGATCCCCTTCGGGCTCGACGGAGACGATCATGATGAGGATGGGGATCATGATGAGGATGGGGATCATGATGAGGATGGGGATCATGATGAGGATGGGGATCATGATGAGGA
>JBHJOQ010000137.1:0-5213 GCA_050329555.1 Acidimicrobiia bacterium | reverse complement strand
ACCGGCGTCGTTGGCCTGCTCGGCCTCCTCAACATCTGGTGGGGGTCGCTCGGCTTGCTCCAAGTGGTGATCCTTGTTCTCCTCAGCTCGCCCGTCGGGATCTTCACCAACTTCGTCAGAGTGATGGGCACGCGTTCGAGATCGGCGGCTGCAGCCGAACCCGAGTAGGTCCGGCGCATGGTCCCGGGAACCTGGCGTAAGGGGCGCACAGATGGTGCGCCCCTTACTTCGGATTGGATCAGTCGACGATGGTGTTGGTGTTGACGCTTAAAGCAGCATTCCAGGTGGCCTGGGTGTCGGAGTTGAACATGGGCCCGTACATCGACTGGTCGCCGCTGTAGCCGTAGGAATTGACCGACATCTGGGTCCCGGTCCCCGAAGCGTTGTCAAACGGTGCGAACCAGGGCCCACCGGACGACCCGCCGGTCATGGTGCACGCGACCTTGTAGGTCGTGTTGGCGGTGAAGGGGTCGGTTCCCACCGGACCCTGACAGTAGATCAGGTCGTTGCCCTTGTACTTGCCGGCGGCCGGATAGCCAAAGGCTGAGACGGTGGTGCCGGTGCTCACCGATGCAAACGAGACGGGCTGGGCCCCGACCGTCGCGTCCAGATGAGTGTTGCCATGTCCGCCGAGCCCCATCACGGCAAAGCCCCAGTCGTGACGGACCGCCTGGTCGTTGAAGCCGCCGGCGGTGGCATATCCCTCATGAACCACGAGGGAAGTTGCGGTCCAGCAGCCCCACTCTGTCTGGGAGCAGAAATTGCCCGCGGTGTCGATCGGCGCTGGCGCCGCGTCGTAGTCGGGGATGAACATCCAGTTGGTGGCAAACTCGACGTTGGTCTCGTCGAAGACGCAGTGCCCGGCGGAGACGACAACCGACCGACCGCTCACCGATTCGGTGGCGACGCTGCCGGAGCAGACGTAGTAGAAGCCGCCCATCTCGAAGAGGACCTTGCCGGTGGTTTCTTTCACCTCACCGCCGCTGTTCCAAGAGGATCCCTGCGTTCCGCCGCGACCGGGTCGATCCGGCCTAACGGGCCGTTCCCTGAACTGGGTCCCGTCGAAGACGAAGTCACGGGGTATCGCCTGCGAGATACGTTCCGCTGTCCAGAACTCGACGATCCGCTGGTGTTCGGCGCGGGCCCGATCGGACTGGTCCGGGGCGGCGAGGGCACCGGTCCCGAGCATGGTCACGAGCATGGCAAATGCGGCGACAAATGTGGTGAGTTTCCTGGTCACTTTTCACTCCTTGACTCTGAGTGATGACAATCTACACCGCAGGCCTTAACCACGGATGAAGGAGGCCCGACGGCATTCACACGACAGTCCCTTGTCCCGTTCTTGAAACAGCGGCCACCGGTCGGATGACCCGGCGTCGGGGCCGACGCCGGGTCGCTCCGTAGGCAAGAATCTATCTGGTACGCGTTTCGGCCATGTAATGCGACTGAACACCGGAATGAGAACTGTGAGGAGCCGATTCGAAGTCGACAGCCCGAGCGACCCTGCCGTCGAGTCGTTCGAGGCCTTCTACCGCCGCGAGTACCACGCCGTTCTCACTATCGCCCGGGTGCTCACCAGCGACCGGGCCCAGGCCGAAGACCTGACCCAGGAGTCCTTCCTGGCTGCATACGCGGCATGGTCGGAGATATCAAGCCCTGCCACCTGGGTCCGGGCCACGGTCACCCACAAGGCGATGAGCTGGTGGCGACGCATGTACGCCGCACGGCGAGCGGTCAGCCGACTCTCACCGGCGCAGGACCCCGGTGACATACCGGAGGACACCGAGGAATTCTGGGGGGCGGTTCGGCGCCTGCCGAAGCGTCAGGCGCAGTCACTTACTCTCTACTACCTCGAAGACCAGTCGACTAGGGAGATCGCAGCAGTGCTGGGTTGTGACGAGTCGACGGTGCGGATACATCTCAGCCGGGGTCGCAAGGCCTTGGCATCGCAACTGAGGACAACGGAATGATGGACATCGACACCCTCGCCCGCCATCACGCTGAGAGAGCACGCGAATCCCTCGCTACTGCCGTCCCTCCTCCAATCCCCATCACGAGCTCCGACGCCCCGAGCCGCATCTCGCGTATTCCCGGGCCGGTGTGGGCGGCGTTGGCCGCCATCGCCGTCCTGGTCGTCCTCGGGCTGCCTTATTTCATTCGCGACGCCCAGGTGGACCAGCAGCCGGTGACAATTCCCGAAAGCCCTGAGCCGACAATTCCCGGAATTCCTGAGCCGACAGTTCCGGAAGGGGCGGGTGGGGGGTTCGTGCCCACCGGTCCTCTCAACTCGACCTGCGCCTTCTGCGAGGCGATCCTGTTGGACGACGGCAGGGTCCTGGTCCTGGGCCCGGCTCCCGAGATCTACGACCACACCACTCGCGCGTTCACTACGGTTGATGCTCCGGGCACAATGGTCTCGGGAGTGGTGCTGGAGGATAGCCGCGCCCTGATCACCGATGGCGCCGCACAGTGGCTGTTCGATCCGGCGACCGATTCCTTCCAGGAGGCGGGCGCGGTTGCAGGCTGGGAGATGGCCCGGCTCGGGGACGGCCGGGTGCTTCTCCTTGGTGACTCGAGAGAAGCTGGCCGGAACGAGACGTTCCTCTTCGATCCGGGGAGCGGGGCGACCACCCAGGGGCCGGCCACTATCCACTCCTACGGCAACGGTGGAGCCGTAATGGTGTCCCTCCGAGATGGTCGGGTCTTGTTGCTCGGGAGTACGGATTCCGAGATCTTCGACCCGGCCACACAGATGTTCAACGCTGCCGGGAAGCGGATGGATCGCGGAGGCTTCACGGCGACGCTGCTCTCCGACGGCCGTGTCCTCATCGCCGGTGACCAGGTGCAGGTGGAGCCCTATGACGTGGTGAACGTGGCCGAGATCTTCGACCCGGTCACCGGCGAGTTCACTCCCACTGGCGAGATGAACTGGGGCCGGGTGGCGCATGCGGCCGCCCTCCTTGCCGACGGCCGGGTCTTAGTCGTCGGCGGCACCCCGGGTGACCTCCTAAACGGTATCGAACAGGCCGAGTTCTACGACCCTTCCACTGGCGGATTTCAGCCGGTTCCATTCGAGATGACCCGGAAACGGGTTGCACCGGTTGCGGTCTCCCTCGCTGACGGGGCGGTGCTCATTCTGGGGCACTATCCAGGCAACTTGGGGCAATCCAGCGCGGGATCATTGACTGCAGAGCTGTTCATCCTGGGCCGTCAGGTCGACGAGGACGAAGGCTCGGTCGCCGAGAACCCGACCGAGGTCGAAGTCGAGGCCAGCTTTGATCTGGGCTCGGTCTTCTCCGGGGAGGCCGGTTCGACCGAGTTATCGGCCCGGCTGGTCGTCCCTCCCGGGTCTCTCGAGGGCATGAGGGAGGTGAGTACCTTGGTGACCCTCGACATGGAGGGCGAGCCGTCGACCGGAACGATCACTGTAGAGGTAGGGGCACCATTCGATCAGGTGCTGACCCGGGACCTGTCGGAAGGATCCGGCGGGAGCGGCGGTGGCGGGGAGGTCACCCTGACGGCATGTGATACCGGCTGCGATATGACGATCCCGGTCACGGTCAGCTGGACCGGGGACGGAACGACCGTTGCCTTTTTCGGCATACGGCTGCAGATCGGTTACACGGGACGCGAGCCCGACGCCGCCGAGGGCGTGGAGTTGACCATCGTCGCACCTTGACGTTGCCCGGGGCAAAGTGACCTCGGTCGACCCTGCGAACCTGTCACACCCACTGCGTATCTCCGAACCGAGCTCTAAAGGGAGAAACATATGGACTCAGTGGTGGTGGCATGGCATCGTTTTCGAG
Source organism: Acidimicrobiia bacterium (assembly GCA_050329555.1). GTDB lineage: Bacteria > Actinomycetota > Acidimicrobiia > Spongiisociales > ZC4RG35 > MA-ANB-1. The sequence goes on along the minus strand of JBHJOQ010000137.1, from coordinate 1,407 downwards.
GCCAACCGGTTCTACTCCGGCCCGGATGAGTATTCCGTCCCGAGGGCTGCCATCGCGCAATTCGGACAAAACCTTGTGGCGCGGCGACCGATCCACCGCAGGCAATCTTCCATCATGCCCAATCTTGATGTATCATGATCGTCGTGACATTGCAGAAATTCTCTTCGCAGGCAAGGCCAGAGTTGCTCGAGGAAGTGCGTGCCCTGGCCGCTAAGGAGGGACGTCAGTTTCAAGCAGTCCTCGACGAGGCCTTGTCCGAATGGGTGGCCAGGAAGAAGGGTGAAGCACCGCGACCAGAGGCCATTGGTCACCTGAAGGCTTCTATCGCGCGGCATCGCAAGCTCTACGAAGAGCTGGCCAAGTAGTTGCCCGACTACCTGAGCGTTGTCGAGGTGATCACTCTTCACGACATCCTCATCGACGAGTTCGGCGGGACCGATGGCGTTCGGGATCTAGGTGCCCTGGAGGCGGCGGTGTTCAGGCCCCAGACGGGTTACTACGACGATCCAATTGCCGAGGCGGCCGCCCTGCTCGAGAGTCTCATTCAGAACCATCCGTTTCTCGATGGCAACAAACGGACCGCAGTTGCGGCCGCAGACGTCCATCTTCGAATGAACGGACTCGAGTTGGGTGGAGACTCGATGGCGCACCATCATTACCTCATCACCTTGATGCAGAAGGGTGATGTCGACTGGAGAGCGCTCTACGCCTGGTTACGGGACAACGTCGACGCGTCCTAGTTAAGGATTAGCCATTGTCCCCGATCGAATCCTCGATGAGTGCAGGGAATCGGGCAGGGAAGTAGACCGGATCAGCCCGGTCGGGCCAGCTCCGGCGACCACCACTCATGTTTGGTCATCTCCGCCCCCTCCTGGGCCCCGCCGACTGTCTAAGTCGTACCCTCGTAGAGACCCATCTGGTTGCCCTCGGTGTCGGTGAAGGCGGCATACCAGCTCGTCTCGCTGATCGGCGTCTTCTCCAAGACCACGGCCCCACCCGCCTCGGTCACCTTGCTGAGAACGTCATCGATCGAGTCGACCTCGACATAGCTGCGTATGTTCTGAAATCCCCCGTCCCGTGAAGCGAACCCGCCCCCGCTGATCTCATTGGGTGCCCGCCACATGGGATAGCCCTCAAAGCCCGGCGCCTCGGCGATTTGCCACCCGAGTACCTTGTTGTAGAAGTTGGTGGCTCGATCCATGTCATCGACCGGAATGTCGATATGGGTGATGTCGCCGTGTGCCATTTCTCTTCTCCGTTCTTCGAGGTGCCTCGATGCTATCTGATCGTCGGCTGAAGGCGCGCGGAACTGCCGGACTCCGACACGTCGTAGCCGGGCAGCCGGATAGAATCGGCGTTTGAGTCAGGCACTTTCGGATCTCGCCGCAGCCCTCCAACGACGAGCCG
>JBHJOQ010000138.1:0-9890 GCA_050329555.1 Acidimicrobiia bacterium | reverse complement strand
CTTTCCTGACCCAGCGCACCGATGCCCCCCGTTCCGCATAGTCGTCTGAGTGGGCCCTCCCTACGAGGTGGACCACCTGCAGCGGCTGGCCGCCCCAGTCTCGGAGCATCCCTGCCACTGCCTCGTTGATGACCCGGGCTCCGAGCGAGCCACCGAAAACACCGAGCACGAAGACGTCGGGCTCCAGGTCGTAATAACTCAGAGCCTCCGGACGTAGCGTCGCCCGGTCGAACCTCGCAATCCTCGAGCGCACCGGGTTTCCGACCCATTCGGCGCCGGGCAGTCCGATGGTATCGGGAAACGAGACGAACACCCGCTCAGCCCAGCGCGCCGCAATCCGGTTGGCCAGGCCCGCTCTGGCGTTCTGCTCCGAGACGATCAGCGGTGTCCTCGTCCGGGTCGCGGCCATCGCTACCGGAACTGTCACATAACCGCCCATCCCCAGAACCGCTCCCACGTTCCGGTTGGTCAACTCCTCAGCCACCCGCCTTCGCGCTTTCAGCAACACGACGGGCAAAGTCAGATTCTTGGGCGAGAGGCTGCGCCTCAGCCCGCGCAATTCGAGCTGGAGAAACTCGAAGCCGTTTTCCGGAAAAATCGTCGCTTCGACCCGATCGCCCCCGATGCAGAGAATCTTGGACCGTTCTACTCCCTCTTCGACCAGAGCCTCGGCGACAGCGAGGCCGGGATATACATGTCCTCCGGTTCCGGCGGCGGCGACTACATATCCCATTTCACTTCTTAGCTGCCGGAACACCCTGCTGTGCGATGTTGACCAGGATCCCGAGCGCTGCCATCGACACGATCAGTGCGGCGCTGCCGAAGGAGACGAAGGGCAGAGCGATTCCGGTGATCGGCAGCAGGCCGAGCACACCACCGATATTGACCAGGGCCTGGAACGACAGCCACACTGTGATGCCTGCCGCAACCATCCGTCCGAAACTGTCCGGGGCACGGAATGAGACGATCCATCCGGCGCAGGCGAGAACTCCGAAAAGCCCCACCACGGTCAGCGAACCGATCAGCCCCGTTTCCTCACCGATGATGGCGAAGATGAAGTCGGTGTGCGCATTGGGCAGGTAGAACCAGCGGGCCCGGCTTGCCCCGAGGCCGACCCCGAAGAGGCCCCCGTTGGACAGTGCGTAGTAGCCCTGCACCAGTTGGTATCCCTGATCCGAGGCCGTCCCCCACGGGTCGAGGAAGCCGTCGAGGCGGCGCAGACGATATCTCTCGCTGAATGCGAGCACCGTGGCAGCCCCGACTGCGGAACTGGCGAGGAGGGCCACGTACCGGAAGGGGGTCGTGCTTGCCATCACCACTGCGAGAGCGGCGGCAGCGATCACGATAAGAGTTCCAAGGTCGGGTTGTTTCAACATCAAGAACCCAACCGATCCGACGATGACAAGGACCGGGACCGCGAAGTGCCAGAAGCGGATGAGGAGATGGGCCTTGCGATCGAGCACCAGTGCCAGCGTCAGGATCACCCCGAGCTTCGCCAGTTCGGAGGGTTGGAGGTTGAACCCCGGGAGGGGGATCCACCTCTGGGCCCCACCGATGACGGGGCTCACATAAGGAACTGCGAAGAGCAGGGCGACGGAGACGATGAACAGCGGGGCGCCGAGCTTGCGGTAGATCCTGTAGTCGATGCGGCTCGTGATCAAGAGCGCAATCGTGCCCAAACCTACTCCGATTAACTGACGTTTGAAGAAGAAGAATCGGTCTGCGGCCTGGTCGATCCCGACCACTGAGGAAGCCGACTGCGTCGAGCCCAATCCGATGACGATCAGGACCACGGCAACAACCAAGAGGGCAGTGGCGGACCGGTTGTTGACCCTGGCCATCTCCGCTTTGTCGCGCGCAGCGGCACGCACTCTCGAGATCGACGTGACGTTCGAGGTCATCTCCCGGTCCTCTCCGCTGCGAGTTCGAGTACCAGCTCTTGGAAACGGTCGCCCCTTTCCCCGTACGACGAGAACTGGTCGAAGCTGGCACATCCCGGGGCGAGCAGGACGGTGTCGCCGCTGCGGGCGCGTGCATGAGCGATCCTGACTGCTTCTTGCAGCGTGCCGGCAAGCTCCCCGATGCTTCCCGCCCGGGCAACGATGTCGGAGCCTGCCTCGCCGATCCCGAGGACCAGCCTGAGGTTGGGTTCCCCGCCGAGAACTCCAACCTCGGTGCCTTTGGCCAGCCCGCCGGCAATGAGGATCACACTCTCATGTGCCCTGATCGATGCCAGGGCAGCGTGGGGATTGGTGGCCTTGGAATCGTCGATCCAGGTGACACCCTGCATCACCGAGACCACCTGGCGGCGATGCGCTCCCGGCCGGTATTCGATCGCTGCACGCTCCACTGCCGACGGCGCGGCTCCCATCCATAACGCCAGGGCTGCCGACATCGCCAGATTCGAGAGGTGGATGGGATCGTCGATCTCCAACTCGGCAACGGGCACGCGGACATCTCCGACGACAAGCGAGTCGTTATCTACTCCCCCGCCGCCTTCGGGGAGGCGCCGGCCCGAGACCGGGAAGCGGTCACCCGGGGCACCGGAAATGAGCGTTACCGCACCCTCGTCGTCGCAGTCATACACCATCAGGTCACCTTCGGTCTGATTCATGTAGATATTCCGCTTTGCCGCCGCATACCCCGAAGCCGAGCCGTGCCAGTCGAGGTGGTCGATTGCCACATTGGTCACAGCGGCTGCAAGGGGGTGGAACGTCTCGACGAAGCGCAGCTGGAAGCTTGAGGTCTCCACGACCAACGCGTCATGTGGCCCGCCGACGAAATCGGAAAGGGGGAACCCGATGTTTCCAGTAGGCGGCGCATCGATGCCCGACTCGTTGAGCATCAAAGCCGTCGCTTCAGTAACGGTTGTCTTGCCGTTGGTCCCGGTGATCGCCACCATCGGGATCGTCGTGTGGCGAGAGGCGAACTCGATCTCGCTCCACACCGGCACCCCTGCTTCGAGGCAATCCACAACGGGTCTCGAGCGCTCGGAAAAACCCGGGGAACTGATCACGAAGTCGATTCCGCCGACGAGCACAGGGTCCCAGGGCCCCGAGGCGATGCTCATGCCGGTGTTGTAGGCCTCCGCAGATGGTTCCTGGTCGAAAAGGGTCACCCTGATCCCGAGGCGGGCGGCGAGCCGCCCGGCGGCCAGGCCGGATACTCCAGCGCCGAGGATGAGTGCTCTGTCGCTCACAGAATCCCTTCCAACCTCAGGAAGTCTGCGTAGAAGAGCCCCAGCCCCAAAGCCACGCCGATCCCGGTAAGGATCCAGAAACGGATCACGACAGTGGTTTCCGGCCATCCACCCAGGTCGAAGTGAAAGTGGATCGGGGCCATTCGAAAGATACGTTTTCCGGTGAGCTTGAAACTCGCCACCTGGAGGATCACCGACAACGTCTCGGCCACGTAGATGGCGCCCAGAATCACCAGGAGAAGGTGGGTGTTGGTCAGCAAAGCAAGGGCAGCGAGCAGCCCCCCGATGCCCTGTGACCCCACATCACCCATGATAATCTTCGCCGGAGGCGCATTCCACCACAGAAACCCGAGGATCGCTCCAAACATCGCCGCCGACACCACCGCAAGTTCCAGCGGGTCAACCGCCTGGTAGAAACCAGGATCACGAAAGGGGGCCTGGTTTCGGAACTGCCAGAAGGCGATGACAGTGAACGATGCCACGACGAGAGACGAAGAGCCGGCGGCGAGTCCATCCATGCCATCGGCGAGGTTCACACCGTTTGCCGCTCCGGTGAGCATGAGGAGGACCCAGATCACGAAGAAGACGCCGAGGTCGATCCCGAGGGGGCGGACGAAGGATATCTCGGTTACTACTCCGGCAGCAGTCGCCCCCCAGGCGAAGAATGCGGCGATTACGAGCTGTCCTCCAAACTTGGCGACCTTGGAGAGGCCGAGGCTGCGCCGGTTGGAGTACTTGATCCAGTCGTCAGCCAGTCCGACGAGGGCCATCCCGACCAGGGCGAATACGGCGAGCAGGCCGCCGGGGGCGAACTCGTTGACCTCGAACTGAAATCCGGAAGGCGTCCAGATCCGTAGATGCGATGCCGCGTATCCGATTACGGCTGCCCCGACGAAGACAATCCCACCCATCGTCGGTGTGCCCTGCTTGTGAGCGTGCATCCCGGCGATCTCCTCCTGGATGAACTGGCCGATCGAACGACGCCGGAAATAGCCGATGGCAAAGCGTGTTCCGATGATCGACACGACCAAAGAGACCGCGGCGGCAATGAGCAGAGAAATCACGGTCCCATGCTCCCTGAATCGGAGCGACTATTGGCGGACTTCCGCAAAAGATTGAGTGACTCACGAGCAACATCCCGATCGTCGAATGGTAAGACCTCGCCGGCGACCTCCTGGCCCGCTTCGTGACCTTTGCCCAATATCAGGACGACATCGCCCGGCGCGGCCATCCCGATCGCCTCGGCTATCGCTTTTCTTCTATCACTCTGCCGAATTGACCCGGTGGTGACACCGTTCATCACGTCGTCGATGATCCTCTCCGGGTCTTCCGAGCGGGGGTTGTCGCTGGTCACGACGAGCACGTCTGCCGCTGAGGCAGACTCACCCATCAGCGGCCGTTTCGCCTGGTCGCGGTCTCCCCCTGCGCCGAACACAGCAATCAGTTTCCCCGACGCCATTTCCCGGCCGGTCGCGACTGCCATCGCAATTCCGTCGGGGGTATGGGCGTAGTCGACCACGACCGTCGGCTCACCCTCCCGGGACACGATCTCGAAACGGCCCGGGACCGACCCGATGTCGCCGAGATGCTCCATCAGTCCACCAATCTGCGCGCCGGCCCCAACCGAGCCGGCAATCGCCACCATGAGATTCGAAACGTTGAACCGCCCGTGCACCGCCGCTGAGGCAGCGAAAACCCCATCCGGTGTCACCAATTCGAATTCGGTCCCGGCAGCCACAGCCTCGGCTGCAACAACCTCGAAATCCCCTCCCCGTCCGACGGTCAGCTTCTCTCCCGAGAAGTCTGCCGCGAAGTCCCGCCCCGTCTCGTCGTCGATATTGAACACCGCGGTCCCGATCTCGAAGTCGCGGAAGAGTCGCGCCTTTGCCGATCGATACTCCTCCATCGAATTATGGAAGTCGAGGTGGTCCTGGGACAGGTTGGTGAAACCGGCCACTGCGAAGCGGGTGCCGTCGACCCGGTGCAGGTCGAGGGCGTGGGAGGACACTTCAACCGCCGCTTTGGCCACCCCCGCGTCTCGCATTCGGGCAAGGAGGCGCTGGAAATCGGACGCCTCCGGTGTGGTGCGCACCGATGGCAGGGACTCGTCGCCGATGCGGGTCGCAATCGTGCCGATGATCCCCGTTCTGAACCCGGAGAGCCCGAGGAGCGACTCTACGTAGTGGGTGACTGTGGTCTTCCCGTTGGTCCCGGTGACACCGATCACATCGACAGCCCTGGAGGGATGGCTGTGGACCTCGGCAGCTAACTTGCCAAGTACCTCTCTTGTGTTTCCGACGACGAGCTGGTCGATTTCTGAGGCGAGCCGTCGCTCGACGCAAACCGCTTCGGCGCCGGCGCGGGTCGCCTGATCGACAAAATCGTGGCCATCGAACTCCGCTCCGCTGACCGCAACGAAAAGCGTGCCCGGACCAGCCTGCCGAGAATCGTGGGTGATGTCATGAATACGAGTCTCAGAAATTCCAATGACACTTCCCTGTACCGCCTCTGCCAGTTCCGCTAACGACTTACTCGAGCCCATCGGGAGTTACTCCCAGCCTGTGGAGTGCGTGCTCCATTACCTCGGCGAACACAGGCGCAGCTGACGCGCCCCCGGTCCGATATTCGTGAGATGGCGCGTCGATGACGACGGCCACGACCACCTTCGGATCGTCGATGGGCGCCATGCCGACAAAACTTGCCCGCGTGGCTTCCATGTAGCGGCCATCCTCACCGAGCTTGTTGGCGGTCCCGGTCTTCCCGCCTACCCGATAACCGTCAACCTGACCGTTCTGCCCGGTGCCGCGCTCGACGACACCGGCGAGAAGCTCACGCATGAGCTCGGCTGTCTCCGGCGATACAACATATCGAGTCTCGATACCGGCGACTTCGGTGCTTCCCTGGGCGTCTACTGTCGACGAGACGATGTGCGGTGTAGTCCAGATCCCATCGTTGCCGATCGCCGCGTAGGCCGCCGCCATTTGCAACGGGGTGACCGCCACCGAGTATCCGATCGCACCCGAAGCCCAACATGTCTCGCACCCGGCTACGAAGTTGAGCATGCCCGTCGCCTCGGCCCCGAAGTCGATGCCGGTCGGGGCCCCGAGCCCGAAGGCCTGGATGTATTCCACCATACGCTCCTGACCCAGAACTTCTGCAACGTTGATCGTGCCCACGTTCGACGACTGGACGAATATGTCCGCAACTGTCATATCCACGGTCTCATGCTCATCGAAGTCGCGGTAACAGCCGTGGATGTCGTCGTCGTCGAACTCACAGGCCCCCTTGCGAAGTTCGAGCACGTCAGCGATGTCGGGGAAGATCGTCCCGACCTGGACCGCCCCGGTCTCGAGGGCGGCAGCGACCGTGATCAGCTTCTGGGTAGACCCCGGCTCGTAGATGCCTCGCACATTGAAGTTGGAGAATGGAGAGCCGTCGCTGGCCTGCCGCGTCTCAGGGTCGAAGGAGGGGGCGCCTGTCATCGCCAGCACGGCTCCGGTTTCCACCTCGAGGACAACGACCCAACACGCTTCGGCCTGCGCGGTCTCGACGATGGCGAGACACGACTGCTGAGCGTGGTACTGGAGTGGCAGGTCGATAGTCGTGTTCAGGTCGACGCCGGGGACTGCCGGTACGATCTCGCTCATTCCTTGCGGGATCGGGACGTTGTCCTTGTCCCGCTCGTAGAGCTCACTTCCGGGTATCCCGCGCAAACCGTCCTCGTAGATGATCTCGAGACCCTCCTGGCCAACCCCGTCGATGTCGACAAATCCGACCACATGGCTGGCAACATCGCCGGCCGGGTAGGCGCGGGTCGGCTCCGGACGCGAGTAGACACCCCTCACATTCAGGGCGAGCAACTCGTCGGCGACATCGGGGTCTACCTGACGCTTGATGTACACGAAGTCCTTCTCAGAAGTCAGCCGCTCGTAGAGGACATCAGGGTCGACCCCGAGAAGGGTCCCGAATTGCTGGGCGACCCAGAGGGGCTCTTCGACCTGGCCGGGGACCGCAAACAGGCTCTCGCTTTCAACAGTCATCGCCAGCAAGTCGCCATTGCGGTCGAAGATCTTCCCGCGTTGTGGCGGGAGGGGATTGCTGACCAGCCGCTGCTGCAGGCCGCGTTCGGCGACTTCGGGGCCCATCACAATCTGGATCTGGACCAGACGCCAGGCGACCACGCCCCAGGCCAGGAGGAGCACGATGCCGATCAAAGCGAGACGAGCCCGTTGCGGGTTGATCCCGCTCCGGAGTGTGACCACGGCCACGTCAGGGGCTCAGCTGGAGCTCCTCACAACCGGGACCCGACGCCCCGTTCGTGAGCCCGGCTCCAGCGCGTAGACGGGTGATCACTGCGTTCCCTCTTGCGATGACTGAACTACCTGCGGCGCGTCCCGGTCGAGGTCGACAAGGATCTGATGTGTCTCCTCGGGAATAACCAGGCCCATTTCCTCAGCGAGAGGCGCGATCCGGGCCGGATTCTCCAGACTGGCGATCTCGATGTTCAAATCGCGGTTGATCTCGGTCTGCTCTGCGATTGCCCTGTTGAACTCGGCAAGTTCGAATGCAGAATTGTCGAGAGAGGTCCGGGCGAAAACGAGGCCAAGGAAGGCGGTGACGCCGACCAGAGCCATGATCATCCACGGGGCGATGGCCGGCTTGCGGAGCTTCCTGCCGCGGAGGAGCCGGAGCCTGCCTTCGGGCTGGACTGCTCTGTGCGGGCGAGCGCTCATGCCGCCACCTTCTCGGCCGCGCGGAGCAAGGCTGATCGGGCCCTCTTGTTGGAACGAACTTCGGGCTCCGAAGCGCGGATCGGCTTCCTGGTGAGGATGCGCAGCGAAGCAGTATTCCCGCAGCCACAGACAGGGAGACCGGGCGGGCATGTGCATCCCTCGGCGCCGGCGACGAAGCGCCGCTTGACGATTCTGTCCTCCAGGGAGTGGTAGCTGATGGCGAGAACCCTGCCTCCGGGCTCCAGTGCGCCAATCGCGCTGTCGAGGCCCGATTCGATCGCCTCCAGTTCGCTGTTGACCGCGATCCGGATTGCCTGGAAGGTGCGACGGGCAGGATGCCCGGCACGCCGTCGGGCTTGAGGAAGGGCACTTGCGATGACATCGGCAAGCCGTGATGTGCTCTCCAGGGGCCTGGCATCGATGATGGCGTAGGCAATGCGGCGGGCCATCGGCTCTTCGCCATGGCGCCGGATGATCCGGGTGAGCTCCTCGAGCGACCACTCGTTGACGATTTCCCCGGCAGTGGTGGCGGCGTCGGGCCCCATCCTCATATCTAGTGGCCCGTCGTTGCGGTACGAGAAGCCCCGCTCCGGCCGGTCGAACTGATGTGAGGAGACCCCGAAGTCAAATAGGACAGCAGCCGGCGTCACCGAAGAGCTGGCAGCGACTTCACCCACCTCGGAGAAGTTGGCTTCGATCACCCGCACACCGAGCGCGGCGCCATTGGCGACCGCTTCGGGGTCCCGATCGATTCCGATAACTTCCACGTCGTCTCCAAATTCTTCGATCATGCTTCTGCTGTGGCCGCCGCCGCCGAACGTGGCGTCAATCACAACACCGGGCATCACCGGCCTGATGAGGTCAATCACTTCGTCCACCAGGGCGGGTCGGTGATATCCCATGCCGCTTTCTTCTCGGGTCTGGCTCATTGCCAGCCCCCCGGGCGCTGGTACCAAATGGGAAGCGGGCGGAGTCAGGGGCCTTCCATTGGTGTCCGGGGGGCTGGCAAGAAGCCAGCCGCTGCTGTTGGTCGGGATCAATCCTCCTCATCTTCTTCGAGGTAAACCTCGTCTCCCGTTTCACGGTCTGCCAGGTACCTGTCCTTGTTCCAGACCTCGATGTGGTCGAGGACGCCAAGCACGACGACCTCTGTGCTCGGTTCCAGAGTTGCGAATTCGCGAAGGTCACCGTTGAGCTTCACCCGACCGCCGGCAAGGACGTCCACCGAGTCGGCCCCGGCAAAGACAGTCCTGGCAAAGCGGCGACCCGCTCGACCCTTCGGCTGCTCGGCAAGCACTTCGGTCGCGCGCTTCTGGAACTCTTCGGGGGTGTAGAGGAGAAGCTGTCCGTCCTGGCCCTTGGTCACAACACAACCAGCTTTGAGGTCGTCACGAAAAGAGGAGGGCATAACCACCCTTCCCTTCTCATCCAGGCTGTGGAAGTACTCGCCAAGGAACACTTCATCTTCTCTCGTCCGTCCGTCCTGTCCTCAGACGCCATTACGACCTCTGTGTGTGACACTATGACCCACTTCGCCCCACTTGTCAACCTTTCGCTCCCTATCGCTGTTCCCCCAGCGAGCGAAGCGAGCGGCTGTTCCCCCGGAGGCGCAAGCCGAACGGGGAAGAGGTTCCTGCGCCCGACGAAGGAGAGCGGAGGTAGGAGGGAGAGATCCCTCGGGCTGGGAGATCAAGTGCCGTTGGTGGGTGCGTCCTGCCCTCCCCGGCGCCTTCGTCGCCGGTGCTCCCTCCGTAGACGGAGGGAGCGTTGTTTCGGCTAACATCAACCTTGCCCGTCATAAGCGGCGGGTGTCTTGAGAGCAGCGAAGCCGGTTGGATCCCGGTGCTGTCCCGCAACTGTGAAGCCTCAACCGAGGACGAGCCAGGTCGCCTGATCTCCGGACCACAGAGAAGTCTCGGATGAAGACGGACCAGGTGACTCAGGGAAGCCACCCCATC
>JBHJOQ010000058.1:0-4676 GCA_050329555.1 Acidimicrobiia bacterium | reverse complement strand
TAGTGGACACCGAGACACAGCAGGTGATTGGCGAAGGCACGGCAGTCGACATGTCCGCTCTGTCGACTTTTCTCAGCGATGCCGCCGGGGACAGGCGTTGGGACCAGTCCAACCTGAGCGACCGCACTGACGCCGACCGGGAGCGGATAATCGACGATGAGCTGCGCCGCGCCGGGCTCCATCCGGGCGACCCTCGCCTCTACCACGACCGACGCGACGGGACCGGTTGAGCGATGGCCGTCGACCCGATCACACCAACAGACAAAACCGAAGCTTTCCGGGTGAGCTTGGATGGTTTGAGCGTGACCGTTCCCCCGGCATGGGAAGCCAGGATCAGCCGGTCGACGACCAACATCGAGTCCGGACAGACCTTGCCGGTGGCGCACGTCGCGACCATCCCTCTCCCGGCCCAGCGCGGTGACTACGGAAGCAACGTGGTGGAGCGACTCGGCCCGGATGACATCTTTGTGAGCCTGGTCGAATTCGGGACCGAGGCGGTGGGCACCGAGTTGTTTCCCCGTGTCGAAGGCATTCCTGTCACCATCGACCCTGACGAATTTCAACCGCGACAGCTACAGAGGATCCTTCCTGGCCAGGCCGGCAAGCAGGTCTTCTTCACCTTTGGGGGTCGCGCCTTTTGCCTATATGTAGTGTTCGGGTCTTTCGCTCGACGTTCTAGTCTTTCGGAGAGACTTTCAGGGCTGCTGAGACAGATGACTATCGCCCCCAGGGAGAACTAAGCATGTCACCAACCATCATCCTCGGACTGGTCACCGCCCTCGGAGCAGCAGTTCGCGGGAACTGGTCTCCTTGTGGTGAATCGCTGCAGGCACAGATCCACCCGCTCGGCGAACGCTCGAGAGGGAACGTCTGGGGAGTGACCATGGCGGCTTTCACGGCCGGCTCGATGGTGGCCGGGGCTGCCCTCACATCTCTCCTCGGCCTTGTCGGTGGCGCATTGATTGATTTCGGCGACTCCGCGATTTGGATCGCCGGCGTCCTGGCGGTGGCCGCGGGCGCGCTCGACCTGAGCCCGCTCAAACCGTGGACTCCCCGCCGTCAGGTCAACGAGAACTGGATCGGCAGATACCGGGGATGGGTCTACGGCGCCGGGTTCGGGCTTCAACTCGGAGTTGGTTTCGCCGTATTCGTAATGAGCTGGGGCTATTGGGCGATGCTTGCGATCGCCTTCGTCAGCGGCTCGGCAGCGGTTGGAGCTCTCTTCGGTGCAACATTCGGAGTCGGACGGGGCCTGTTGCTCCTTCTTTCCCGGCGGAGCACGACCACCGAGCGCTTGCACAGCTTCCATCGGACGATGATGCGTTACAAGTCTGTGGTATTCCGGGCCACCGGCGCCGCAACCGCGGCCGCCGGGTTTCTGGTGCTTCTTTAGCAAAGCCGGACCCACTGCGTAGAACTTGCCCGGCAAGCAGCTCAAGGAGCCGGCGCCCTGTCCGATTGAAAGGTTGTAATCAATCGGGATGGTCTTAAGCGTGACCGAGGAACTTGCGAGCACAGGACTACGTTGGGACACAGCACCAGACCCCGACCGGCCAACCGCCCCATGAACCGTTCCGCAGCCATGTCGCGCACCCTACTCTCCGCCTGTCTCCTCCTGGCGCTGCTACCCACAACGCCGTCCACCGCAAATGCATACCCGGCGAACGCCTTTGATGGCAATGATTGGAGCGACGGTCTCGTTGACTTTCGACCCGGCGACAACAGGAATACGGAGTTGGTGAGCAGCGGGATGACCGATTCCGGTCTGGAGGTCACAATTCCCGAAGGCTCGTTTCGCGGGTTGGGCCCCCTCGATCGCATTCAGGGAGACGTCGAGGAGGCCTGGTATAGATATCACGTCCAACTTCTCGACTTCCATGCCCGATCCACCGGCAAGTTGCCCGGGCTGTCTGGCCTCTATTCGGAGACGGGGCGTGGCTGCAAGCCTTCTCGCCCGGGGTCTCCAGGATGGTCCGCTCGCGGGTTGTTCGGGGCGGAGGGCTCGAATGGCGCTCCCGACGGCGAGATTCCCATCGGCTTCTATCTATACCATCTCTACCAGCCAGACCTCTGCGGTGAGCCGGTTTTCTGGGACGGCAGCAGCCTTCGCCCCGGACGATGGCATTGCATCGAAGGTTACGTCCGACTCAACACGCTCGGAAAACGCGACGGTTTGGTCATGGGCTGGCTCGACGGGTCCGAGCGATTCTCGCGGGACAGGATGGCTTTCCGGAGGCCCAATGAGCCCGGGGTTTCGATCCGTGAGTTGTGGCTCGATATCTATTACGGGGGAAAGCGACCTACCGCCAACCGACTCAACTTGATGATCGACGAAGTCGAGGTGTCGACCAAGGGTCGCATTGGTTGTCTCGACCGTGCGACCAGCGTGGTCGGGTCCTTTGGAGATCATGCAGATGCGATTGCGACCTATGACCCAAATAGTGGCAGCCTGATGATGAATCAGTCCGCCGGTTCTGCCTTCGAGCGGGTCCCGCTCACGACTTTCAGACCAGGAGACAACTGGAGCACACATCTCATCGGTGACTTCAGCGGGGACGGCAGGGAGGCAATCGCCTCATATCATCCGTCGAACGGGTCGTGGTGGGTTTCTGCCCGCAGCCACTCAGGATTCACCACGACACATTGGGGCACATTCACTACCAGGGATGGGTGGGGGACGCATCTGGTGGGGGATTTCACCGGGGACGGTATCGACGAGATTGCCTCATATCACCCGACGAATGGAAGCTGGTGGTTATCGCGCCCAACCACCGGCCGTCCTGAAGGGGAAACAGAGGTCCAATTCGCGAGCGCTTTCGACAATGGGTCTGGCACGGTCACTGTGGACCAGATTCTCCGTGAGTCGTCTGCATTCCCCGTGCTCGCCAACGACCGATTCAAAACCAGCTATTGGGGTGCATACACGACGACTCATGGTTGGTCCGACCAGCTGGTTGGTGACTTCAACGGCGATGGAAAAGACGACATCGCCTCGTACTTTCCCGCTTCAGGTGCGTGGTGGGTGAACCTGTCGAATGGAGCGGGATTCACGGCGCACAGGTGGGCACGTTTCGCACCGGGTATCGGATGGTCCAACCATCTCACCGGAGATTTCAATGGCGATGGACGCGACGACATCGCCAGCTACCACAGCAGCAACGGCACGTGGTGGGTGAGTCTCTCAACCGGCGATTCATTTGATACCGCGCTGTGGGAGACTTTCACGCCAGCCACCGGGTGGAGGACCCAGATCGCCGGCGACTTCGACGGGGACGGCCGGACGGATATTGCTAGCTTTCACTCGGGTAACGGAACGTGGTGGGTAAGTGTTTCCGAGGGGAGCGGCTTCTCCACAACTTTGTGGGACACATACAAGCCGGCGGCCGGATGGACCACCCAGGTCTCCGGCGACTTCAACGGGGACGGTTTGGCCGATGTTGCAAACTATCACGTGGCCAATGGCACCTGGTGGGTCGGGCTCTCAACAGGTTCAGCGTTCGTTACTTCGGCGTGGGGGAAAGACTGAGGGCTGTCAGCCGACGAGGGCGACCACATAGTTCACGCCGTCGGCAACGGACCCATCTGCCCCCGGTACGACCAAGTCGGGTTGGAGTGGGCGTTCATAGGGGGCATCCACACCGGTCATGTCGGTGATCTCGCCGGCCCGGGCACGGGCATACAAACCCTTGGGGTCACGCTCCTCACATACCTCGAGCGGGGTATCGACGAACACTTCCAAGAACCTGGTCCCACTGTCGTCATGCCGTTTCCGAGCTGCGACGCGGTCTGTCTCGTAAGGAGCGATGATTGGCAGCAGCGCAACGAGGCCGGCGTCGGCCATCAGTCGGGCAACCTCGGTCACCCTGCGCACATTTTCGGCCCGGTCTTCGGGTGCGAAGCCGAGATCGGCGTTGAGGCCGAAGCGAAGGTTGTCTCCGTCGAGCACATATGCGATCCGGCCCCGTTCGATCAGGGCCTTCTCCACTGCATATGCGAGTGTCGACTTCCCCGACCCGGAAAGGCCGGTCAGGAGGACAGTGCATCCCGGCCCCCCGGTAACCCCGAACCTATCGCTGTCGCTCACCTCGCCGTGATGGCGGACGACGTTTTCGCTCACGTCGCCTTGCCGGTGATCATCCCGGCCGCGACTGTGGTGTGGCTCGCCTCGTCGACCAGGATAAACGACCCGGTTTGACGGTTCCGGCGGTAGTCATCGACAAAGAATGGAGTGGTGGTCCTCATCCTCACCCGTCCGATTTCGTTGAGGGCCAGCTGAGTAGGGCCCTCTTCCCGGTGCAGGGTGTTGACGTCGAGCCGGTACTGGAGGTCGTTGACCATCGCCCTCCCCCATCGCGTCGTGTGTTTGATCTCATACTTGGATCCGGCCTGCATCCCTGGGCCTTCGGCCATCCAGCAGATCATGGCGTCGATGTCCTGGGTCGCCTCGGGCTGATTCCGGGGGCGGCAGATCATGTCCCCGCGCGAGATGTCGAGGTCGTCCTCGAGGGTGAGGACAACCGACATCGGCGGGGTGGCCGAATCGAGCGGTCCGTCGAAGGTGTCGATGCTGGCGATCCGGGTGGTGAACCCGCTGGGAAGGACCATCACCTCGTCACCGGGCTTCATCAAACCACCGGCCACGGTCCCCGCATAACCGCGATAATCGTGGAACCCGT
>JBHJOQ010000012.1:0-20727 GCA_050329555.1 Acidimicrobiia bacterium | reverse complement strand
CGATTGCCACCATCCTGGCCTCAGGGAGGTCGTTGATAATCCGTTGCATTACCGGCGAACCGCTCAAATACGGGGTGCCCTCGCCAACCGCCGTTGCCCCACCATGGTCAGCGAAGTGCGCCATGTACCACTCCGGGCCTTTGTCGTAGTGCCTGTCGAAGTAGTGAAGCTCTTTATTTTTGGCCCCGAATACGTCATCATGGTTGACCACGCCCCTGAAGAGGGCGGAGGTGCCGCATTTCATCGAACCGACGATCAGGAAGTTTGGAAGCATGACCGCGGAGAGTAATCGGATAAATCGCGAAACTTCTCAAGAGTCCCGATTTCCGGTCGATCCCAACCTGTAGGAAGCTGGTAAACCACCGGCCGCGTTTAAATACGAAACCCCCAACCTTTTCTAAGGAGCGTTATGCAACGCACGATTCTCGCCCTGGTTCTCTCTACTGCCCTCGTTGCGATTGGCTTCGTCGTCGCCCGCACACCGTCGGCTGTCGGAGAAGAGACCCTCGTGGCTGCAGCTGAGCTCAGCACGACCACAGCCGAAGATCGAACCACGAGCACAGACGGAGCCACCACCACACGTGGAACAGAGGCCAGCACCACTTCTTCGGACGATCCCGCCGCTGCGGCCCTGCGTGTCGAGCGGACTTCTACGACAGTGCGGGCGGAGAGGCCGACGACGACAGCCGTCCCGGCGACCACGCCCACAACTGTCGCCGCGGTGGCCACCACCACGACAAAACCTCCCAACAACGCCAAGCCGCCGACGATCGCTTCTGGCCTTGCCATTCCGGCGACGGTTACCTACCCGGGAGGGCTCAAGGCTGCTGGCGGCTATTCGATAACCGCGTCGAACGCCGAAACCGGTGTGATCTGGTGGTCGACGCCGTATCTGGGCACAAACCTTCCCTATCTGCCCGGCTCGCAATGGGTCGCCGGCGACCGTGAGGGCTACCGCTGCGCCTATGGATTCGTGATGGGAGCCGACGGCAGCATCGACGGCAGATTCGCCTTTGTCCGCCCGCCCGACCAGGCCTACGCCAAGGTCAATGACACCTATATGGCCGAAGGCCAGCGCTACCTCGACGGAACACTTACCGGCCAGTCGGGCGGGGAGATATCGGAGGAGGATTGCACCGATGTGCTCTCCCCGATCGATTACGAGGGAGCCTGCCGTTCGGTCGACGAGCGTCCCCGCGTCGCCTTCTTCGACGGCAACGGCCATGTGCTCGACATCCGGGACTACACCCACACCGAAGCGAACAATGTGAACTTCAATTTGCATGGGTTCGACGGCTCGCGAGCGACCGTGATTGCCTGTGAAGACGGCCTCGTCGGCATGATCGTCTATTACGATCCGATGGGTGATGGCAAGGTATCGGTGGACTTCAAGGGCACCGGCCCGTACAAATAGATCGGATTCGGTTCAATGGCGAGTGCGCTAGCCTCTCGCCCTGAATGCCGCAGCTACCCACATACCTGATCGCCGGGGCGATGCGTTGCGGGACCACCTCCCTCAACGCCTACCTCCGGGAACATCCTGAGATCTCGGTGGGTCAGCCCAAGGAAGTCCACTTCTTCGATGAGAACTACGAGCGCGGCACCGACTGGTATCTCCAGCACTTTCCCGATTCGGACGAGAGCAGGGCGGTCGGTGAGGCAACCCCCTCCTACCTCTATTTCCCCGAAGTTGCCGAACGAATCGCCACGACTCTGCCCGACGTGAAGATCCTGCTGCTGCTCCGTGACCCGGTCGAGCGGGCGCATTCACACTACTGGCACAACCGGAGCGTGGGTCGGGAGAAGCTCGACTTCGCTAAAGCGATAGCTTCGGAACCGAGACGGCTCGAGCACAGCCGTGAAGACCGCGCCCGCTATTCGTATCTCGACCGGGGGCGCTACGGGAGCCAGTTGGAGAACCTATTGCGCTTCATCCCCCTGGAGCGAGTCCTCGTGCAAACCTTCAACGAACTCACCTCCGACCCGACGACCGTTTACCGGAGGACCTGTCAATTCCTCGGTGTGGCAGACGATTACACACCCCCGATCGTCGGTCAGGTGACCAATGCTTACGTGGAATACCGATCGCCTCGACTTCGTGATGTGACGAAAGGTTTCCCGCGGCGGCTCCGCAACATCGTCGCACTCCTCAATCGAAAGAATTCAGGGCCCTACGAACCAATGAAACAAGAGGCCGCAGATTTAATCCGCTCCGAAACCGAAGAGGACAACCGGTTGGTAACCGCCAGGACCGGAATCGAGCTCCCCTGGCTCACCGCCGACCGACAGAGCTCCCCGGAGCAGGGCTGAGGACCGTAGGGCCTAGTCAAAAAACGCGGCGAGTTGGGAGCCCAACAGCAGCTTGCCGTCTTTTCCCGGGTGGCAGTTGTCGCGGACGCCCAGGTCAGACTCCGTCAGAGGCCCGAGGTCGGGTCCCCGGAACACACCGGGCAAGGCCGCAGAAGCCCAGTCTGCGGTCTCGGCAGAGATGGCCGGGCCGTCGACTCCAACCGACTCGCAGACCACTCCGTCGGCATAGAAGTTGAGAGGGGAGATCCAGATCGGGATGCCCGGCTGCCGGGCCTGAATCTGTTCGACTATGTGGGTGACCCATTGCTGTTCGTCGGCATCGAAGGCACCCTGGTGCTCCGAGGTCCTGATACACAGTTGGACCCAGGTCCCCGCATACCCCTCGGCCGGACGTCGTGCGTCGTAGAAACCCCAGTAGGTGGAATAACCATTGTTGGACGGATCTCCCCAGAGAGATATGGCGCCACCACCCAGTTCCCCGGGCGTGAGGAGACCAAGGGAGGAGACGTCGTGATAACCCTCAACCGCATCCCCGCTATTCGAACAACCAACAACTCCGATCATCCCGTCACCGGGATCAGGTTGTGTCTCCGGAGGTGTCTCCGTCGAACCGGTCGGGTTGGTGGTGGTCGCCATGGCCAGGGTGGTTGTCGTAGTGGGAGCCGACGTGGATGATCGGTCCATTGTTGTGGTCGTGGCGGACCGTTGCGAAGTGTCCCTGCTAGTGCTGGTCTCGCCCACCGTTGTATCCGGAGCGCTTTCAGTATTTGTGCAAGCGCCGAGGAACAGCGACACAACTGCTACCACGACACCGGCTCGCCCCAACCTTCCCTCAGCCATCACGACATCGTATTCGGGCGTCGCGACTACGTCGGAAGAAACCCATCGAGGGCGCCAACGTATCGATCCAGCGCCTGGGACAGGAGAAAGTGGCTCCGCACCCGGTCTCTCCCCGACTGGGCCATCGACAGGCGCAGCGACTCATCCTGTGCCAGGCGATCGAGAGCGAGGGCCATCGCCTTCTCATCACCGGGATCGGTGACGAACCCGGTCACGCCGTCCTCTACAGCCTCGGAGACCCCTCCGACCCCGAAGGCGACCACCGGGACTCCAGCGGCACTCGCCTCCAGGAGCACCCCGGGCAGCCCCTCGGTCTTCGAGGTGAGCATGAGGACGTCTGCCCATCTCAGGTGCTCCCGGACGTCTTCTGCGGGACCGGTGACCTCCAACGGAAAGCGGGAGCTCGCTGATTCCGCCTCGAGGGAATCGCGCAGAGGGCCGTCGCCGACCAACCGGAGAGTTGCCGGTTGCTCCATCAAACTGACTACGGCGACCGCGGCTCCAGGGTTCTTCTCGTCGGAGAGGCTTCCGAGATAGAGGATGTTCAAAGATCCGGGGATTCGCTCCTCGCTCTCGATGTCCAGGAATTCTTCGGGGACTCCCGGATGGGCCACTCTGATTTTGCCCCGGTCGACCCCGAAGCTCCGGACCAACTGGTCTGCCGTTGCCTGCGACACGGCTGTCACCAGCGAGGTGCGGGCGAGCAGTGCCGCCATCATCCGCTTCCTCAGGGGGTTCGCAGCCCAGAATTCCGGTTCGCCGATCGACGAGTAGACCAGGGCCGGCCGGGGCTGTGGCATGCCGACCAGGGCTGCCACCGAGTACTTCAATGTCGCCCCTCCCCCGGCAAAGACGACGTCGGGCCTCGCCTTCCGGATCGCCGACCGGAGGCGTCTGACCACGCCCAGCTTGAGCCCGGAAATGCCATCGATCTCGGAGGCGCTGAAGAGGGACTCAGCGGCGATCCCCGCTGCTGAGCTGGACTCGTGCAGGGCGAGCAGTGTCGCCTGGCGCCCGCCCTGTCGGAGGGCACGGCTGAGGTGCTCTCCAAAAACCTCCGCTCCGCGACGCTGTGTGCTCGACACGAGGATGAGGATCGACCCCGGCGCCGTCTGTGAGTCTCGCGCTGATCCGCTATCCATGTCGTATCAGACTACGGCGGTAGTCTGATGATGTGGGAGATGTCAAGATCAGGGAGATGGACTCAGAAGACCTCCCCGAGGTGCTCGGCGTGCTGCGCAGGGCACTCGGGGAGACCGCACTCTTGAAACGAACCCCCGAGTTGTGGCGGTGGAAACATATCGACAACCCGTTCGGGAAGTCACTCGCCCTTGTTGCCGAAGCGGACGGGAAAGTCGCCGGGGTCAGAGCGATGATGCGCTGGGACCTCGAGACCGCTTCGGGCGACACCATCAGGTGCCTTCGTCCAGTCGATACCGCCACCGACCCCGCCTTCGAGAGGAGAGGCATATTCAGGGCACTCACCGAATCGGCCGTGGGAACGGCCACCGACCAGGGCATCGATCTGATCTTCAATACCCCGAACAAAGCCTCAGGGCCGGGCTATATCAAAATGGGCTGGAAGGAAGTAGGCCCGATCGGAGTGATGGTCAGGCCCTTGCTGCGACGTACCGGGCCTGCTCCCGACGACGTGCCTCCCGACGCTGACGATTTCTTCAAGTCAGGCACGGATGCGGCTGGAGCGCCCGTGACTGACCGCCCTGCTCGCGGGCTGCGAACCCCGCGTTCGGCCGGGTACATGCACTGGCGGTTCGACAGCCATCCCACCGCGCGGTACCGCGCCATACACCACAATGACCAGACTGCCATCCTGCGAGTCAACCATCGTTCCGGGCGCAGGGAAGTTGTGGTTTCGGAGTTGTTCGGCCAGCGGCCGTCGGCAGCTGTGCGCGCTGCAGCACGGGTCTCCCGAGCCTCTTACCTCGCCGGGTGGTTCTCCCGCGGCACTCCAGAACGGAGGGCTGCGCTCCTCGGGGGAATGGTGCCGGTTCCGGGAGTGAGCGCCCTCTCGCTGGTCGCCAACCCCCTGCGCGAGCTCCCCGTCGACATGTTGTCCCTTGCGGAGTGGGACATCTCGCTCGGGGACCTCGAGCTTCTCTAGCCATTCTTTCGCCACTAGCACTGCCGCCCAAACGGGCTAACTTGACGGTTCCAATGGAGGGACAATGAAATTAAGTGGAAAACCCGCGTTCGCGGGAGGGGACCCGGTCTTCACCGATGCAATACCGTTCGTGAGGCCGGTGGTCGAGGAGCCCGAGGCGATTCTGGAGACGGTGCGCTCCAGCCTCGCATCAGGCATGCTCACAGACGGGCCTTATGTGGAAGAACTCGAACAAAGGATGTCGGGAATTCTCGAGGTCGACCATTGCGTGGCAATGGCCTCATGCACAACCGGCCTGATACTGCTTCTCCAAGCTCTCGGCAAGGAGACCGTGACCATGCCGTCCTTCACATTCTCGGCGACAGCGCACGCCGCCCGCTGGAACGGGATGGACATCACCTTTGCCGACTGTGATCCCGACTCGTGGCTCCTCGGGCCTGACAACGTGAGCGGCGCACCCGACGTGATCGTCGGTGTCCACATCTCAGGTGTCCCCTGCGACGTCCGTGCCCTGGAAGCGAAGGCCGCAGAGGTCGGAGCGACTCTGATCTTCGACGCCGCCCACGGAGCGGGCTCTGCGATCGAAGTCGACGGGCGGATGGGGCCACTCGGCTCGTACGGCACTGCAGAAGTGTTCAGTCTCACCCCGACCAAGGTTTTGAGCGGTCCCGAGGGCGGCATCGTGGCCACTAACGACGCCGAACTGGCCGCCACACTCCGCCGCGCCCGAAACTACGGGAACCCCGGTAGCTACGACACACTCGAAGCCGGTCTCAACGGCCGGATGTCCGAGCTTCACGCTGCTGTGGTGCTCGCCGGAATCGACCATCTCGACAACCGGGTCAAGCACCGCAATGCGATCGCCCAGCAATACCGGGACGGGTTGAGTGAGCTTCCGGGAATCGGCTTCCAGGAAGTTCCTGCAGGTCGGAGGAGCTCGGTCAAGGACTTCACCATCACCGTCTCACCCGACTTCGAAGTGGACCGGGATGTGGTCGTGGCTGCTCTCAAGGCGGAAGGGATTCCGACCCGCCCCTACTATTCGCCACCCCTGCACCGGCAGACCGCCTACGCCGACCTCGACACGGCGGCCTTGCCCGTCACCGACAATCTGTCTGCACAGGTGATCAGTCTTCCGGTCTGGAGCGACATGAACGAGGAAATGGTCGGAAGCATTATCGGCGCCATCGGCAGGATCCACCGGGAGCGAGCCTCCCTGTGACGCTGTTCGTCGTCCACGGGCTCCGGGAACGTTGACAGCAGTAGCGGATCTGATCACCGGCACTCCATTCCTGTGGGGTGCCGGCACCGGTCTGGTCGGCCTTGTGTTTGCCTTCGGACTGCGCAAGCGCTCGCCCGACTGGGGGCTGGTGTGGGGCGCGGCGGTGGTCATCGCATTCGTGGCCACCGGCCTGCTCCGGGGAGGGGTTGTCGGAACCGGCCCGCGCGGGGGTTCGACCCCGCTCTGGCAAATCGCGATTGCCGTTCTGGCCGCCGTCATCGCTGCATACGGGATCCAGCAGCTCCGGACCGGCTGGGTTGGGGCTTTCGCCGTAGCAATCACGATTGGCGGGATCTGGGCAACAGTCCCCGACACGGAGCGGGCCGCAGTACTGATCGGGGTGACGGCAGCCCTTGCCTGGGCCTGGTGGCCCGCCGTGTGGGCATCTCCTCGCTTCGCCGGATCCCTTGTTGTTGGCCTGCTCCTGGCGTGGGTGGCGCTACGGGGCGGGGTGGGAAGAGAGACGGGATTGATCGGGGCGGTGGGCTCGATCGCGATGCTCGGCTGGACCGCCTTCGCTCTACCCGACGCACCGCCCGGACTCATCCTCGCCGGCCATGTCGCACTGGTTGCTGTCTGGTCCCGCTGGGCCGGTCTGTCGACTTCC
The DNA here is from genome assembly GCA_050329555.1 of Acidimicrobiia bacterium. Taxonomy (GTDB): domain Bacteria; phylum Actinomycetota; class Acidimicrobiia; order Spongiisociales; family ZC4RG35; genus MA-ANB-1. The sequence goes on along the minus strand of JBHJOQ010000012.1, from coordinate 13,566 downwards.
TCGGTGACGGCCTTGCTGATCGGTACTTCGGCATCCCTGGCGGTGGCGCTCGTTCTTCAGCTCGCCAGTCGTCTCATGAGCCGACAGGGCTGAAGCGAAACCCGCGATGTTTTGTTCCGGACGGTAACTTCACCCCGTGGGCCAGACGATCGAGGTGAAGTCGACACGGATAGGTGACGTCGCCCTGTTCGACACCGACCGCTCCCTGACCGGGCAGGACAGCCATTCGTTTACCGGAACCTCCGAAAGCGACGACCCGCCTGCCCTTCTCGCCAACCGGCTGTTCGCTTCGGATCCATCGGTTCTGCATGTCCACGTTCTCTCCAACACGGTCTCGATCGAGCGAGATGGCGGTTGGGACGACGCTTCGCTGGCAGCCGCAAGGAGCGTAATCGCGGGTCTCTTCATCTTCTACGGCGAACCCGCAGATCCGTATGACGCCCTCCGCGACGAGAACTACAACGCAACCATCAGCCACATCCGGGCGCACAACGAGGAGCTGTGGGTAATGAAGGTCAAGCCCGACAATGTCATCGAAGGGTTCGTCCCCGGCCAGTACACCACGCTGGCCCTCGGGTACTGGGAGCACCGGGCCGATGACGCCGAAGAGGAGGTCGACGAAGACCAGCGCCGCAAACTCGCCCGTCGCTCCTATTCAGTGTCTTGTTCGATTGTCGACCGTGACACCGGCGAATTGGTCGCTGCCGAACCCGGCGACGTCGAGTTCTACGTGGTGAAAGTTCCACCAGGCAAAGAAGGGACCCCCGCACTCACCCCGAGGATCTTCACCAGGAGGGAAGGCGACCGCATCTTCATGGGCCGCAAGTTCACCGGGCGGTACACCCTGGAAGGGGTCGAACCGGACGACAAGGTCGTGTTCCTCAGCACCGGGACCGGGGAGGCCCCGCAGAACGCAATGACCGCCGAACTGCTCCGGACTGGCCACCGCGGCCCGATCCTCAATTTGGTATGCGTCCGCTACCGCGACGACCTCGCCTACCTCCCCGAACAAGAGATCGTCCAGCAGAAGTGGGAGAACTACCGCTACGAAGTGCTCACCACCAGAGAGCCCGAGAACCTCGACAACAAGGTCTACATCCAGGACCTGGTCCGCGAGGGCAAGCTCGAAGAGATGCTCGGGGCTCCACTCGACCCTGTCGACACCCACGTCTTCCTCTGCGGCAACCCGGCGATGATCGGCCTGCCGCAGTGGGAGGACGACACGCCGATCTTCCCCGAACCGGAAGGGGTCTGCCAGCTCCTTCACGAGCGGGGCTTCACCATCGACCACCTGAAGACAAAGGGCAACGTCCACTATGAGGAATACTGGACGGAGAACTGATGGGCGCTTAAGCGGTCGGTCTCAGCGGGTCAAATCGGCCAACTCCGCGTTGAGCCTCTCGACAAACCCGGGGGCTCCCATCAGCGCCTCCACTTGGGCTTCACCGAGAGTGGCTGCGACCTGATGCGGGTGCCGTCCGGGCTCGGCTCCGGGCAGAGAATCGAGAAGTGACCTCGCCGAAACCGTCCAAGTCCATCTGTGGTTTGCGGCAAGCCGGAGCAGGCCATCACGAATCGAGGGCCGGTCCACGGGTTAGCGCTCTCGCCTCTGTGCTTCCGCTACCGCGATTGCGGTGAGGTTGACCACGTCGTTCACCGAGGCGTCGCGCTGGAGGACCTGGACGGTCTTGGGGAACCCGCTGAGGATGGGACCGATAACCTCGGCGTCGCCGAGCCGGTTCATCAGCTTGTAGGCGGCGTTCGCCGCCGTCAGGTTGGGGAAGACGAGAACGTTCGCGGCCCGCTGTAACGGGCCATCGCCGCGACGGCTCTTGAGCAAGTCGGGGACGACCGCGGTGTCGGCCTGCATCTCGCCGTCGACCGGGATGTCGGGACGGGCGGTGCGGAACAACTCGACTGCCCTCCTGATCCGTGCCGGCTCAGGCCCACCTGCCGAGCCGAAGTCGCTGTAGGAGATGAATGCAACGCGGGGATCACGGCTGAAGTCCTGTTCGGCTGTGGTGGTGGCGGCAAGGGCGATCTCGGCAAGCTGCTCTGCGGTCGGTTCGATGTTGACCGCGCAGTCGGTGAAAAAGTAGGGGTTGCCCCGCACGACGACCAGGTACACCGAGCTGACGATGGAACGTCCCTCCTCGACCGCCAGCACCTGCAGCGCCGGCCGGATCGTCTCGGGGTAGTGCGTCGAGAGACCACCCATCACCGCATCGGCTTTGCCTTCCCGGAGCATGAGACACGAGTACATGTTGTGGTCGAGTACCTGCCGGCGCGCCTCGACCAGTGACAACCCCTTGTGCCGACGCAGACTCTCCAGTTCGATTGCGTACCGCTCCCGCTCCCCGTGCTCCTCGTTTGGATTGATCATCTCCATGCCGTCGAGGGAGATGCCCGCCGACTCGGCCAGCGCGCTGATCTCGGAGGCATCGCCGATCAGGAGCGGTGTGGCAATCCCCTCGTCGGCGACCCGACGTGCCGCCCGGATGATCCTCATGTCGGCGCCGTGGGGATAGGCGACCCGCTTCGGCTGGGCGATGGCACGAGTCGTGATGGCGGCGATCAGGCCGTGCGACGCCTGGAAACGGGCGCGCAACTCGTTGCGGTACTCGTCGAAGTCCTCGATGGGCTTGCGGGCGAGGCCTTCCTCCATCGCGGTTCGGGCAACTGCCGGTGCGACGGTCCAGAGCACCCTGGAGTCGAACGGTTTGGGGATCAGGTACTCGGGACCGAACGAGAGCTGTTCGAGGTCGTAGGCCCGGAGCACCGCATCGGGCACGGGCTGTCTCGCCAGTTCCGCCAGGCCCCTGGCGGCGGCGATCTTCATTTTCTCTGAGACTCCCTTCGCCCTGACATCGAGGGCACCTCTGAAAATGAACGGGAAGCCCAGCACGTTGTTCACCTGGTTGGGGAAATCGGAGCGACCCGTCGCCATGATCACGTCAGGCCGGGCCGCCACGGCGTCGTGATAGGAGATCTCGGGATCGGGGTTGGCCAGCGCAAAAACGATGGGGTTCTCGTTCATCTTCTCCAGCATCGCCCCGGTGACCGTGCCGGCCACTGAGACGCCGACAAAGGCGTCGGCACCGACAAAGGCGTCGTCGATCGTGCGCGCGTCAGTCGGAACGGCGAAGGCGCTCTTGATCTCGTCGAGGTCGTCGCGTTCGCTGTGAATCACCCCTTTGGAGTCGACCATCAGCACGTTGGCCGGGTCGACGCCGAGCTCGATGAAGAAACGGGCGGTGGCAACCCCTGCAGCACCGGCACCCGCAAACACGACCCTCGTCGTCGCGATGTCGCGGTCGGTGAGATCGATCGCATTGAGAAAGGCAGCGCCGGAGATGATGGCGGTGCCGTGCTGGTCATCATGGAAAACGGGGATGTCGAGTCGTTCGCGGAGCGTCTTCTCGATATAGAAACACTCCGGTGCCTTGATGTCTTCGAGGTTGATCCCGCCGACGGTCGGTGCGAGCAACTCGCAGAACCGGATCACGTCCTCGGGGTCAGGGGCATCGATCTCGAGGTCGAAGACATCGATATCCGCGAAGCGTTTGAAGAGGACGGCCTTGCCCTCCATCACCGGTTTGCTCGCCAGCGGGCCGATGTCTCCCAGGCCGAGCACTGCAGTCCCGTTCGAGACCACCGCCACCAGGTTGGCGCGGTTGGTGAACCGGAACGCTGCTTCGGGGTCGTCGGCGATGACGAGGCATGGTTCGGCGACGCCCGGTGTGTAGGCAAGGCTGAGGTCCGACTGGGTCGCAGTTGGTTTCGTCGAGCGGATTGCAGTCTTCCCGGGCCGTGGTCGCTCGTGATATTCGAGGGCTTCGGAGAAGTTGGGCTGTCTGGGCATGGCAGAACACTAACCCAGGCCGGGACTGGTGGTTGAGCGGCCATCCTGCGACAATTGGCGGACGAGATGACAAGCACAGACCTACCCATCGTGCAGACGGAGAACGGATACAAGGTCATGGGCGGGTGGCGGGTCGGCCAGGCACCCGGCGAATCGACCACCTCATCGGGGTTACTGGTCCCGGTCGGGACCAAAGACGGCAACGACGCCCTGGCACTGATCGACGTCCAAACCAACCAGCGTTTCTGGGCCGTGCCCACCGGAGCGTGGCGGTTCATTTGGCCTCCCACCGGTAAGCCGGTCATTGCCGTTCGTGAGTCTCAGATCATCGCCGAAGAGCAGCTCGACCATGTCGGCGACGAGGGCCAGTACCTCTGAACCGGGAAAACACCCTTCTGTGAGTGTCTCCCGACATCTACTGTCCGTGTGCACTCACAGAACGGTTTCAGATACCAGCAATGACTGATCAACACGCATCACGGTCGAGACGGCGCCTCAGCGCAACCGTCACCGACCTCGAAGTACAAGTCCAACGGGCTTTCCTCGTCGGCGTCGGATTGCCGGGGATGGCAAGCGCCGACAGCGAGCGAAGCCTCGAAGAACTCTCCTTGCTCACAGAGACATCTGGCTCGGACCCGGTGGACATGGAGCTGGTGCGGCGGAGCCAACTCGACCCGGCGACCTACATCGGGTCGGGTAAAGCCGAAGAGCTCGGCTCCCTGACCAAGGCCCTCGATATCGACGTGGTCATCTTTGACAACTCGTTGAGCCCGGCACAGACCCGCAACCTCGAGAGTATCTTCCAGTGTGACGTCGTCGACCGCGAGGCGCTGATCCTCGACATCTTCGCCCAGCACGCCACCACCAAGATTGGTGCCCTCCAGGTCGAGCTGGCGATGCTCCGCTACAACCTGCCTCGCCTCCGCGGCAAAGGCAAAAGCATGTCCCAACAGGGTTTCGGCGTGCTCGCTCGTGGGCCCGGCGAAACCAAACTCGAGACCGACCGCCGCCACACCCTGGCCCGAATCTCGAAGCTGGAGCGCGAGCTCAAGGCTATGGCGAAGCACCGGGAGACACAGCGCAAGGGTCGCAAGCGCAACGCAATCCCCCAGGTATCGATCGTCGGCTACACCAACGCCGGGAAGTCGACACTGCTCAACGTGCTCACCGACGCCGGGGTGAAAGTCCAGGACCAGCTGTTCGCCACTCTCGACAGCACGGTGCGGCGCCTCGATGTGTCGAACAACCAGGTCGTGCTGATTGCGGACACAGTCGGGTTCGTCCGACGGCTCCCCCACCACCTCATCGAGGCTTTCCAGTCAACGCTCGCCGAAGTGGCCGAAGCCGACCTCCTGCTTCATGTCGTAGATGCAAGCGAGCCCGACCTGGTAGGCCAGCTCGCTGCGGTGCGCGATGTCCTGGTGGAGATCGACGCCGACGAGATCCCTCAATTATTGGTGTTCAACAAGATCGATCTGGTTGGCCCCGCAAGGCTCGAGCGGCTCAAGAATCTCTATCCGGAAGCGTGTTTCGTCAGCGCTGTGGGCACGGTCGGAATGGAGACCCTCATCGAGGAGATCGACAACCATATCGAGCGTCAGATGGTGAACCTGACCCTCACCGTCCCTTACGACCGGGGCGACATCGTGGCCGCTGCCTACCGGGTGGGCTATGTGCTCGGCGAGCATCACGAAGGTGACGGGACTCACCTCGAGGTGCGCATACCCGTCAGCCACCGGAGCAGGTTCAACGGGTTCGAAGCTGGATCAACCGGCGACGAGTGAGGCCCCAACAATCCCGGCATTGTTGAGGAGCTGCGCCTGCACCACGTTCAGCCCCGCAGGGATCCTCTCGTGGAAATGCTCCCACTCCTTGCACGCCCCGCCTCCAAAGACCGTCAAATCCGGGTTAACGACCGTGTCGACCATCTCCAGATAGCGGGCAGTCCGATCGCCCCACTCATCCCAGTCGAGACCCAGCTCCTCTCTGGCCCTCGCTGAGAACTCGAGCTCGGCGGGCCTTACCCCTTCGAACTCGATCTGCCCGAGCTCGAAGTTGGGAACGAGGACACCATCCATCATCAATGCACTGCCGATGCCGGTGCCGAATGTGAGCACCAGCACCTTGCCGGCCACACCCCTTGCCGCTCCGAAAGAAGCCTCGGCGAGGCCCGCAGCATCGGCGTCGTTGACCAGCGAGACTTGCCGCCCTGTTGCCGCCCGGATCCTTCCGGCGACATCGGTCCCGATCCAGCCGGGGTCGATGTTGGCGGCCGTGAGGGCAATGCCTTTGACCACTACCGCGGGGATGCCGACCCCGACCGGGCCGGGGTGGTCGAGAGTCTCGACCACACTGGCAACGGCAGCGACGACCGACTCCACGGTGGCGGGCTTTGGCGTCTCTAGCCGGAGTCGATCGGTATTCAGGTCCCCTGTCGATACGTCGACGATTGCACCTTTTATCCCGGTGCCACCAACGTCTATGCCAATGCGAAGCTCGCTCACGAGCAGCAAGGCTAAGCGTTTACCGCTCGAAGTAATAGCCTGGTCCCATGAATATGAGAGCAGACATAGGAATTGTTGGTCTCGGGGTGATGGGCGCCAACCTCGCTCTCAACCTGGCCGACTCCGGAAATGCGGTCTCGGTCTACAACCGGACCCCCTCGACCACGATGGATTTCATGGCGGGTGAGGCAGTTAACAAAGACATCGTCTCCGCCATCTCGCTCGAGGAATTGGTGGAGACCCTGGAGCGGCCGCGGCGGGTTCTGTTGATGATTCCGGCGGGCAACCCGGTTGATATGGTCATCGAGGACCTGGTCCCTCTGCTCGAACCTGGCGACATCATCCTCGACGGGGGCAACTCCCTGTACACCGACACCGAGCGACGCACCGAGAGCCTCACCGACCTCGGCATCCGTTACCTGGGGGTGGGCTTCTCCGGAGGTGAGGAAGGAGCGCGGCATGGCCCGTCGATAATGCCCGGCGGCAACCCGCAGGCATGGGTGGAGATGGAGGACATGCTCAAGGGCATCGCCGCCGTGGCCCCCGATGGCAAGCCATGCTGTGAGTGGGTTGGCCCCGGAGGAGCGGGCCACTTCGTCAAGATGGTCCACAACGGCATCGAATACGGGGACATGCAAGTGATCGCGGAGGCCTACGACTTGATGCGGCGCGCGATGGGAATGGCAGTGTCTGAAATTGCAGACGTGTTCCGCACCTGGAACGAAGGAAGGCTGCGGTCCTATTTGATCGAGATCACAGCCGAGATCCTCGATGTTGTCGAAGACGGCGTCCCGCTGATCGACATGATTCTCGACGCCGCCGGCCAGAAGGGCACCGGGAAGTGGACTGTCATCGCCTCGATGGAACTCGGCGAGCCGACCACACTGGTCTCAGAAGCTGTCTATGCCAGGGTCGTCAGCTCCGAGCCTGCCCGTCGCCTCGAGATGTCACGGGTGTTCCCCGGCGAGATCGGGGCCCTCGAAGGGATCTCAGTCGACGACATCGAAGCTGCCCTGTACGCATCGAAGATCATCTCCTACGCTCAGGGATTTCGCCTTCTCGCCCGGTCTTCCAGGGATTTCGGTTGGGACCTCGACCTGGGCTCGGTGGCGTCGCTGTGGCGCGCCGGTTGCATCATCCGGGCCGACTTTCTCGAAGACATCACCAGGGCATTCGCCGCCGACCCGGCACTCGAGGACCTGACCACCGCACCCTTCTTCACGGCTGCAATCGACCAAGCGATGGCCTCCTGGCGAAACGTGGTCGCCGGTGCGATCGGGGCCGGACTCCCGGTGCCCGCATACGCCAGTGCCCTCACCTACTTCGATGGGATGCGGTCGGAGCGGTTGCCCGCAAACCTGATCCAGGCGCAACGTGACTACTTCGGAGCCCACACCTTCGAACGGACCGACCAGGCGCGGGGGAGCTTCTTCCACTACGACTGGATCCTGGATTGATCGAGTTTGCCCGCAGCCTCGCCGAGGCATCGGGACGCCTGATCGCCGGGCGGTTCACCCGGAAAGAGATGACCGTCGACATCAAAGACGACCTGTCGATAGTCACCGAGACCGACCGCGACGTCGAAGCAATGCTCCGGGAGATGATCCACGCCATCCACCCCGACCACGGGATCATCGGTGAGGAGTTCGGGGTAGAGGCGCCCGACGCAGAGTTCGTCTGGACACTGGACCCGATCGACGGGACCATATCGTTCGTCTCCGGAGTCCCCCTCTTCGGGACACTCATCGGCCTGATGCACCACGGTGAGCCGATCCTCGGTGTGATCCACCAACCGGTGCTCGGCGAATTGTTGATCGGCGATGGGGAGAGGACCACCCTCAACGGCAGGGCGGTTTCGATGCGGCCCTGCTCACGACTCGCAGAGGCGACGCTTCTCACCACCGACCCCAATCTGGCGGACCGGTTCCAGGACGGTGCCAAATTCCAGGCGCTGCGTCGGAGCACAGCGATGACCAGGACCTGGGGCGATTGCTACGGCTACCTCATGTTGGCATCGGGACGGGCTGACATCATGGTCGACCCGATCATGAACCAGTGGGACCTGATTCCTCTGATCCCCATCATCCGCGGTGCCGGCGGGGTCATCACCGACTGGCAGGGAGGCGACCCTGCCACCGGCAACTCGATCGTCGCCGCCGGGCCGGGCCTTCACTCCCAGGTTCTCGAGATTCTCAGATAGGCGGCGTGCCCTTCACCGGGATCGGGCTTCCGCCGGCCAGGTCCGGGTCGAGAGCGTCTGCGGCTTCTACGTGCTCCCGGCGCACCCCCATCACGAAGAGGATCGCATCGAGGTACGGGACCGAAAGGGAAGTGTCCGCGTTGTCCTTTACCAGTTGTTTGGCGTTGAAGGCGATTCCCAGCCCCGCGGCCGCCAGCATGTCGAGATCGTTGGCACCGTCACCCACCGCCACCGTCTGTGAGAGAGTGATTCCCTCCCGGTCAGCGAGTTCGCGGAGGAACTCGGCTTTCCGCGCGCGGTCGACCACCTTTCCCTCGATCTCACCGGTGAGGACACCGTCCTTGACCTCGAGTGTGTTCGCCAGCGAGTAATCGATGCCGAGCGTCGCTGCGAACGAGTCGGTGAAACGGGTGAATCCTGCCGAGACAATTGCGGTCTTCATACCCATCCGGCGCAGGGTGCGGACGAACGTCCTCGCCCCCGGAGTCGGCTGGATCACGGCGTTCACCTCGTCGAATACCGAAACCGGGAGGCCGGCAAGCATCGCCACTCTCTTCCGCAAAGCGGGCTCGAATTCGATCTCTCCGGCCATCGCCTGGGCGGTCAGCACGGCCACCTCGGTGCCGACACCGGCCCGCTCGGCGAGAACGTCGATGATCTCTCCCTGGATCAGGGTCGAGTCGACATCCATGACGACCAGACGCTTCGCCCTGCGGTCGAGGCTTTCGGGCTGGATGGCGACGTCGATCGGGCTGGCGGAAGCTGCCTCGAGCAAGCTCTGTCGGATCGCCACCGGGTCGCCACCGGAGACGGCGAGCTCATAGCTGATCACCGGATATCGGGAGAGGCGGAAGATCCGATCGATGTTCCCTCCCCCTGATGCGATTGCCTCCGCGACAGCACCGAAGTCCTGCGGTGACACTCTCGCCCCGATCACTGTTACCACATGGGACAGAGCGGGCTCCTCGGGGCTGGCCTCGATGGCGTCGAATTCGATCCGGAGGTCTTTCTCCCAGCCGTAAAACAGCAGTTCGGAGATGGTCCCCCTGCTCTCACCGACCCCGATCAGGATGTTGAGAGTAAGCCGCCCTCGGACCACGATCTGCTCCACGTCGTATATCTCGGCGCCGGTTCGGGAGAGCACCTCCATCAGCCCGGCGGTGATCCCCGGCCGGTCGTCGGCGTTGATTGTGACGAGAATCGTGGTTGCGTCGGTCATGGCCGTGAAGAGTATCCATTCGGGACGACATGGCCCGAATCGGGAGGAGATACCGGCATAGATGTCGGTAGCATGCTCACCCGAAGCCAAGACGAGGATTTCTCAGTGTCAGATGACCCCTACCGCCTGCCCCGCAACGTCCTGCCCGTGCACTATGAGCTGCGGCTGGAACCCGATCTCGAATCTTTCAGCTTCGATGGCCATGTCGTCGTGGACCTCGACGTCGTGGAGCCGGTCTCCGAGATAGTTCTCAACACCGCGGAAGTCGACTTTGTGTCGGTATCCGTCGATGGCGCCCAAGTGACCGATATCTCCCTCGACACCGAGTACGAGCGGGCTACCTTCAGCCTCGACACCGAGCTGAGCCCCGGCCAGCACACCCTGGATATCGTCTACACCGGTACGATCAACGACCAGCTGCGCGGCTTCTACCGCTCCAAGTTCACCGACTCCGACGGCGGCGAGCATGTCATCGCCACCTCGCAGTGCCAGGCAACCGACGCGCGTCGCATCTTCCCCTGCTGGGACGAGCCGGACATGAAGGCGACTTACCGGACCACCATGGTGGTCCCCGCCGACCTCGCCGGGTTCACCAACACCGCGGAGCTGGAGCGTGCCGAACTGGAAGACGGCCGGGTCGAAGTCAAGTTCGACAGGACCATGAAGATGTCGACCTACCTCCTCGCCTTTGTGGTCGGAGCCTTCGAGGCCACCGAGCCGGTTGTCGTCCGGGGGACGCCGATCCGGATCATCGTCCCGAAAGGCAACCTCCACCTCACCGACGTGGCGATGGACAATGCGGTCTTCTCCTTCGAGTACCTGACCGACTACTACGGGATCCCCTACCCGGCCGACAAGCTCGACCACATCGGTGTCCCCGATTTCGCCGCCGGCGCCATGGAGAACGTTGGACTGATCACCTACCGCGACGCCTACCTGGTGATCGACCCGTCCAAGGCGAGCCAGAGTGAGCTGCAGCGCTCCATCGATGTGATCGGCCACGAGACGGCACATATGTGGTTCGGAGACCTGGTGACCATGAAGTGGTGGGAGGGAGCATGGCTCAACGAAGCCTTCGCCAGCTTCATGGACATCAAGACCACGGCCGCCAAGAAGCCGGAGTGGAAGCGCTGGCTCACCTTCGCCAACACCGAAGTCCCCTGGGCGATGGCGACCGACCAGCTGGCATCGACCCGCCCGATCGAGTTCGAAGTCAACTCGCCCACCGAGGTCGAAGCGATGTTTGACTCGATCACCTACGGGAAGGGCTCCGCCGTTCTCCGGATGATCGAACTGTTCATCGGTGAGGACCAGTTTCGCACCGGAGTGGGCAACTACCTCCGCAAGCACGCCTACGGGAACACGGTCACCGCCGACCTCTGGGAGGGCCTCGACGGCGCCTCGGAGTGGCCGGTCGGCGAGATCATGGACACCTGGGTCTACCAGCGTGGATTCCCCCAGATCGATGTGGAGAAGACTGCAAGCGGGGTCAAGCTGAGCCAGCGGCGCTTCCTGGCGATACCCGACGAGACGGACTCCACCATCTGGTCGATCCCGATCACATTGCGGGGTATCGCCGACGGTAAGGAGTTCATCACCAAGGTCCTCCTCACCGAGGACGAGGCGGAGTACCCCATTGACGGCGACGTCGACTTCCTGGTCGCCAATGCCGGTTCGGGTTTCTACCGCAGCCGGTACAGCGACGACCTGTTCGCCTCGCTGTTGGACCACCTCATCGATCTCGATGAGCTCGAGCGCTATCAGCTCGTCGCTGACACCTGGTCGCTGGTCAAGTCGGGACAACTTCCCAGCTCCAGCTTCCTCGACTTGGTCGGTGCCTACGGCGAAGAAACCGAACAGCAGATCTGGTCGATCATCACCGGTGGCCTCGGTTCCCTCGACCACCATGTGGTCACCGATGAAGCGCGGCCCGCCTTCCAGGCGTTTGTCTCGAAACTGGTCGGGCCGGCACTGGACCGGCTGGGTTGGGACCCTGCAGACGGCGAGCCCGACCTCACCAAGAAGCTCCGGGGCGATCTGATCGCGGTGATGGGCAACATCGCCGAAGACCAGAGCACGATCGACAGGGCCCGCTCGACGGTGGACGCGGTCCTCGGCGACGGTGAAGTCGATCCCGAAGTGGCGATGGCCTCGCTTGCGGTCTACGCCCGCCACGGAGGGGAGGCCGAGTACGACAGGTTGTGGGACGCATACAAGGCGGCAAGTCTCTCCATCGACCAGGTCAGGTATCTCGGAGCGGTTGCAGGAATCCCTGAAGCCGAGATGGTGGAGCGGACCATGCAGAAGATCCTCGATGAGGACATCCGTACCCAGGACGGGTTCTGGGTGTTCGGACGTCTGATCAGCGGGAAAGGCGGTACCGGGGCCTGGGCGTTTGCCCGTTCGAACTGGGAGGCATTGCTCGCCAAGATGCCGGGGATGACGAAGCGTCGGGTCACCGAAGGCATCCCCGCACTCTCCAAGCCGGAGGTGGCGGCCGACGTCAAGGCGTTCTTCGCCGAGACCCCCTTCCCCGAAGGCGCCTCCGCCCTGGAGCAGAACCTGGAGAACCTCGACGCCAACGTCAAGCTACGGGAGCGGGAGACTGCAACCGTCGAGGGTTACTTCGCTTAGATGTCATGAGAGAGGCCCCCGAAATCGGGGGCCTCTCTCTTGGACGTGATTCGGGTTACTTGAGCTCGACGGTGGCGCCGGCAGCCTCGAGGGTTGCTTTTGCCTTTTCGGCTGTCTCCTTGTCAACGCCTTCGAGGACGTTCGCGGGTGCACCATCGACAAGGTCCTTGGCCTCTTTCAGTCCCAGGCTGGTCAGCCCGCGGACTTCTTTGATCACCTGGATCTTCTGGGCGCCGGCACCGGTGAGCACGACATCGAAGTCGTCCTTCTCCTCCTCGGCAGCTGCGCCGGCCCCGTCGCCACCGGCGGCGGGAGCAGCCATAGCCATCGGGACTGCAGCGGTGACTTCGAACTTCTCCTCGAACGTGTCGAGGAACTCTTTGAGCTCGAGGACTGTCATCTCCTCGAATACGCTTATCAACTCATCAGTGGTCATCTTGGCCATTGATCTACTCCTCCTCAGCCTTCTCGGCCGTTTCGGTAACTACGGGCACATCTGCGGGCATCTTCGACCGTTCAGTCGAAACTGCAACCTCTGACTCCCCCGACTCCTTTTTGTCCAAAAGCTGCCCGAACATCGTTGCGGCGTTGCGGGTGAAGGATGAGAACATCCCTGCAGCGGCATACATCGGAGCCCTGCCGGCTCCGGCGATCATGGCCAGCAACACTTCACGGGGCTCGATCTCGGCAAGCTTGGAGATCTCCTCGGGTGCGAGGATGTCTCCTGCAAGCAAGCCTGCCTTGAGCACGAAGACGTCGTTTGCCTTGCCGAACTCCTTGAGCGCTTTGGCAGTGGCCACCGCGTCGGAATTGGCAAAGGCGAGAGCGGTGGGCCCGACGAGATACTCGTCGATCCCTTCGAATCCGGCCTCAGCAGCAGCGAGCTTAGCCAGGGTCATTTTCACGACCTTGTACTCCGCCCCGCTATTGCGAAGTTCGTTCCGGAGCTGCTGAACCGCTTTGACGGTCAGACCCCGGTATTCGGTGAAGAACACCGCTCGGGCGTTCTCCATGCTCTCTTTGATGTCGGCAACAGCCTGGACCTTTTCTGGTCTTGGCATTTTCGCTCCTCCGAATTATGTGCAAACAAAAACCCCTCGACATGACGACCAGGGGCTCACAGAGGAGACCTACGCAGGCGGGTGTT
>JBHJOQ010000018.1:0-3648 GCA_050329555.1 Acidimicrobiia bacterium | reverse complement strand
CCGACAGTGGCTGGGGTGCCGGCGTCGTGCCCGGTCACGGTGCCGGGAGAGGCCGCCTTCACTCCTGCAAGCGACGCTCCCGACGATCCACCCGAGGTGTATGACGATGTGTGGTTCGGTACACCCGACCTTTGGACGCTGATCAACCCTGGCGGCGAGGTCTGGAGTGACCTACCAAGAGGCGCTGACGGCTCCCTTACTGAGAGAACGTTTTGGTGGAGTGCGAACTACTCGGCGGACGACCCTGGCGAGTTAACGGTCACAGCCGAACATCTCAGTGGAACCGCTCCGCGGTTCGAAACGAGTCAGACGGCTGGAGCCGGATTCGATCCTTTCATGACACAGCCGACCGACGAGTCAGCGACAGTCGTCGGAATAGAACTTCCCGATACTGGATGCTGGCGACTCACCGCCGAATACAAGGAGGCCACCCTCACCTATGTGGTGTGGGTAAGCGACCGCGGGCCGACAACCACCGCAGGCACCACCACACCACCGACCACCAGTCAAGAATCCGGCGTGGAACCGCTGCATCTCGACTTTGGAGTTTCCCTCGTCGCAATCGAAATGGATGATGGGACCCGATTCGCGGTCCTCCTGCCGACCTCTCTGGTGCCGGAAAAGATCGAGATCACCACGGGCTTGTCTAGCGCGGAGATCAGCGGTCCCGGCTTTCAGGGGACGCTCTCCTACGCGGTCTGCTCCGGCGATACCCAAGATGCCGGGTCGCTCAACGGACGCGGCGCCCTCGTCGCACGTGTTGCGGATCGACTCATCGTGTGCCGGCCTGATCAGCTCCTCACCTTTGACATCACGGCGCCCGTCGACATCCCAACGACCACCTTTGATGGCTTCGATATCGTGCCGGTTGACGTCGGCGACGGGTACATGGCGGCAGTTGCAGCAAGCGAGGTTTCAGCATTCTGTTGTGAACTGTTCGGCCCTATCCGGCTGGGGTCGTTGGTGGTCACGGCGAATCGGTACACGTCGGGGCTGGTCACAGCCTGGGATTACGACACTCTGATCCCGCAGTGGTACGTGGACATGGGAGATTCGAGCATCCTTCTCGGGTCATATGCCGATTTTGTCGTAGCCACGCCGGGCCGGGGAAAGCTTGTCGGCATCGATACCGCCCGCGGCGAGACGATTTGGGAGCTTCCGCTTGGCCTAGGCGAGGAGGTAATGGGTGTTGTCGACGAGCCCGGCGAAAGCATCTGGCACTTCTCCACCGTTGATTTTCCGGTCACAGGTGAGGTCGCACCTCCGCGTGTCCGAGCAGTTGACGTCCGATCAGGTGAGGCCATATGGACAGCTGATCTTCGGCCCGAGACCGTACTGCAGTGGGCTGATCCCGCGCTCTTCGACGACGCGATCGTTGTGATGGATGTGCCACGGATCGTGACTGACCAAGGAACCACGACCACTTCACATCTGATCGCCCTCGACCGGGCCACCGGCGACCTGCTGTGGTCGACGGACCTCGAAGACCCAACTGAAGGGTTCTCAGACCGCTTGCTGGCTTACGACCCGGAGAGAAGTCTTCTCATCGCGGCAACTCCGGGAGGTGAGGTGTTCTCTATCGACCCCGAAACCGGTCAAATCCTTTGGCGGACCGAAACCGGATTCGTTCGAATCGTCAGCCTCAACGACGAGGTGGTCGTTCTTCAGCGGGGATCTGGGCAACTCGCGCTCGATCTGCACACCGGAGATGCCGTCGACTAGTGACTGCAAGCTCCGATGGGGGGCTCACCTGGCCCCCGCCCGGGTTGCCGGCGAGCAACGAGAGGCTGACCCAAGAGGAAATACAGACGCGGGCTTACCCGGATTACGGAGCGCTCAGTTTTGAGGATATGGGGCAATCAGGGGCGGAACTCTGGGCAATCTGAGGTCGGCACTGTCCGTGGCCAAGCGGAGGAACCCTACGGGGATGATGGGGCCGACGAAGCTGAATCGTCATCCCCACTGGCTAAGCCCATCAGCCGAGCTCCGAGCTTGGTAGCCGCTGCGCGGTCCCCTTCGGTTGTCGCTTGGGCGTAGATCGCGAGCGTGAGTCGTGGGTCGGAGTGTCCGAGTCTCGTTTGTGCGGTTTTGACGTCGACTCCTTCGGCGACCATGGCGGTGGCGTTGGTTCTGCGGAGGTCATGAAAGTTGAGACTGTCTAGGCCGGCCGCCTTCACGGCTGGTTCCCAGATTCGGCGACGCCAGTTGGAGTAGTCGAGCGGCTTTCCTTCGGTGTTGGGGAACAACAGCTCCTCGGGATCGGCTCCCGTCAGCTCGAGCGCCTTCATGTGGACGCTCAGCTCGTCGGCCAGTTCCTCTGGGATGCTGAGAGTCCGGCGAGCGGCGGCTGACTTGGGTGGTCCGATGTCTCCTGCTCCGCCGACACGTCTCGTGACTTGCTCGGCGATGGTGACTGTCTTGCGGAGCACGTCGACGTTTCCGACGCGCAGACCGGCCACTTCTCCCCAGCGGAGTCCGAGCACCGCCCCGAGCCAGACCATGGCCGAATAGTCCGGATCGATCGTGTCGGCAAGCCCAATGAGCTGCATCGGGTCGGGGACAATGGCAATAGCTGGCTCGACGGCCGGGAGGTGGATGCTCCGGCAGGGTGTCCTCGCCAGTCGGTCGACTTCGACGGCGTAGTTGAGGGCGGCCCGGAGGGCTCCGTAGATGCGTCGGACGCTTCGTGGTGCCAGTTCCTCGGACCATTTTCCGACCAGTCTTCTGACGTCGGCTGGTGTAAGGCTACCGATGGTCCTTACTCCCAGATCGGGGTACACATGGACTCTGAGGGCGCTCTCGTCACGAGCCCAGGTGGAGTCTCTCTTGGCCGGATTGCTGTCGAGCCACTCCTGGCCCAGCTCTCGCATCGTAATCTTTGAGCCCTGTGGGTCGATCCACGTGCCGCGGTGCTTGGCTGTTCTCTGCTGTGCCTCAAACTCGAGTGCTGCCCGTTTGGTGAGAAAGGTGCGAGAGAAGTTGCGTCCGGCTGGTCCCCGATAGCGAACGTCATAGACACGCCCTCGCTCGGTTGTCCGGGGGTGGATGCTCATCTCAGTCTCTCCGTCTGCGGGCGGGCCTTTCGACCGGACGTTGATTCCAGGTCTCATGGAGGCTCTCGACGAACTCGACGAGGGCGCTCATCGGGACACGTCGGCTGGCGTCGATGCGTACCGAGGCCAGCCGGCCGTCACCTATCAATTCATACAGCTTGGAGCGGCCGATTGAAAGGAGGTCGGCGGCGTCCTCGGGGGTGAGGAGCAATTTCTCCATCCCGTTCCGAGCTCGTGTATCGCGCTGTAACAAGTCAGTTCCTTGTATACTCTAGTAATTCTAGGTATTATATCGCTAATATTTATAAACGCAAGACATCGCCAACTCAAGCCCGAACACCAGGCCGTCGTTGGCTGACCTTCACCGCTGACCCATGGAGCCTCCCATGACAAGACACGTCCCATCGTCGCAAGGTCGATTCCTCCGTACGCACTTGCAACACGTTGTGTTGACGGCCGGGAGCGGCTGATGTTGTCGATCGGGAAGCTGTCGGCGGCGTCGGTCGACTATTACACCGAACAGCTCTCCCACTCGGTCGGCGAGGACGTCCCGGTGTTGCGCAGTGCGGGATCGGATCGCAGAGCGGATTACTAC
>JBHJOQ010000086.1:0-19844 GCA_050329555.1 Acidimicrobiia bacterium | reverse complement strand
GTTTCGCAGCCGCGCCAGACCCCTGGTCTCCTCGATGTCAAGCCAGAGTTGGCTCGCCAAAGTGCGTCTCGGCACCGATCGGCCGGCCACAGCTAGATAGCCGACCAGGGGTTGACCGCTGGGTGGTAGCTGGACGTCGATGTCATCGACGGTGATGCTGAAGGCGTCCAGGACGCCGACCGCTATCAGTCGAGGGGACCGATTCCCATCAGCACCGTCGCCCAGGTGGGAGGGCCGGGAATCCCTCTTGTCCCGGAAGGTGTTGGTCATCTCACTCTCCGCGGTCGAATCGACCCCAGCCAGCCCTACCACGAACATACCGAACGGACTCGAACCGGGCAGTAGAACGCGAAATTTATCGCTAATCGGCAAGGACAGGTCTCGAGTGCGAAGCAGCGTATGACCGGCTACCACCTCGCTACGAAAGAATCATCGATCGGATTCCCAACCAGGTTGCGCTGTGCAGGATGGTGCGGTTTCCGCGACCCGGTGCACTGTGCAGGCAGTGTTCGGCGGTTACAGGGCGTCGCGTTTGCGCAGGGCCCAGGTGAGGATTGCCGTGCCCAGCACCAACACGGCGGCCAGCTTGGCGATTCCTCCTCCGGCTCCCGGAGCAATCGGTCCCAGGCCGGCGAGTGCGTCCGAGCCGAACTCCTCGATACTGGCGTAGATCGACATTGAGATCCGCCAGATCGAGAGCTGTGCCAGCCCCGGGATGACAAAAGCGAGGATCGTCTCTCCGACCAGCACGTAGCCGAGGCCGATGAGCAGAGACCTCGAGAACAGGTAGCCAAGGGGCACAAACACCGCTGCGTATCCGATTGCGGCGGGGACGAAGAGTGTGATCGCCGGTCCGGTGATCGAGAGTCCGGCGCCGACGAGCAGGCCGGTGAGGAGGGTGAGGCCCCAGGCTGCAACCCCGAGAGTCACGGCGGCCCCGGCACCGGCGGCGACACTGGCCACCGCCAGGTTCAGCCGCGGGTACGGCCTCATGTATATGTAAGGCAAGGTGCCGCTGTCTCGTTCTTCGCGCAACGTCCCACCGGCAAGGACGAGGGCAGCGATGGCGAAGGTGTAACCAGCAGACGTAACTACCCCGACGTAGGCGTCGACGAGCTCAGTTGCCTCCAGCCCACTGGAGACGAGAATCGGGAAGAGCACCGCCGGTACGGCGGACAATGCCGTGAGCCCGATGAGTCGGCCCTTGCGCATCGTCCGCCGGTAGAGATGGGCGATGAGATAGATCATGAGCCTTCAACCAGGTACCTGAAGACCGATTCCAGTGATTCGTCGGTCGGCTCTATGCGGGAAACCGCGTACTGCCCCCCGGCGAGAATCGCCGGTAGGCCCCTGGCGAATCCTCCGGCGTCGGTGACCTGGAGCGTGAGGCGGTCGTCTTCGAGCTCGATGCCGACCACACCGTCGAGCTGGAGCAGGGCCGAAGCGAGCTTCCGGGTGTGGTCGGTCTCGATGTAGACCCGCCGCGGCTTGTCACTCATCGCAGCGCGGATTTCTGAGATGTGGCCCATCGCCGCCAGACGCCCATCGACCATCGCCACAACCTGGTCAGTCATACGCTCGACTTCGGCAAGTACATGTGAGGAGACCAGAACGGTCTTCCCTTCCTCTCCGAGAGACCGGAATAAAGTGATGAGCCGTGCCCGTTGCACCGGGTCGGCGCCATTCAACGGCTCGTCGAGGAGGAGTATCTCGGGATCGGAGACCAGAGCGGCGGCCACCTTGATCCGCTGGCGCATCCCTTTGGAGAACCCCTCCAGCTTTCGGTCTGAGGCGTCAGCCATCTCCACGTCTTCGATGGCCTCACGCACTCTGCTTGCTACTGAATCGACACCGGAGAGCCGGGCGGCGAGGGTGACGAATTCCGAAGCCGTGAGATGCCCGTACACGGCCTCGTCCTCGGGGACCAGGGCGATCCGGCGGTAGATGTCCGGGTCGACCCGCGGGTCTTTCCCAAGAATCGAAATCGATCCCTGAGAGGGAATCTGCAGGCCGGCGACAACGCGCATCATGGTTGTCTTCCCGGCCCCATTCGGGCCGAGGAGGCCGGTGACTCCGGGCCCGAAGTCGACCGTCAATTCGGAAACCGCCACTTTGTTCCCGAACCACTTGGACAGCCCTTTGATTTCGATGGTGGCGCTCATGCCAGCCTCCGGTAGCGACGTCGGACGGCAACCAGTGCGATCGCGCCGACTACTGCAATGACGATCACCGATGTCCACGGCCCGAAGCCCGCAGCCTCAGCCGGGTATTCGACGGTGTCTCCGAGCAGGGCATCTCTGATGATCCTGGGATGGTGGTCGAGGGCGAGCAACGCCACCCAGCGAGACCCGGTGAACGCGGCCTCGGAGACCAGGCCGGCTATTGCGCCACCGGCGATGAGCAGCCCGAGGAATGAGGCAGCAGCGATCCCGGTGCGGTTGATCCAGGCGGAGAGGAGGAAGATGACTGCAGCGTGGAGAGCGACGAATCCCAGCGTCACGACCGGAACCTTCCACAGGATGTCGAGGTTGTCGCCTAAGTAGGGGATGAAACCGTCGTTGGATATGAGCCCCAGGCCGAGGTGGAGGAGGATCTGGGGAACCAGATAGATCGCCCCGACGACAGTGGCGAAGGCCCCCAATTTCGAGACGAGGTAACCGTCGACGGTCAGCGGGCGGGAGAAGTAGACCGACAGCACCCCATCGGTCCTGTCGGGGATCAGTAGCAATGGGCCGGAGAAGGCGATGAACAGCAGCGATATCCCCGAGTAAAGATCGAAGAGGCCCCCGTAGGTGGGGACGCCCTCGCGGAAGCTCTCTTGGATATTGCCGATCACCCAATGGGTGCCGATGATGATCGCCGCCGCTATCACAGCAGTTGCGATCAGCGACCACGGGAACACCTTGCGGCGCGCTTTGCGACCCAGACCGAGGACCCTGCGGACGCCATCGCGATAGACCGCAGAGCGTGCTCCGGACGGTCCCAGCCGCGGCCCGTCGTATTTGCGGTATCCGCGGTCGAAGATAACCCGATCAGTCAACGGGGCTCCCCTCCATGAACAGGTCCTCGAGGGAGGCTGAGGAGCGGATCATCCTGATCAACCCGGCGTTCTCGGTGGCAACTGCGGAGATGATCCTCGTTTCGAGCATGGCGTCGCCGGGCCCGACCACCAGACGGCTTTGGTCGACAAGGGACGCGATGCCTTCAGCCGCCAGCCGGGCGGCAACCGCTTCGGCGTTCTCGATGACTTCGAGGAGAACAGTGCTCTGTCGATCGAACCCGCCCAGGGGCCCGGACTTGAGCAGGTTGCCCCCGTCGAGCATCACCACCCATTCGCAGGTCTGCTCGATATCGGTGAGAACGTGTGAGGACATGACGATGTTGAGACCCAGCTCTCCGAGCCTGCGGATCAGCGCGAGCATCTGGTCGCGGCCTTTCGGATCGAGACCGGAGGCCGGCTCGTCGAGGAGGATGAGATCGGGGTCGTGGACCAGGGCCTGGGCCAGCTTCACCCTTTGTTTCATCCCCGTCGAGAAATCGCCGAGGAACCGGAACCGCTCCTCGGCCAAGCCGACGAGGAAAAGCGTCTCAGAAGCCCGTCGTTTCGACTCGCTCTTGGGCAGGCCGGCGAGTTGGGCGGTGTACGCAACGAACTCCGCGGCGGTCAGGTCGTCTGGGATGCATTCACCTTCCGGCATGTACCCGACCCGGCTCCGGACCTCGAGCGGCTCGTTCTCGCTGTCATGGCCGAGCACATAAGCGTTCCCCTCGGTGGGGTGGATCAGGCCGAGCAAGATGCGGAGCAGCGTCGTCTTCCCGGCGCCATTGGCGCCGACGAGCCCGGTGATGCCGGCGGGGATCTCGATATCGAGGTTTTTGAGGGCAACTACCTCGCCGTAGTCATGGGTGAGGCCGGTTACTTGCACTACTGAGTCGGTCACGAACTGCACACTCTTGTCGATCGCCACCGCAAAGCCAATGGGGGAGACCCCTGATTCATCCCTGAGCTCATGTCACTGCGCCGCTAAGTGGCGACGATGTCGCGAAAACCCTGGCCCTCGGGCAGGTCGAGTTGGTCGGTGGTGCACTGTTCGGGGTCTTTGTCGGGGCGCCAGCGATGGAATCGGGTGGCATGTCGGAAACGATCACCTTCGAGCTGGTCGTAGCTGACCTCGATGACCACCCCCGGTTTGACCGGGGTCCAGGAGAGGTCCTTCTCCCCGGACCAGCGGCTCTGTCCCCCAGGCATGCGGGCCTCTTCTCCGAAGCTGTCGTCGGCCTCGAGTTGGCTGAACCTGTCGAAGATCTCGTCCCTGTCGACGTCGGGGAACCCGGAGCAGTGGCCGATGAAGTGCAGGTCGCCGCTCTTGTTGTAGAGGCCGAGCAGGAGCGAGCCGATCTTCCCCCCGTCCTTGTGCTCCCGGAAGCCACCCACCACAACGTCGACAGTCCGGCGGTGCTTGATCTTGATCATCGCCCGTTTCCCGTGCTGGTATTCGAGGTCGGGTTGCTTGGCGATGATCCCGTCGCAGCCTGCCGATTCGAACTCGTCGAACCACCCCTTCGCCACGGATTCGTCAGCGGTTTGCGGCGTCAGGTGCCAAGGAGCGGTCAGCGAGCCGAGTAGCCCAACGAGAGCCTCTCTCCTTTCCCTGAAAGGGCTCTCCCTGAGGTCGTTGCCTTCATAGGCGAGCAGGTCGAACGCAACCAGCTCGGCGGGCGTCGACTCCGAGAGCATGGTGATACGCGATTCGGCGGGGTGGATGCGTTGCTGCAAGGCGTCGAATTCGGTGGCGCCGTCGATCACCACGACGATCTCACCGTCCACGACGGTCCCTGATGGCAACTGGTCGAGCGCCGGCCTGAGCTCGGGGAAGTAGCGGAGTAGCGGTCGTTCGTTCCTGGAGTCGATGCGCTGGTCGGGTGCTGACCAGGAGAGGGAGCGGAAGCCGTCCCACTTCGGCTCATAGAGGTGATCCCCTTTTGGCCAGCTCTCGGAGGTGCGCGCTTCCATGGTCTTGACCGGAGCGGGGAACGGATGGCTCACGGGTTGCAGTCTATGCGCCGATAGTCTGAATACAGATGAGCGATTCCGATGCGGGCTGGTTCAAGACGCCATTCATGGTCTTGAAGAGCGCGGCTACCGACTACGGCAAGAATTTTGGTGGTCGGATGGCCGCCGCCCTCTCCTTCCGCACTGTGTTTGCGATTACCCCGCTGTTGGTGATCGCAGTGTCCATTGCCGGTTTCGTAGTCGGGAGCAACCGCGAGGCAAGGACCGCAATCATCGACGCGGTCACCGAAGTCGGCGGCAGCGAGCTCTCCGATCTGATGGAGGGGCTCCTCGACAGTGCCCTGGCCAGCGCCGACACCGCAGCCATCGTCGGTGTAGTCGTGTTGCTCTGGTCATCCTCCACCCTCTTCCTCGAGCTGCAGCGCAGCCTCAATCAGATCTTCGAGATTCCCATCCCGTTCGAGGGCCCTATTCTCGCCGTGGCGGTGCAGCGCCTCGTCGGGGTGCTGTGGACGGTGGGGATCGGGATCTCGCTGACAGCCCTGTTCGCGGTGAACGCCGCCACCCAGATCGCGGGATCGGCAATCTCAAGGTGGCTGAACATGCCAATCGCGTTCGTTGGGCTTCTCGGGTTCGTTGTCGCCTTCACATTCATGATTTTGATGTTCGGACTGGTGTTTCAGACGCTGACCCTGAGCAAGCTCCCCTGGAAGCCGGTATGGGTCGGGGCGGTTTTCACGGCGACGTCGTTTTCGGTGGCGGGCTATCTCACCGGTTTCTACTTCGCTGTATTCAGTGAGCCGACCGCTCTCGGGGTTTCCGGATCGATCGTGATCCTGTTGTTCCTTGCATACTTGCTTTCGTCGGTCTTCCTCTATGGAGCCGTGGTGACTCAGAGCTACCGGCGGCTCGTCTACGAGCGGGACGACAGCCACATTTTTTTCACGGACGGGCGGGAAGGGCCGGTCAGGGAAGGCAAAGCTCCACCTTTGCCGGTAGCAGCCCTGATCACTTTCCTAATCGGGCTGATTGCCGGCTGGAGACGAAGCAAGTAGCCGAAGAGCATTGGACTACTTATTGGAAATTGCCTCATTCCCTGATCGTGAAGCTCTGGCGCCGCCCGCATCCGGTGTTGACGAGCTGTCCGTTGCCGCCAGATTCCAATATCCTCAGCTTTGATGGCCATTGACATAGCCGGCTTCATCGCCGACCTGAAAGAGCATGCAGTCGAGCACGGCTTCCATGTTCATGATGAGAGACACATCGTTGAGACCTATTCCCTCCGCCAGTCATGGGAGGTCGATCTTCATCCGGAGGCCGGCTGTGGCGGCCCGATCGACCTCCACCTCGCCCTCGATGTCGACCCCAAGGTACTGATCTCCTTGATCGGCAAGGTCGAGGAAGTGGGGCCCGATTTCGAAGAGCCCGAGGAGGAGTTCAACCTCGACCTCTACTTCAATTGGGCGGTCCCTCCTTTGGTCCAGCCGCCCGACCTGTTGGTCCTCGCCACCGATCTTGCCGGACTCGGGGGCCTCGACCTCGTCATCGAGGTCTCGGCGATCGATTCATACGGCGCACTGGCCGACGCCCCCGAGCGCAGGCTGCAGCTGGTAGGGAAGAGCACGGTCAACCTCGTCGACATCATGGTGGGCAAGGAGCAGCTCTGCGAGGTCCTCGACCGATCCCATGACGTCTCTGAGTACATCCTGGAGCGCGTCGAGGAGTGGATGGACTCTCCGATCTGATCAGCCGATGATGCTGGTCAGGGCCCACACCGCCATCCCGACAGTCCCCGCAGCCAGCAGGTAGAAGAGCACCAGCGTCAGCGGTTTGGCCGGTGGTGCCTGCTTCAGAGGGTCAGGCTCGGACCTTTGTGAGTCACGCAGCCGCGCCTCGACCCCACCATTCATCGAAGCGATTGCGAACTCGTCGGGGTGGGTCGGCCTGAAGATAAGGTCTTCGCCTTCGGCGGAGAGAACAAATGTTCTCGTGTCAACTCGACCCAGCCGGTACACCGAACGGTGCCAGTCGCCGATCTCCGTGCCGTCGGAACTGAGCCGGAGCCCTGAGTGGTAGAAAGAGATCGTAACTTCGACCTCTCCGTCACCGAGATCGATAATCCCATGATGTTCGCTCAGATAGCACCCCAGCCGTAGCCTCGATCAATGTAGGCGCGAGCAGGTGCGGTGTCTACCTTCCGGGGCTTCATGTGGCGTTTAGAAGGGGAGTGCGATCGCCTCACAGAGGAAGGCGGCCAGCGGGCGGGCCTTTTCCAGGTCGGCACTGAGGTCGTCGCAGAAGTCCGGCGAGGTGACCGACTTCTGCGAGAGCGACCTGCTGGCGATGAATGACTTGAGCTTGATGTCCTCGGCGAAAGGGTGTTCGGGGTCGTATTGCTTGGGAAGGCGCTTGAGCGACTCCTCGGGATTGCTCAGGCTCCACGCACTCTCGAAGGCATCGGTGTGGGCGGCATTGCGCCATGTGTCGGGGTGGTCGTTGATCTGGCGTCTGATGGAATGGGCCACTGCGGTTCCGGGGGCCCAGAGCCCGACTCCGGCGAAATTGGCACCGGGCTCGATGTGCACATATATCCCCGGGGCGTGGACATCTTTGCCGGCCTCGTGGCGAAACTGGATTCCGACGTTGGTCTTATACGGGGTCAAATCGTTCGAGAAACGCATGTCGCGGTAGGGGCGCATCAGTGAACCCCCGACCGTCCTTGCATCCGCCACGAAGTGAGGAGAGAAGTTTTTCAGCCGAGCCGCGAAGTCGGATATGAACTCCAGCGCCGGATCGCGCACGATCGCGACATACCGTTCCTTGTTCTCTTCCCACCATCGCTTCTCATTGTTTGCCTCCAGTTCCCTGAGGAACTTGAAGATCGCCGGTTTGAAGTAACTCTTCCCCATTTCCCACTCCTTTCGTCGGCCTTCCGCCGGCAACCGCAAACCTTGCCGAACGTCAAGGCCGGTTCTCGACGTTGCCCGCGTTAGCGTCGTCTGTGTGCACAACATTGGTCTTCGCAGCTTCAGGAATCAATAGGGTCGTCTCATGTTCAACGCCCCGCCCTCCTGGCTGACTCGGACTTGGGAATACTCCGGAATCGCCGGTGCTGTCACCGCAATCGTTGCTGCTGTCTTCTTTGCCTTCGGGGTCGGCCCCTGGTTCCAGACACTTTCTGACAGTTTCGACGTGACGGCCGAAGGACTACGGGCGGTTGACAGCACTCTCGGAGTCGTCGACGAGTCCCTCGTGGTAGTCACCGACACGCTTGCCGGTATCGACGGTGTCTTCGGGGCGACGGCATCCGCTCTTGATGAGATCAGCACCGTGGTCCTGTCGTCGGGCACCCTGCTCCAGACCGAGATCCCACGTCAAATCGACGCTATCGAAACGGCGATGGACGGCTTGATCGACACCGCCAACGTCGTCGATGGCGTGCTCGGTGCGCTCTCTTTCTTCGGTGTCGACTACAACCCGGAAGTGCCGTTGGACCAGGCACTCGAGGATGTGAGTGTTCAGCTGGGTGAATTAAGCGACTCTTTGTCGGGCTATTCGGCGAACCTGTTCTCCTTGACCGTGTCGCTGAACCGACTCGAGGGAGAAGTGACAGTTGTCGCCGGCACCCTGGCGGGGCTTCAGGGCCAGGTCGACGCAACCAGGGAGTTGATCGCCGGATACCGGGTGACTGCCGGCGATGCCGAGGCTGTTATCGCCCATGCGTCGGAGCGATTGTCCGACCAGGTGTGGCTGGTGAGGATCATTGGTGTAGTCCTGCTGCTGCTGCTGGTGCCCGTCTTCAGTTTCCTCTGGTGGGCGGGCCGGTCAGCTGCTCCCCGAACTCCTGTGGGCCAGCTGACTGCCGGTAGCGGTACTTCTCCGACGGGCCGCTAGTAGAGGACCCGTTTACAGCTCCACGCTTGCCAGTAATAGAGGCCTAGCCGTTCGTATTCACCGGCGAGCCATGCCGCACTTGCGGTGTTGGCCGCTGGGTCGAAGACGCTCGCTCCCGGATATCCGGCAGACACCGAGGCTGATGCCCAGGTGGAGGGGATGAATTGGAACAGGCCTGAGGCACCCGAGTAGGGGTTGTAAGCATCAGGGTCACCGCGGCTCTCACACCACATGATGTGCAGCGCCTCGTCGACCCGATGTGAAGGAAAGTGCTGGGCGACGAGCCCGCGCCATTGTTCGACCTCCGGAGGGGGTGACCACGGATACTCGCCACCATCTCCTGGGTCAGTTGTGACAGTTGTCGTGGTGGTTGTGACGGCGGTTCCCGGGGGAGACGTCGTGGTGGTCGTCTCGTTGCCGGACTGACGCTCCTCCTCGGCTTCCTTGGCTTTGGCGGCAGCGACGTCGTCGAGGGCCGCGCGATATTCGACGTCGGCCAGCGCGGCTGCTCGCACTGCGTCGCCGACCGCGCTATCGGCCTGGTCGAAGAGCTCTGCGAGGTGGGCGACTTCGGCATCGAAGTCCGCCTGCTTCGCTGCAACGGCGGCGTGCTGGGCCGCGAAGTCGGCCTGCAGCTGCTGGAGGTCCTTCTTCTTGACGACGAGCCCGCCCAGCTCGGCATGCCGGGCCCCGATCACGTCCTCGACGACCTTCCCGGTGATCATCGCCTCCTCGACGTTTCGCGAGTTGACCACGGCCATCGCCGCTGGAGACAGTGCGCTCATGTAGGCGTCGACCGCTCGCACTTCGATGTCGGTTTGGATACCGGCAAGTTCGAGGTCGGCGAATCCGAGTTGCTCTGAGATCCGGTCCAAACCCACCGAAAGAACGGACAATTCGTCCGCAAGCAGATTGAGGCGCTCGATCGTCGCAGCCAGCTCGAGCTCGAGCTCGGTGCGGTTGGCGATTGCGGATTCGACGAGCCCGGTGGCGGCCTGGGCCCGCTCCGCTGCCTCGGTCGCTTCCTTCTCGGTCTGGCCCGCATCCTGGGCGCGGGCAGCCGGGCCGTTCGGGGTGATAACGGAGACAGCCGTGGCCATGGTCAGAACGATGGTCAGAAAGCGCATTGGCTTCATAAGGTCAGTTCCAAGGCTAGTGGGTGGCAGCAGGCAAGGGAACTGAGAGCAGGTGGAATGCGTGAGACGTGGAAACCGTTGCAACCTTTAAGCTATCCGAAAGACGTCATGATTCCCGATTCGCATGTCGACCTGCTGGCGTGGGACACCAGGTCTTTTGCACATATCGCCACCATCGGGCCCGATGGCGAGCCGCAGAGCAGCCCGGTCTGGTTTGAGTGGGACGGGACCAACATCAAGTTCAGCCTCACCACGCAACGTCAGAAGTATCGGAATCTGGATCGCGATCGGAGAGTGGCACTGTCCGTGATCGATCCGGGGAATGCGTACCGCTACCTCGAGATCCGGGGGGTGCTGGACGATGTCGAGCCCGATCCCGATATCGATTTCATATCGAGGATGGCCAAGAAGTACATCGACAAAGACCGTTACCCATGGCACAAAGAAGGCGACGAGAGGGTTGTCATGAAGATACGGCCGACCAAAGTCTCGGGAATGGGTTGAACGGACGCTATTGGCGGGGACGTTGTTAAATGGTTTCAGGAGGTTAGGGATGTTCGGAAGCAGAAAGTCTCAGATGCCGGCCGAAGAGTCCGCCCTGCCTGGCCGGGACCGGAAGGTCGAGGTCCCCGAGTCTCACTTCGTCAACGGCAATCCCCTCGAGGGCCCCTACCCGGATGACACCGAGGTCGCCGTGTTCGGCATGGGCTGTTTCTGGGGGGCCGAGCGGCGCTTCTGGCAGTTGCCCGGCGTCTACACGACGTCGGCCGGCTACGCCGGCGGCTATACACCCAACCCCTCTTATGAAGAGGTGTGCACGGGCCGCACCGGTCACATCGAAGTTGTAATGGTGGTCTACCACCCCGAGAAAGTCTCCTTCGACGAGTTGCTCGGGGTCTTTTGGGAAACCCACGACCCGACGCAGGGCATGCGACAGGGCAACGACATCGGGACTCAGTATCGCTCAGCGATCTACTCGACCACCGATGGTCAGATGGACCAGGCGAAGAGGTCACGCGACGTCTACCAGGAGGTAGTGTCCGCCCAGGGGTTCGGTCCGATCACCACCGAAATCGGACCGCTCGGCGACTACTACTTCGCCGAGGACTATCACCAGCAATACCTGGCGAAGAACCCCCACGGGTACGACTGCCACGCCAATACCGGGCTCGCCTATCCGGGCCTGAGCTGAGACAACCGCGGCCGGCCCACCGCTGGCCGCTTTTTAGAATCTGCCATGCCAGAAGGTGACAGCATTGCCGGCGACGCAGAAATGCTCCGCCCCACTCTCGTTGGTGAGGTGGTCGAGTCGGTCCAGGCCACGTCGGGGTCGGTGCGAGCCAATGTCGGAAGGATCCGGGGAAGAACGGTCATCGCGATCAGGACCAGAGGCAAGAACCTGGTGGTGGATTTCGACAGTGGATACTCCCTGTGGGTGCATCTTGGCATGAACGGGCGCTGGCACCTGCTCGGCCGGGACCGAAGGGTCCCAGGGCCGGCCAAGGTTGCCCTGACCACCAGGGCCTCTCACGCGGTCTGTCTCGGGGCGCCGAGGGCAGAGGTAGGGCGCACCCCAGCCATCGATCTCGCGCTGGGGAGTCTCGGCCCGGACCTGCTTTCGGAGGATGTCGACTACCAGGAAATACTGGGCCGGGCCCGGGCACTTGCCCCCGGGACCACGCTGGCGAGGCTGTTGCTCGACCAAACGGTCGCTGCCGGGATCGGGAACGTCTACAAGTCCGAGCTTGCGTTTCTGGCCGGGGTACTTCCGGCGACTCCAGTTGAGAAGCTCACCGATGAACAGCTCCTGGCGATTTACCGGAGGGCCCGGGACCTGCTCCTCGCCAACACCGGCCCGGGTGCCCGATCGACGACGGGCGATCGCGGGCGCGGACGCATGACATGGGTGTACAACAGCGGCGGGTTGCGTTGTCGCAAGTGCTCAACGCAGATCGTTTCCGGACGCATCGACGGCCGCATCACCTACTGGTGCCCTGGCTGTCAGAAACCTCTTTGAACTGCTCGCGGGAGATACCCGGTTGCGCGTGCGATCTGGTGGTAGCTTGTGATCGAATCAGCTCGACTTGGAAGGCGTAGATATGGGGCATGACCGTGTTCTCTGGATCCTTCAGTGGGTCTTCGGCCTCTACTTCATCGCGGTCGGAATCATGCACTTCATCGTGCCGGAGGGGCTTCCTGAAATCATGTCCTGGATGTACGACCTGAGTGACACTGTCCACCTGGTCAGCGGGACGGCGGAGATCCTCGGGGGGCTCGGGTTGATCCTGCCCGGGTTGACCAGGATCCGCCCTGAGCTGACCCCGCTGGCAGCAGTTGGTCTCATAGTGGTGATGGTCGGTGCGATCGTCTGGCACGTCGGCAGGGAAGAGTTCAGCAACATCGGAGCAAATGTGGCGAACATCGTGGTCCTGTCCTACATCGCCTACGGGCGTTGGCGGCTGGCCCCGCTTGCGCATAGGAGCCGGATCAACACGCTCTGAAGGCCCCCTTCAAGCTTGCTGCGTTGGTCGGAACGCCCCACCCTCAGCTCCCTCCGTAAACAGCGGAGGGAGAGAGACGTGGCGAGGTACTCGCGGGCTGGAGATGCGGCAAGTTCAGTTGAACGAGGCGGCCAGTCTGGCGACCGCCTCCACGTCTAGCTCTGGTGCCAGATCTTCGAAGATGTCGGGGATGACGCCCGCTCCGCCGAAGTCGAGCAGCCCGGGTGTCACCCACCTCGCGATGGTCAGTTTGAAGGCGCCGCCGTTGGAGAGGGAAAACTGCTGTTGGACCGTGTTCTTACCGAACGAGCTCTCGCCGATGACAGTGGCGCGGCCCCGCTCCTGAAGAACGGCTGACACCACCTCGGAAGCCGAAGCGCTTCCCTGGTTGATGATCACGACAACCGGGATGTCCTCAGGAACCAGGAGGTCTCCGGTCACGGAGAAGGACCGGTCGCTGTCCGGATTCTGGGTGACCACGACCTCGCCGTCGGGGAGGAAGAGGGAGGTCACCTCGATGGCTGTGTCGAGCAGCCCCCCGGGGTTGTCCCGCATGTCGAAGACCAGTTCGCTGATCCCTCCATTGAGCAGCTCGCTGATCGCCTCGGCGAGTTGCTCGTCGGCGTTGTCGGAGAAGATGTTGAGCCGAACGTAGCCGATGTCGTCGAACTGGTCGCTCGTGACGACAGGGATGACGACTGCAGCCCTGGTGATGGTCACCTCGAAATTCGAGCCGTCACGCTCGAAGGTCAAATCGACATCGGTGCCGGCAGGGCCGCGGACGCGCGCGGTGACCTCGTCCAGCGTCCACCCGACGACCGGCTCACCGTCGACTCCGACGACGAAGTCACCACTCTTCACCCCAGCCGCCGCGGCGGGGCTGCCCTCGATCGTCGAGACGATGAACATCCGGCAAGTTTCGGAAATCGTGGAGCATTGCGGATTTCCCTCGGTTATCTCCGAGTCTTCGGCGGTGACCAGGGCCCCGATGCCTTCTATTTGGCCTTCCTGCTCCTCCTCGATGAGCTCGACCGCATCCGGATCCAGGTAGATCGAATTGGCGTCGAGTGCGGCTGCCATCCCTCTCACGATGGTTTCGGCGCCTTCGACACTGTCTTCGGCCCGGTCCGTCAGTGCGTTGCATGCGTCGTTGAAGGTCACCGATGGCAGCGGGCAGGTCAGGGCGCTGTCGGAGGTGGTCCCATCGAGATCGCTGACCGCAGCGGCAGCGAACTCGGCGAGCATCGTATCGGACACCTCGTCGACATAGTTCCTGGCGATGATGTCGTATGCCTCGCAGACGATCGACACATCCTCCTCTGCGTCGGCACAGCTGACGGTTTCGAGAATTCTGCCGTTGGCCGCCACCGAAGAGCTGGTGACGATCGGTGCTGTCGATGTGGTTGTCGTCGCTTCACCCTCTGCGCTCGTCGCTGATCGTCCGCTGGTGCAGGCGGTGAGCAAAAGGGCAAGCAGCGATACAAATGCGAAGCTTCTTCTCATCAGGAATTCTCGATTGCGAATCTGGTCAGCTGTTCTGTGTCTGCGCCGGCCGGAAAGTCGACGATCCTGTCGGGGATGAGGCCATCGAGTGCAACCGACTGCCCGGACGGAGTCGTCCAGCGGGCAATTGCTACGTGGAACTCACCACCGTTTCTCAACTCGAATGGTATCTGCAGGGCATTCTTACCGTAGGTTGGCTGGCCGATGATCGTGGCTCCCCGCAGGTCGCGGAGGGCGCCCGCGAGTACCTCGGCCGCTGATGCAGTTCCCTCGTTAACGAGCACTATCAAACGTGGTGCTGTGGCCGGTGCTCCCCCCGAGACTTCGTAGGAAGAGGAGCCGCCCGGAAACTCATAGTTGAGCACGGTTCCTTCCGGGATGAACTGGGATGCCACCGAGACCACCGCATCCACCAGGCCCCCCGGATTGTCACGCAGGTCGACAACGATGGTCGAGGGAGATGCGGCGACCAGGGCGCCGATCGAGGCGTCGACGATGAACGGGACCTGGAAAGAGAAGTCTGGTATGCGCAGGTACCCGACGTCGTCGAGCGGCACGTCGACCGACGTCTCGGGGAAGTCCAACTCCCGTCTCTCCACGGTAATCTCGAGCGGAGAGCCGTCTCGCTCTATCCCGAGCACGACGGTGCCGGTCTGGTCGCCACCGATCAGGGTCGCCACGTCGACCAGGCCCCTGTCGACCACCGACTCACCGTCGATGGTGTTGATCACATCCCCCGCGAGCAGCCCGGCGTCCTCGCCGGGGTTGGCTTCGAGGACGAACACGATGCGGAGGGGGCAGGCCTCCGCGACCCGGGTGCATTTCGACCCGGCGGCATCGGTAGCGTCGAGGAGTATGCCGACACCGCCGACCACACCATCCGATCTGAACCCGCCCGCGAGCTCGGGCGGGACGTACCAGGTGAAGGGATCGAGCCCGAGATCGATCATCGCGGTAACCGCCACCTCCAACGCGTCGGCAACCGGGAGATGCTCGTCCTGGACCCGCTGCCGCATCAGGTCACATAGGGTCACGAAAGCTTGATCGGGGATGGCGCAGAAAAAGGTGCGTGGTGGATCCTCCGAGTCCTCTGTTTCAAACCCCGCCGCAGCCTCGGTGGCGATCGTGGCGAGGGCGGCGTAGTCGATCGGGCGGTCGACGTACCACTCGTCGAGCAATTCGATGGTCTCGCAAAGTGTGGAGAACGTGACCGGTGGCGTCCGACAGCCCTGGACCTCCATTTCCAGAGGCGGTGCTGTTGTCGTCGTGCTGGCAGGCACGGTTGGCGGCGCGGTGGACGGAGCCGATAATGTCCCGGTCTGCGTCGAGCATGCAGCAGCTGTCAGAAGCAAGAGGATGAGGAGGCGTCGCATTGAGGATCATTATGCGGTTGCGATGCGGTTAGCGTCCGTATTGTGAGAATTCGCGTTCACTTGAGAGCACCGGCCGGAGAACCCGTTGTCAGGGACATTGTGGACGGGCTCTGGGCCGACCCGACCGGGGACCCAGACGGGACCATCGGCCAAAGCTCCTATGCCCTCCCCGGGCTGGTCGACTCCCACGCCCACTTCGCCGCCCCGATCGGCAAGGATTGGAAAACAGATCCATACGAAAACGCTGTCGACCGGGCGGAACAGGCCCTTGCCTCTGGAGTGCTCCTGGCCCTTGACAAGGGCTGGTCGAACCTGAACACGGTGCAGCTGATCGAATCCATCGATCCGGCCCTGCGACCCGAAATCGAGGCAGCCGGGATCATCAACGCGGTCGAGGGCGGCTATTGGCCGGACTTCGCCCGGGAGTTGACCCGGGCCACGTTCGACGATGGCATCCGCCAGTCGGCCGAGGAAGGTAGCGGCTGGGTGAAACTGGTCGGCGACTGGCCCCGCAGGGGCCAGGGACCTGTAGCGAACTTCGACGAGGGTCAACTCCGGCGCGCCGTCGAGCTGGCCGGGGAAAGCGGTGCCAGGGTTGCCATCCACACCATGGCCCGGGAGGTCCCGGGAATGGCGGTGCGGGCCGGGATCCATTCGATCGAGCATGGGCTGTTCCTCAGTGAAGAAGACCTCGCCCTTCTCGGTTCCAGGGGAGGCATGTGGGTTCCCACCATCATCAGGATGGAGGCAGTGGTGGCCCAGCTCGGGGAGAACTCCTCGGGGGGGAAGCTCCTTGTCGAGGGCCTCGACAACGTCAGGAGACTGATGCCGGCTGCTGCCGAGGCAGGGGTGCACCTCCTGGCTGGCACCGACGTCACGGTCGGAGCCCACGATGTCGCCCTCGAGGCCCTGAAAATGGTGGATTTCGGGTTGCCGGTCGACCGGGCGCTCGACGCGGTATCGGTGAGCGGGTATGAGGCGACAGGCAGGTCGTCGGGCTTCGACGTGGGAGCCCCGGCCAATGCCGTCCTGTTCGGCGATGACCCCCTCCACGATATCTCGGTCCTCGGCCGGCCAGAATTTGTGATCCGGCTGGGAGAGGTGCGCGGGTGAAGCTGGTGCTTGCATCGAGCTCGCCCCGGAGGCGTGAGTTGCTCGAGTCCCTGAATCTCCAATTCGCGGTTCGGTCCCCTGACATCGACGAGACCCGTTTTCCCGACGAAACGCCGGGCGTCTATGTCGAACGGATCGCCCGGGCCAAAGCGATAGCCGTTGCCGGGAGGGGCGAGGTCACCGTGGCCGCCGACACGACAGTGGTGTTCGACGGGAAGGTGATGGGCAAGCCCGGCCACCCCGAAGAGGCCCGTTCGATGCTTCGCCGGCTCCAGGGGGGCAGACACGAGGTTCTCACCGGTCTGGCGGTGTCGAGCCTGGGTGAGACCCACTCGCTGGTCGCCGCCACCGAGGTCGAGATGATGACGATGACGGATGAAGAAATCGCTGCCTACGTTGCCGGTGGGGAGCCAATGGACAAAGCTGGCGCCTACGCATTGCAGGGTGAGGGTGGAGTGTTCGTGACGAGCATCCACGGTTCGCCATCGACGGTTGTTGGCCTCCCGATCCATCAGCTCCCGAGGCTCCTTGGCCGGGTCGGGGTGGAACTTTCACAGTTCAGGTCTCGTTGACCCTCCGATGACCCGACTAGCTTCTTTGTGATGCGCCGACTTGTTCCTGTCCTCGCGTTGTCGCTCGTCCTCGCTGCCTGCGGCGGCGACTCTGGCGAGGAGACCACCTCGACACAGCCGGCAGAGACATCGACCAGCTCAACAGACACCTCGACCACCATGGCCGAGACCACGACGACGGTCCCGGAGACGACCACGACCACGGAGACGACCACGACCACGGAACTGGCCGGCGATTGGGCCGATGAACCTCTTGTCGTCTCCAAGTTCGGGGCCCTCGGCTGGTGGGACGGTGGGAATTGGGTACAGGTCGATGAGCTGACATCGCTGCCCGTCTCCGGCGGTGAGGATTACCAGGTGGTGCTGTTCGGGTCGGACGAGATCGTCAGTGGTGGCACCCCAACCATCCAGTGTGAGCCGCTGTTCAACCCCGGGGTCGAACTGAGCGAGGCCGATGCACTCGGCGACTGGCCCGACCTGGTTGGTGTTGCCATATCGGCGCCCTGGGACCTCACTCCTCACTTCGTCCAGGAAGAGACCGATGACGGCACATATTCGGCTTTCGCCCGTCCGCTGCTCGCTGCCCGTGGCCTCGACGTCGAGAGCCCGGTGATAAAACAGGTGATCCGTTTCGACCTCGACGGCGACGGCGAGAACGAGGTTCTGGTTGTGGCTGAGAACATCGAGGACTCCGACAGCTTGTTCGCCCAGGAGGGCGACTATTCGCTGGTGTTCCTGCGTGTCGTCGTCGAAGCGCAGGTGCAGACGGCGATCCTGGGAGAGTCGATCGTCGATGAGCTTCAGGAGGGTGTCACCCCCTTCGTTCTCTCCCATTCGGTTGCTGCCGTTGCCGACCTCAGCGGCGATGGCAAAATGGAGATGGTCATCCACGAGGTCTACTACGAAGGGGCAGGTTGGTCGGTGTGGGAGTACGTGAGCGATGATCTGGGACCTGTATTCCAGATCGGCAGTGGGTGTGGCGTCTGATGGATAGCCCGTTCACCGATGGGGTCAATTATGTGGGGCACAGCCGGATCGAGATGACCGATGCCAGCCCTGATCTGGCGAAGGGGAGGATCGTCGTCGAGGACATCCACCACCAGCCGTATGGGGTGGTCCACGGAGGGGTCTACTCCACCCTCGTAGAGACCCTCGCCTCGACCGGTGCTGCTGCCTGGGCGATAGCGAACGGGATGGCGGGAGCGATGGGCCTGTCGAACACCACCGACTTTCTCCGCGCCACCCGCAACGGTGTACTGGTCGGGGAGGCGACCCCGATCCACCGCGGGCGCAACCAACAGATCTGGGAGGTCGCGATCACCCGGGAAGCCGACGGCAAGCTGGTCGCCCACGGCCAGGTCCGGCTGCAG
Organism: Acidimicrobiia bacterium; assembly: GCA_050329555.1. Lineage (GTDB taxonomy): Bacteria > Actinomycetota > Acidimicrobiia > Spongiisociales > ZC4RG35 > MA-ANB-1. Next base: position 1,368 of record JBHJOQ010000086.1, on the reverse strand, counting down.
AACATCCACGACACGGAGTCGGTCGGGACCTAGCTGCAGTGGCCGACCACCTCGATCGGGAGCAGTGGCACCGTCAGTTACTCCAGCGTGATCGCGATCTGGCGGTGGAGGAGGCCGTTGAGGCTACGGCGGGCATCTACAGCACCGCCCCCACCAGCTACCTGTCCTGTGTCGCCAGGGTCCCAGGGTTCGTCGTCGATGACCTCGATCGGGCCCTCTACCGGGACCGAACTCTGGTGCGGGTCGGAGCCCTCCGGGGATCGGGTTTCCTCATACCGGTCGAACGGGTCGATGCGGTGGCCTCCGCAAGCGACAGGCGGGGGTGGCACGAAGGCGCGGTCGACAAGGCGGTCGGTCGGAAGAAACGTCTGCAGTGGACGAGCCAGGTCCTCGACATCCTCGACGGTGAGATCCTGCTGGCGAGGGAGATCCGGGCCCGGCTCGGCGTCTCTGGGAAGGAGTCGGAGCCGCTGCGGTTCCTCCTGTCATCGTTGACCGACAGCAGGACGATCGTCGCGGCTTCGGGCGTCCGGAGCTGGCGGGACAACCAGCACGGATACGCAATATGGGACCAGTGGCTCCCCGACCACCCCGTACGATTGATCGACCCCGACGAGGCTCGGGCCGAAGTCGCCCGCTGGTATCTCCACGGCCACGGGCCTGCCTCCGTAGAGGACTTCTCCTGGTGGAGCGGCATCAGCAAGGCGAAGGCGCGTCACGCTCTCGACTCCGTGGCCGAGGTGGAGGGCGACCTGTACGACATCGGCGGGCGCCTCAATGTCGACCCACCCTCCGGGCTTCGCCTTCTTCCGATCTGGGACACCGCTCTCGTCACACAGAAAACGAGACGAAGGATGGTCGACGAGCGGCTCTATCCGTACGTTTATGACGCGAGCGGGAATCTCACCTCGACAATCGTTCTCGACGGCGAGGTGATTGGCATCCGGGACCGTAGCGGGGATGCCGACTATTTCGAGATCAAGGTGTCCTTCTTCTCCGGGGCGGGGCCGCGGGAGCTGGTCGAGACGGAGGCAAACGTCATCGCCGCAGCCGTCGGCGCAGGGGACTCATCGGTTGAAGTGGTGGATGGGTTCGTTGACCTCACTCGGGCGAGCTGGAACCGGTTCATGTCTCCGCTCTCGGGCGACTGAGCACGCTTGCTCCCCCGCACAACCCTGGGTTTCTCGGCTCGCCAGCCGGGCTGTTTGGCCCGCGTAAAGTCCGTTCCGGCGGTGAGTGGCTGACCGCCTTTTGCAGGCTCCACCATCGTCCATGCCACCGGTGGGTGGGCAGCGATGATGGGTGCCATCATCCTGGGGCCCAGGATCGGCAAGTTCGCCAAGGACGGAACTCCGCGTGCCATTCCGG
>JBHJOQ010000061.1:0-59817 GCA_050329555.1 Acidimicrobiia bacterium | reverse complement strand
GCCGGGAGGTAAGGGGGACTGAGACTCTCGCTGTTCCCCCGGAGGCGGAGCCGAACGGGGGAACGGTCCCTGCGCCCGACGTAGGAGGGCGGAAGTAAGGGGGACTGAGACTCAACGAGTTGACAGCAGACGCGCCCCAAGCACCGTTGGCGGGAGCCAGCCCCCCTCCCCCCACCCTCCGGGCGGTGGGAGAGAGATTCAGGAGGGCGGGGAGGTCGAGAACCACCCGAGGGCCGCGAAGTAGTCGGTGTCCGTTGGAGCGCAATCCTGCCCTGCCACGACCTCATCCGTCACGACGTCATCTGACTCTGCGTCAGATTGCTGCTCGGGTCCGGGATCCAAGGGTTAATCGGCGCCCTCTTCGGCTACCGCTTCGGGTACCTCGATGGGAGGGTCGGAAAGCAACACCACAGCAGCGAGGCCGACACCCAACACGACCAACGCGACGATGACCCCGATCCTTGCTCTGTGCATCTTCCTTCCCAGTAAGCCACTGCGACACGGGCATGACGCAGGAGAGAAGGCTGCTCGAACCGGCCGGGCGCGGGTCCGGTCAGTTCAGGATCGGCTGGATCCTCTTGGCTCGGCGAAGCGGACGTTGAGCGACCTGCCGCCCATTGTGGACCCCTTGAGGGCGTCGATCGCTCCCCTGGCTTCGCCCTGGGACATCTCGACGAAACCGAAGCCCTTCGACCTGCCGTTGCGGCGGTCGGTGATCACCGTTGCGCTGTGCACTTTGCCGTGACGGGCGAAAAGGGTGTGGATGTCGGAATCGGTAGCGGTCCAGGGAAGGTTCCCTACGAACACGCTCGGCTCCCGATCATCCTGTCTCACCGATTCCCGGTTCCGGGCGCCACGCTTGGCGGCAGCGGGACGAGAGGACGGTGCGCCGCGTCGGGGCTTGCCCTCGTCGCGGGTCGATTTCTCATCGCGACTCATTCTCTCACCGCGCGGTGCAGCACCCATGTGGTGGCCACCACCTTTGAGGTCGCTCAAACGGGGGTCGCCGAAGGGGACATTGATGTCGAGCTGGCGCTGCAGCTTCTGTACGGAGCTTTTCTTGTCTCTCGTGACGAGGCTCACGACCGCACCCGAGGCGCCTGCACGGGCTGTCCGCCCGGAGCGATGCAAGTAGTCCTTGTGGTCGGCGGCCGGGTCGTAGTGAATCACCGTTTCGACCGCTTCGATGTGGATACCTCTGGCAGCGACATCGGTGGCGATCAGAGCCTGGACCCTACCGTTGGAGAAGTCCTTCAACGCCCGCTGTCTTTGATTCTGGGAGCGACCGCCATGCATTGCGACGGCTTTGACGCCCGCGGATGCCAGTTGCTTGGAGAGACGGTCCGCGCCGTGTCGGGTCCGGGTGAAGACGATCGACCTTCCCGAATGTGCGATCACATCGGCAGTGTGCTGGATCCGATCATTGTGCTCCACGTTCCAGAAGTGATGCCGTGCATCGTCGGCTACTGACTCGACAGTGCCCGTCTCATGCCGGACCGGGTTGTTCTGATAGTCCCTGACCAGGACCGCAACATCTCCATCGAGGGTTGCCGAGAAGAGGAGTGTCTGTTTCTTTGGTGCCGTCTGATCGAGGATCCTCTTGACCGCAGGGAGAAAGCCCATGTCGGCCATCCGGTCGGCCTCGTCGACCACGACCATGTCGACATCGGCAAGACTCACCAGTCCCTGGTCGATCAGGTCCTCGAGCCGTCCCGGTGTTGCTACAAGGATGTCAACGCCGCGGTTCATCGCCGTGCGCTGCTGGCCATAGGGAACTCCCCCGTAAACGGCGAAGATGTCCCGGCCCATCGCCCGGGCCAGCGGAGCGATCTCATCTTTGATCTGCTCAGCGAGCTCACGGGTGGGGGCGAGTATCAGGCCACGGGGGTGGCGTTTGGTCGCATTACCCACGCGGGCGACCATCGGGATCCCGAAGGCGAGTGTCTTGCCCGAACCAGTCGGTGCCTTACCGGCGACGTCCCGGCCGTCGAGGCCGTCGGGGATCGTGGCCATCTGGACCGGGAAGGGCGAGACGATGCCCTTCTTCTCCAGGACGCGCGAAACCTGATCAGGCACGCCAATAGATGCAAAAGTGTTTTCCATGATTTTCTCCTGTCCCCGTGAGGAGACTTAGTTGGTTGTAGATGTCGCCCCGAAGACGTGGTGTCACCACATCATGAGTCGACGTAGGCGGCCGAAGAGGCAGTCCAACCGTTAGAGAACTGGAAGTCGTTGATCACCGAGGAAGCGTGTTAACGCTGGCCTCCACCCGGTGCGATAAACCCATCGTACCAGGGTCAGGTCGCTGTCCGGCGTCAAGCTCCGGTCAGGCGGACTCCTGGAGGAGGTACGGCTGCCAGGCGGGATCGAGCTGATATCCCGTGGATGCGTAGATCCATCCGAAGCGGCGAGGTGGGGCAGGGCTCTCCGCAAGCTGGAGACCCGCCTCGAGTGGGGTGCGGTCGGCTTTCCTCACGTTGCAACTCCGACAACAGGCGACCACGTTCTCCCACGAGTGGTCGCCCCCTTTCGAGCGGGGAAGAACATGATCGATCGACTCGGCCGGCCCACCGCAGTACTGGCATCGATGGCCATCGCGGCCGAAGACCGCGCGTCGTGATACGGGGACCGAGCGACGGTAGGGAACGTTGACATAGCGCAAGAGACGCACCACGGAGGGGACATCGAATCTGGTCTCTGCGGATGCCCAGACCTCCTCGCGGCCGGCAACCACGATCGCCTTCTCCCGAAGCACGAGCACCACCCCCCTCCGGGCGCTGACTACGGAAAGCGGCTCATAGCTTGCGTTCAGTACGAGTACTCGTGGCATGGTTTCGTCTTCTTGTCAGAGAGGACGTTACCAAGCAGAGCGGGCCATATCGGATTGTTTGGCTCCATCAGGAGTCAGGAAGCCGAGTGCGGAGCCAACCGAACGGACCAGGGCTTTCGCCCAGCCCTGGTTGGTGTCGGCGATGCCCCTGTGCTCGTTGGTCCCGTCGGAGACAACAACCGTCAAACCACCTGCACTGCTCAGAGTGACCGATCGGACTTCCTGAGGCGCCCGCCCGAGTACCTGGCACCATGCATCTGCAAGGCCCTGTGCGATCGCTTCGGGTGTTGCCGCAACGGGTCGTGAGGACTGCACCTCACCAACAGCAACCTGAATCCGCGCGCCGGACCCGGTAGGCGTTATCTGCACGTCGACCCCGGGATCGGGATCAACCATCCGTTTCTGGCCCAGGGTTACCCGGGGCCGGACCAGGCCTCTCACCCCGTACGCCACCAGAAGCTCGTGCACTTCTTTGAGGACTTGCACTTCGTCGGCTTCAGGAGAGAGGCGCAGGTTGAGGCCGCCGGCGTCTGACGCCAGGTCGACGGCGACAGCTTCGACCCCGACGATGTCCTGAATGCGGGTAATCAGTCCGGGCGTCACGATGCGGCCCTCATCTTCCGGCGCCAGTCCAGGAACTTGACGACATCGTCCGGCGTTGTCACCGACATGTCATTGCCGTAGGCGGTATGAACTCTCCAGTGGAGATAATCGGCGGAAGGACGCAGCCCGCGATGGACACGCACGGCGAAGAGAAACCTCAAAGCCTCCCACCAAACGGCAGGTCTGAAGGCCAAAGCTCCCACGGTTCTTCCCACACCCGTATTCCAGCTCATGATTCGATAGCCATTCCCCGAGGCCAGTCTACATCCCACAGCACAGAAGTGTCAGTAAAGTCCAATGGAATTCGCAAGACCCGGGAGATTTCGTTGATCGAAGCCAGCCCACAGCAAATAGAGCTCTTCGGCGAGCGGTTCCATCGGATCGCGAGCAACGTGGAAACAGTGATCCAGGGCAAGCGCGAGGTGATCGAACTGGTCGTTATGGCCCTCGTCGCAGAGGGGCATGTCCTGGTCGAAGACGTCCCCGGAGTGGGCAAGACCCAGCTGGCCAAATCGATCGCCCGCAGCATCGACGGGGCCTTCAATCGGATCCAGTTCACCCCCGACCTGCTCCCCTCCGATGTGACCGGGGTCTCGGTATGGGACCGGAACCGCAGCGAATTCGAGTTCAAGCCCGGCCCTATATTCGCCAACATCGTGGTGGGCGACGAGATCAACCGAGCGAGCCCGAAGACCCAGTCTGCCCTTCTCGAGGCGATGGAGGAGCGCCAGGTCACTTCCGACGGGATGACCAGGGAATTGGGGCTTCCATTCATGGTGGTGGCCACACAGAACCCCCTCGAGCACGAAGGCACCTATCCCCTGCCTGAAGCCCAGCTCGACCGGTTCATGATGCGGGTGGTGATCGGGTACCCGAGCCGTCAGAAAGAATTGGAGATGATGGACACCCACGGAGTCCGCTCGACCTTCCTCGACCTCGAGGCTGTCGTGACAACGGACGAAGTTGGCGAGATGATCTCGATTGCCCGGGGCGTAACCGTCTCCCAGTCGGTCAAGACCTATATCGTCGACCTCGTCGAAGGCACCCGGAACCACTCCGACATCCTGCTCGGGGCATCACCGCGATCAGCGCTTTTCCTCCAGAGACTCTCCCGGGCTCGCGCTGCAGCCGAGGGCCGGGAGTATGTGACACCTGACGATGTCAAGGCTCTGGCGAGCCCGGTCCTTGTCCATCGAATGTCGCTTCGACCGGAAGCCCAGATGAGGGGCGAAACCATCGATGAGACCATCGACGAGGTGATGACCCGCCTGCGGGTTCCAGGCACAGCCTCCCGACTCGCCACCTGATGCCGACGGTCCGCGGCTGGGCGCTGACCGGTAGCGGTGTTGCCCTGCTCATCCTCTGGTACGCATTCGGTGACCTCGAGCTACTGCTGGCTGCGATCTTCGTGCTGCTGCTCCAGTTCGTGGCCCTCACGTATGTCCGGACCCGCCAACCGAAGCTCTCGATCGGGCGCCGCCTCGGGTCGGCGACTGTCCACGACGGAGACACCACCACGATCAGCCTGCTGGTCACCAATGAGGGCAAAAGCGCTGCTGCCAACCTCACCATCGACGACAACATCGACAACCTGGGCACCGCCAGCTTCGAGTGTGCTCGGATCTCCGGCGGCGACCAGGCCACGGCGACGTACCGCGTCACATGTCGCCCCCGTGGCGTCTACCGCGTGGGCCCGACGAAGGTGCACCGCGGCGATCCCTTCGGTCTGGCCCGGACCAACGTCGGCACCGGCCCGGTGGACCGAATCGTCGTGTACCCGGCCGTTGAGCCCCTGACCGGGTTCCCGATAGTCCGGGGCCAGGACCCGGCAATGCAAGCGTCCAGGCCCGAGCACGCACGACGTGGGGGCGAGGACTTCTACACCCTCCGGGAATACCAGAGGGGGGACGACCTGAGACGGGTGCACTGGCCGTCGTCGGCGCGTACCGACGAGCTGATGATTCGCCAGCTGGAGACCCCCTGGCAGTCGCGGGCCTTGGTCCTCCTCGACGTCAGGTCTGACAGCTATGAGTCGGGTGCAGCGTTCGAGAAGGCCGTGTCCGGGGCGGCGACCGTCGTCACCCACCTGGTGACATCAGGTTTCGACGCCGACCTCTGGGCGGGTGACGCCGACCCCATCGATGCGTCCCGCTATGCGTCGGTGATGGAACGCCTTGCCCTCGTCCAGCCCGATCCAGCCATCGATATCGAGGCGGTCGCAACCCGGATCCGGCAAAAGGGCGGTGGCGGCGCCCTGGTGATGGTCACCGGGGTTGCCGACCGGCCACTGCTTTCGGTGCAGCAACTTCTGTCCCGCGACTACCCCACAACTGTTCTCATGTCGGCTTCGACCACCACATCACAAACCCTGGTCGGCTTCCACAGGCTCGGCGTCACCACGATTTCGGCGAAACCCGACGAACCCTGGGCACCGGCCTGGGTCTTAGGGATAGACACATGGTCAGCAACACGCTGAGCCGTCTAGCGGGACTCGCCGCTTTCGCGCTGATGGTCGCCCGCCTTGGGCGCCTCTTCGAGGCGGGCGGTGGAGCTCCCTCGTGGCATCTGATCCTCGGCGCCGCTGCTTTCTTGGGCGGGGTTGTGTGGTGGCTGCTCTCCGAGACCATGTCTTCCCGACGTGGCGCGCTCGGTCTGTTCGGCGTGACTGGGATCCTCCTCTTCCTGAGGATTTCCGTGGCTCAGACCCTGCTCGTCGGGTTCTTCCCGGGCCCGGACACGCTGCTGGCCCTGATGGCAGAGATGGGAGAGTCGTTCGACATCATGCGTTTCGGGGTCTCACCGGTATACCCGGGTGCCGGGCTCATCGCCATACTTGCCGTTGTGATGTGGGTGATAGGGGCCTTGTTCGCCTGGGGTGCCTCCCACGGTCCGGTAGCGGCAATGTCGCTTCCCTCGATTGCGATGTATCTCCAATTCGCGGTGATTGACCGCGCTCCGGCCGGGCGGGGTTGGATGGGCATGGCGGCCGCAATATTCGCTCTTTCGGTGGCGGCAATCGCCAACGACCGGAAGAGTGCGGCTGGCCGCGTCCGGGATTCGAGTGGACGACCCATACCCCGCCATGGAGGCAGCCTGGCACTGGCCATGGCCGGGTTAGTTGCGGTCTCCTCAGTCGCTCTAGCCACCTCGGCGTCGCAGATCGTCAGCGAGTCTGGAAACATCAACTGGCGCAGTGGTGGTGGGTACGGGGAAGGTTTCGGTGGGATTTCGTTCAACAGGCTGGTCGGGTTGCAGAAACGGGTGATCTCACGATCGAACGCTGAGCTGTTCCGGGTCACCTTCGACGAAAACGCACCTGAAGCCACACAGATCTACTACCGGATGGAGACGCTGAGCCGTTACGACGGCCAGAGCTGGTTGCCCGACGACGACCAACTCGAGCGGTACTCCCCGGCGACCGCAGGTGGAGACCCCGACCATGCCTATCAGGGAACGACCGTGACCTTCACCCAGCGGATCCGGATCGAGGCGTTGCGAGGCCCGTTGGTGCCAACTGCTGGTATCGCCCGGGCTCTGCAGAGCGACACCGAAAATATCAACCAGTTCCAGGTGGCTCCGGACGGCTCTTTGATCAACCAGTCCCAACTCGACGAAGGCATGACGTATCAGGTCGAAGCCGACTACCCGATCGAACGCGCCGACCTCAACGCACTGGCCACCGGTCCCGATGGGGAGCTCACCCCACTTTTCGCCGAAGCAGGAAGGATCGGGGCTTTTGCGGTTGAGCCGGCGATGCATTCGGGCGAGCTGGATCGCCCGACCGACATCGACCGATATCTCGAGCTCCCTAACGGGGTCTCGTCGGCAATTCCTGCTCTGGCACGGGAGGTGACCCGTGGTGCACGTTCCGACTTCGAGAGGGCCACACTGCTCCAGCATTGGTTCCGGGACAGCGGCACGTTCATCTATTCGACAGACGTTACTGCTGGTCACACCGACCTGCAGCTTGCCGACTGGCTGACAGAGGAGACGAGCCAGGACTACCGGACCGGCTATTGCGAGCAATTTGCCGCCTCGATGGCGGTGCTTGGGAGGGCGCTGAATGTGCCCAGTCGCGTTGTCTGGGGGTTCACCCCGGGCGATGAGATCACCCAGAGCGACGGGACGACCGCCATCGTGGTCCGTGACAACAACGCCCACGCCTGGGTGGAGATGTGGATGGACGGGTTCGGTTGGGTGAAGTTCGACCCGACCCCGCGCTCGGACGGCGCCCTGCCCCAGAGCTTCACCGCGGAGTTCGACCCGTCCCTCTACGTGGCAGACCCCATCAACCAGCCCACCACGATTGACCAGCCCGGCTTCGACGACGATAGCCCACTGCTCGGACTCGACGACACCGACCTCGGTGGAGCACAGGGCGGCGATTCGTCCGGCACTCTCCCCACCTGGGTGCTCTCGGTGCCGTTGCTGATTTTGATGGCGTTTGCCATCCCGTTGCTCAAGGGGCTGCGGCGTCGGCGGAGGATGGCGACGATCCGGACCGGGGACATCACCGCTGCCTGGGACGAGATAGTCGACCAGCTCTCCGATCTCGGAGAGCGGATACCCGAACACAACACCCCGATTGAGTTCGCCCTCGCCACGGACCGATCTCTGGTACCGGTGGCCCGGGCCTATGGCGCTGCCATCTACGGCCGGCGCGCCAACGAGGGAAAAGTCGACGACTTCCTTGCCGTCGAGCACTGGATCAAGCTCAGATACGAAGGCGGAAGGCGCATGCGCGCCCGGTTCAACCCTTCATCGCTTCTCCAGCGCCGCAGGCAGTAGCGCCCTCGAGGGTCAGCCGGAGCGTCGCTCTTCTGCGATGTCGTCCTCGACCCGCCGCAACATCGTGAGGAATCGCTCCTTGTCGAGTTCGAAACGGGTGACATCCTCTTCTACTTCACGTGCGATCTGATCGATCGCGACAAAAAAGGAGAGCTGGCCCTCCCGAAGTGCGTCGAGTATCTCGCCCTCGTCAGAACTCACCCTGAAGATGGTCTGCCCATCAGTCACGAGTTTCACCTCCGAGAGATGGTTTTCCATACCACCCTCCCGGCGGAGGTAGTCCCATGCCCGGCGCACTCGCTGTAGAGACATGCCGTTGTCGAGGAGGCTGCGGACAACCTTCAAGGCAACAAGGTCTCTGAACGAATAGAGGCGGCGAACACCCGGTCGGCCTCCGCTCTTCTGAACCGAGGGCTTTACCAAGCCGACCCGGTCCCAATAACGCAACTGGTGGTGTGTGCAATTGGTCAGCCGACAAGCCTGTTCGGCCGTGAATGCCTGCTCCACTCTTCCCTTCCTAAAACGTCGACCTGGCGCATTGAGCCAGGTTTCAAAATCTATACCTTCGGCGATTGACTCCACCCCGGAGGAACGCCATAGGGACGCAACCTTAGCCGGTTCGGCAAAGGGAGGAAGGATCGCGAAATTCGCCGTCAGACGGCTTGATCGGTGTCGTTCTCTCCGGCCCCGGTTGAGACCAGTCGCTCGCGAAGAACGGGCACGAGAACGCTCACCGAGGCGATCAGCACAGCAAAACCGACCAGCGCAAAGACGATGTTTTGTGCAAAGAAGAACAAGATCACTGCAAGTCCGATCACCGCTCCGGCAATTGCCACGCGCACCTTCACCATCGGGGTCCGGTCGATGTTCTCGACGGCGCGTGCCAGCTCTGGATCTTCCTCGTAGAACTGACGTTCTATCTCGGCGAGGATCTTTTGTTCCCGATCGTCTAATGGCATTGGGCGGGCTTTCGTCTTCCCTGTCTCGTCCAACTTTACACCGGGTCTGGAGTCAGTAGTCCATAGTTCAGTCGGACCTTTCCTGCCAGTCGAGGAGACGGGCCGGCTCGATCGATGCAGGCCCGAACCGGTCCTCGACATCACCGACAACCCTGGACACCCGACTCCACGAGTCGTCGTCGTCGAGCAGGAGCTGGGCGCCTCCTGTGACAGTCTCGAAAGATGACCCGGCCAGGCCGAGCAGGCGAACCGGGCGCACCGCAGGCACATCGGACAACAGCTCTTTGGCGATCTTGAAAATGTCCCGGGAACCGTCGATCCCCTCGGATCGAGTCCGTGACCTGGTCACGGTGGTGAAGTCGTCGTACCGCACTTTCAGGGAGATGGTGCGGGGCCGGACGGATGCCTGCCGCAGCCTCATCGCAAGACGCTGGGCATGGGCCAGGAGCGCCGACTCGACGAGATGCCTCCCATCCAGGTCGTGGTTGTACGTCTCCTCGACAGATATCTGTTTCGTCTCAGCAGCCGGCTCCACGCTGCGGGGGTCGATTCCGTTGGCGAGGCAATGGAGATGGGCACCCTGGGATGGTCCCAGGGCCGCAGATACGGTCGATTCGGGAAGAGCGGCCAGATCCCCGACCGTTCCAATGCCCAGTCTCCGCAGACCGGCCAGAGTGGCCGGGCCCACCCCCCAGAGCTCGTCGACCGGCAGCGCATGAAGAAACTCCTGTTGCCAGGCTGAGTCAATATGTCGGAGACCGTCGGGTTTGGCGGCCTTCGACGCGAGCTTGGCCACGAATTTGGTCGAGGCCACACCAACCGACGAGGGAAGCCCGATATCGGATCGGAGCTTGGACCTTATCGCCTGGCCAACCTCCACCGGTGACTCGTAATGGTGGCGGAGCCCGCTGATGTCGAGAAACGCCTCATCGAGGCTGAGGCCCTCCACCCGCGGAGTGAACGAGTTGAACACTTCGAACACCCGGCCGGACAGCTCGCCGTACTTGCCGTGCGAGGGCGAGACGACGATGAGTTCGGGGCAGAGGCGCCGGGCAACGCTCGTCGGTTGCGCCGACCTGACTCCCGCTCGCCTCGCCTCATAGGAGGCACTGGCAATGACGCCGCGGCTGCCGGTCCCTCCCACGGCTACCGGCCTGTCGCGGAGGTCCTCCCTGGACAGTCGCTCGACTTCGACGAAGAACGAGTCCATATCGACGTGCAGGATGGGTTCGGACCACATGTACCAGCGAAGATACCTGACGTAGCAGGCAGGACGGGCCAAACTACCGGCCAATGTCAGCATTCGTTCACCTCGTACGGCACGGAGAGGTCTCCAACCCGGGCAACATCGTCTACGGCTCTCTGCCCAACTTCGGGCTCTCGACCCTGGGCATCGAGCAAGCGCGAAAAGTGGGCCGTTACCTCGGGCCCCGGGCGGTGGTGGCGATCTGGTCGTCGCCACTGGAGCGCTCTCTGCGGACAGCAGAAGAGATCGCCGCCCGATCGGGGGTTCCGGTGCGGGTGGACGCCGACCTGACCGAGTGGAACGCAATCGATCGCTGGAAGGGCCATTCGTGGCAGGAAATCCCGTCGAAGTTCCCAGGGGAGCTCGAGGCCTACCTGGAACACCCGGAGTCTTTGCACTTCGCCGATGAGACGCTTGGCGACCTCGCTGAGAGAATGGCCGAGGTTGCCCGCAGGCTCGACCTGGAACATCCCCACGGCGACGTGGTGATCGTCTCCCATCAGGATCCGATACAGGCAGCCCGGCTCCGCCTCATCGGCTCACCGCTCTCGAATCTCCAGGAAGACAAGCCGGCTCACGGCGCAGTCGTCACCCTGCGTCCCGGGACCACGTGGGTCGAACAGACTATGTGGAGCCCCGGAGACACTCCGGGATTCGGCGAGCACGCCGATCTAAGGGCCGTGGCCTCCGACGACACGCCCGACGGGCCAACTTCGGCTTGAAGGCACCGGCTGCGACAATGGAGCCGTGAAACCGATCCTGATCGCTGCGACGCCGATGGCGGCGATTCTGATCTGGCTGGCCGCGGTCATGCTCGCCCCCGGGCCCTACCACCCGAACTCTGTGCTCATCACGGGTCTCGGCTGGCTTGTCCTGTCCACCGTTGCCACCGTTGGCCTGGTGCTCGTGGGCGGGCGCTGGGCCCTGCGCACACTCATCGTGGTGCTGGGGACGACCCTCTGGGTCGGCACCGTAATTCCCCTCTCCACCTGGAGCATGGCGGGTCTGGGAGCTACCGCGCTGAGCCTCATCCTCCTGCTGTCACCCCGTCAGCACCGACTCGTCAGAAAGCTCCCCTCGGCGGGCGGCCCGCCCGCCCGATCGGTGATCGTCACCCTCGCCGCGCTGGGACTGCCCCTCGCCCTCGGCCTGATTCCTGCCGACGCCAACTCGTGGGTGATCGCCATGGCGGCATGTGGGCCCCTGGCCGCGCTTCTCTACAGCCGTACCGTCCCCGGCGGACTCGCCGCCTTGCGCTTTGGGCTGATCGCAGCGACGATCGCCTTTGCCGCCTTCATGCCTCTACCGCATGCCATCGTTGCACTGCTGGCGTCTGCAGCGATTACCGCAACGGCCTGGTCGTCCGATGTCGCCGTAGCCTTCCGGCCGCTCATCGAGAAAGGCACCAGTTACGCCATTCCACCTGAACTCGCGCCGAAGGAGATCCTCGACCGCGCCGGCATCGACGAGAAGGGCCAGGCTCTTTGAGACGAACCCCGAACCCGTGGATCGCCATCCCATCGCTGACGGTCGGCGTGCTCGCAGGGCTTTTGGGTTGGTTCGTGACGGATTTGAGCTGCACGACTTCCGACCCGGTCGGAGCGGTGACGCACTGTCACGGCTGGTCGGCGGCGATAGCGGCAGGGGCATTCATCGTGGTCACGGCGGGGATGGCATTGGTGCTGGTGCTAATCTACCGCAGCCTCGGCGAATGGCAGGAGGCTCGGGCCAGGAACGAGGATCCTCCCGGCCCGGGTTGTGAGGTGTAGAGGTTCTGGGTCTGCTTAGGCGTTGAGCTTGGTGTGGACCAGGTCGACGGCCTGGCCGACAGTCATGATCGACTCGGCTTCTTCATCGGGGATCTTCACCCCGAACTCGTCTTCGAGTGCCATCAGCAGTTCGACCACCCCGAGGCTGTCGACATCGAGGTCCTCTTCGAAGTGGGCATCGTCGTTGATCTTCTCGGCGTCGAGCCCTAACTCGGACACGAGGACCCCGGTCAACTTCTCCGATACTTCGTTTCTTTCCATTTCTCGTTTCTCCTATCTATGAGTTCTATGAGTTGGGGAAGAACTTACAGGGTGATCCCGCCGTCTACCGCCAAAACCTGGCCTGTTATGTAGCTGCTTGCATCAGATGCAAGAAATCCGACTGCTTCTGCGACCTCCTCGGGTTGGCCGAAGCGACCCAGCGCAACGGCGGCGGATGCCGATTCCTTTACGCCGTCGCCAAGTGCGTCGGTCAGGTCGGTCTCGATGTATCCGGGAGCAACGACATTCGATGTGATCCCCCGGGACCCGACTTCCTTGGCGATCGACTTGGCGAAAGCAATCATCCCCCCCTTGGAAGCAGCGTAGTTCGCCTGGCCGGCATTGCCTGAGATCCCCGCGACCGATGCTATCGAGATGATCCGGCCCCATCTTGCCTTGAGCATTCCCCGGAGAGAAGCCTTGGTGCAGAGGAATGCCGAGCGGAGATTGGTCTGCATCACCGAGTCGAAGTCTTCGTGGCTCATCCTGAGTAAGAGATTGTCCCTGGTGATCCCGGCGTTGTTGACGAGGACATCGACCGTGCCGAGGTCGGTCGCGACCAGGTCGAAGAGGGCGTCGACCTGGTCAGGATCAGAAACATCGGCCTGAGCGGACATCGCCCGGCCTCCCGCCGACTCGATCTGTGCAACTACACCGGCGGCGGCAAACGTATTCGCCGAGTAGTTGACCACCACTACGTGGCCGTCTGCGGCAAGTCGAAGCGCGATCGCCCGGCCTATCCCCCTCGAGCCACCCGTTACCAGTGCGACCCGGGCATCGCCGCCGGTCAAGCCAACTTCTCCGGGACCCCGAAGAAGTCGAAGTTCGACTGGAGTATCTCGAGTGTGCTGCGATCGACCGGAGGCAGCTCGGCGTCGCTTTCCTGCAATGGCTCAACCCGGGCACCCCAACGGACGATTGCCGAGCCCCAGGTGAGTCCGCCGCCAAACGCGGTGAAGGCAACGATGGAACCCGGCGCGATCTGTCCCTGCTCGAGTGCCTCGGTGAGTGCAACCGGAATGGTCGCCGCCGAAGTGTTGCCGTAGGAGTGGATGTTGACAAAGACCTTGGCGCTGTCGACACCCAGTCGGCGCGCGGTTGCGTCGATGATCCTGACATTTGCCTGGTGCGGGATGAGGAGGTCGACATCCTCCAGGCCGAGGCCCGACTTTTCCAGGGCCTGCAGGGAGCTCTCCGCCATCTTGGTGACCGCCCTCCTGAATACCTCCTGGCCATCCATCTGGATTGCGCACTGTTCCGAGGGTCGTGGTGACCAGTCGCCCTGGGTTCCGTCCGTCGGCACTTCGAGGAACTTGCCCGCCGATCCATCGATGCCCAACTCTGAGCCGAGCACGCCGACACCGTCCTCGCAGGACTCCAGAACGACGGCACCGGCGCCGTCTCCGAAGAGGACACAGGTGGTGCGGTCGGTGAAATTCATCAAATGGTGCAGCTTCTCGGTGCCCACCAACAGGACGGTCTTGTTGGTCCCGCCCCGAATCATGTTGGCCCCGGTTACCAGCCCGTAGACGAAGCCGGAGCATGCTGCATTGAGGTCCATGGCTGCGGCGTTGACGGCACCGATCTTCTCCTGGACCCGGGAGGCCGTCGAAGGGATGATCGAGTCTCCCGAGCAGGTGGCGACGAGCAGGAGATCGACGTCCTCAACCGATTTGCCGGCGGCGGCCAGGGCGCGCAAGCAGGCAACAGCTGCCAGGTCGGATGCCTCGACATGGGAGATCCGTCGCTCTTTGATGCCGGTGCGCGTGGTGATCCAGTCGTCGGATGTGTCGACAATCTGTTCCAGGTCGTGGTTGGAAAGGACATTGGGGGGCATACACTTGCCCCAGCCGGTTATCTCAGCATTCATCATTCACCTCAGCTATTGACGATCGTACTCAGTGACTCAACCGCTGAGTCGATGTCATCCAGCGATGACACGGTAAACACATTTGCATCAGGAATCGTCCGTTTCGCCAGCCCTGCTGTCACGTCGCCGGGCCCGATGTGGACGAATGTGCCGATGCCGGATGCCGCCATGTTCCGGAGTGACTCCTCGAAACGGACCGGTGAGGTCACCTGCTCGACGAGTTTCGCCCCGACCGAGTTTGCCTCATGTGGCCGGCCCGTCACGTTGGAGATCACATCGAACTCCGGCACGGCGAAGCCGACGTCGGCGGTCATATTGGCGAGTTGCTCGGCAGCCTGAGACATGAACGAGGAGTGGAACGCCCCGGCAACGTGGAGAGGGATGACCCGCCTCACCCCGAGGTCCTGCCCATGTTCCCCCAGCCACTCCAGATCGGCAGCGCTGCCTGCAACAACCACCTGGCCGGGAGCGTTCAGGTTGGCGAGCTGCAGCCTGCCACCGCCGCTCTGGTTTTCGTTGACGACCTTTTCCGCGAGCTTTTCGTCAGCGCCGATCAGCGCTGCCATGCCCGAGGGCTCGAGGTCAGCAGCTTTTGCCATGTGCTTCCCCCTGCCGGCAACCAACTTCAGGCCCTGCTCGAAGCTGAGCGCTCCGGCAGCGGTGAGGGCGGTATATTCGCCCAGAGAGTGTCCGGCGGCCGCAACGGGGGATTTGCCCACAGCTTCCCGAAATGAGAGCCACAGGGTGTAGGAGACGGCAAAGAGGGCGGGTTGGGCATGTTCGGTGCGGGTCGGCTCTTCGGCAGGGCCGTCGAGACACAACCTGCGCAAGGACCAACCGAGGATCGAATCGGCGATCTCGCCAAGGAGCACCGGGTGGGCTTCGAAACTATCGGCCCCCATGCCGACTGCCTGGCTGCCCTGGCCGGGAAAGAGTATCGCGTAACTCACTGTGGTTTCGACCCTGCCGGCCGGTTATCGGTTACGAAAGAGCGGTCAGCAGCCGATCGACATCGTCCCGGTCGACGTCGCGATGGGCGACCAGCCTCCAGCCACCGAGCCGGGGCGGGTTCGCCCGCACCCCCGAATTGTCCAATCTGTCTTTGATCTCTGCCCACGGGATCCCGATTGCCTCGATCTCGACAAGGACCATGTTGGTCTCCACATCCGCCACGTCCACCGAACCGGGAAAGCGCTCTGCGAGGCCGGCGGCAAGGTAAGCGGCGAGATCATGGTCTTCTGCCAGCCGCCCCCTCTCGGCAAGTGCAACCCGGGCGGCAGCCGCGATGACCCCGGCCTGGCGCATGCCCCCGCCGAGCCTCTTCCGCAGGTATCGGATCTCGGCTATCGAATCGCGCGGTCCGCAGACGATGGAGCCGACCGGTGCCCCCAGTCCTTTGGAGAAGCAGAACTGGATAGTGTCAGCGTGTTTCGACCAGGTCGAGGCGTCGATCCCGGTGGCGGTGACCGCATTGAAGATGCGGGCCCCATCGATGTGGATCTTGAGACCTCTCGCAGCCGCGGTTGCCGATGTCTTTTCGAAGACCTCATATGGGATCACCCGGCCGCCGGAGAGATTGTGAGTGTTCTCCCAGACCATGAGGCCGATTCTGGGGAAGTACCCAACTGCGTCCATCGCCCGCTCAACGTCTTCGGGCATTATCTGACCATTCGAGTTGGAGACGGTCCGGAAACCGACGCCGGATAGAGCCTGGGGGGCGCCGCCCTCGATGCTCCTCACATGGCTGGCCTCGTTCGCCAGCACCTCCTCTCCGGGGTTGGTGTGGAACATGATCGCCAGCTGATTGCCCATTGTGCCGGTTGGGACGTAGATACCAGCTTCCTTACCTGTGACCTCTGCCGATTCCTCTTCGAGCAGATTCACCGTCGGATCGTCGTGATAGACGTCGTCACCCACCGGGGCATACGCCATAGCCTCGATCATTGCCGGCGTCGGCCGGGTTACCGTGTCGGATCTGAAGTCGGCGCTGCCATCGCTGAAAGCCATTTGATGAGGGTAGTGCCTCGCCTAGTTCCCAAAACGGGGCGGTATCACAGGCGGCCGAGTGCCTTCCCGATCCGCTGCGCCGCTTCGGTGATGCGGTCCGCGGCCTCGACGAGGGCAAACCGGACATGGCCTTCGCCTGCGATGCCGAAGCCCAACCCGGGGCTGACCGCCACTCCGGCTTTCTCCAGCAGGTGGATGGAGAAGTCGAGCGACCCCATATCTGTGTACGCCTCCGGAATCCGCGCCCAGACGAACATCGTCGCCTCGGGTGGGGAAACGGCCCAGCCGATTCCACCGAGTCCGGCGATCAGGGCGTCCCGTCGCTGCTGGTAGATCTCGTTGACCTTGTCGACGAACCCGTCTCCCTCGTTGAGTGCCGCCGCCGCTGCGATCTGGATCGGCTGGAAGGTCCCGTAATCGAGGTAGCTCTTCAGCTTGGCCAGGGCGGCCACAATCTCAGGGTTACCCGACATGAATCCAACTCGCCAACCAGCCATCGAATGGCTTTTGGTCATCGAATAGAGCTCGACGCCCACCTCAATCGCCCCGTCGACTTCGAGCAGGGATGGCGCGGTGTATCCACCAAAGGCGATGTCGGCGTAAGCGAAGTCATGGACAACTACAACCTCCTGCTCCCTGGCGAAAGCCACGAGGCGCTCGAAGAACCCGATGTCCACGGTTTTGGTCGTCGGGTTGTGGGGAAAGCTGACGATGATGACCCGAGGCCGGGGCCATGAGTTCTTGAACATCCGGTCGACTACCTCGAAGTAGTCCTCCTCCGAGCCGATCGGAGCGACCCTGACCTCCGCCCCGGCGATCACAGGGGCGAAGATGTGGATCGGATACGACGGGTCCGGGACGATGGCCGCATCTCCGGGTTGGAGAAGTGTCCACATGAGATGAGAGAGCCCTTCCTTGGCGCCGATAGTGGCGATCACCTCGGTCTCGGGATCGAGGGAGACTCCGAATCGACGCTGATAGCGCGCCGCCAGGGCACTCCGGAGGTCGTCGATTCCACGCGATGCCGAGTAGCGGTGGTTTCCGGGATTCAAGGCCTCCGCACGGAGGGTTTCCACCGCAATCTCAGGTGAAGCGATATCGGGATTGCCGAATCCCAGGTCGATTACGTCAACGCCGGACTCCCTGACCTCCAGCTTGCGACGGTTTACCTCCGCAAACGCATAGGGGGGCAGCGATCCGATTCGTCTGAAATCCATTGACCACTCAATTTAGTCCCGGGGCAGGTAAAACCCGGGTCACCCATTGAGCCGGTCGAAGATGCCCCTGATCTTGCCGGGGACGAGTCCTCTTGCCAGTGATAGGACGTCCTCTATCAGCTTGAGCAGGTCGACCGGACCGTCCCAGTGCTCCTCGACGATCTCTGGTCCGGAACGGGTGATCAGCCCGTCGATTGCAAGCAGCATAAACAGGATGTCATCGGCCCATCCGACCACAGGGACTATGTCCGGGATCAGGTCGATCGGGCTTGCGACGTAGGCCGCGGCAGCACCAAGGGCAATTTTCGAGCGACGCGGCACCCTCGGGTCGGAGAGCAGCCTTCCCACCAGCTTGACGATGTTGGGCACGATCAGGATGGTGTCCTGAATCAGTTTTCGGCCCTGCACGGCATTTCCTCCAGGCGGTACGACTTCGTCGGGGCGGACCCGCTCCTGATTGTTGTAGGTCATTCGACTATTATCCGTTCGGTCCCATTTGCTGAATGCTCTCCGTTCTCATTGTCACCCATTTTCCCCAGTTCGTCTATCACAGCCTCGACCGCCTTTACCCCTTCGATTGCAGCCTGAATCATATGGATCAATGCTCGCTTGCCGGCGCGGCCCAGAGTGGCGAGCACCTCGTCACGTTCAGGCATCAAGCCCCGTCCGGTTCGTTGAAGGAGACCGCGAGAACGCCGTTGTCCAACTTGGCTCGCGTCACCTCACGCCGATGCAGTGCGTCGGGCAGCACAAACGAGCGCCGGTAGGGCCCGAGCTGCACGAAAAGCTCGTTTCCCTTGCGGTAGACGTCGAGGTCCGCTTTCTCGGCGAAGGGAACGTCCAGCTCCATGGTCACGCCGCCCGTGCCTTCGACAATGCGGAAGGGACTGGTGGCATGGAAATCGGCTATCGGATCGGTTTCGCCGTAGAGCTCTTGCGCCAGCCGCCGGAGACGGTCCAGACCGATCATCTCGTCGTCGAACAACCGCACCCGGAGTCGGGGCACATCGGCGAACGCCTCGTCGACCACATCGAGATGGCCCTTCTGGATAGATCTCCAGCGATCGAAATAGGGGTCGGTGACGTCGTCGGGGAGCACCCGGTTCACGACGACACCGTCCACTCCGTAACCGAAGAGACCCAGGTAGCTATAGGTGCGCCGGGCCTCATCGATCACCATTTTCTCCGGATTGACCACCAGGCGCGCCGAGGTGATCTCGGGCGAGCTCAGCAGCTCCTTGACTCCCTCGATCGAGTCGAAGACCGATTGGGCTGCGCCAAAGACCTCGTCGCGGGGCAGCGGCAGATTGGTCATCCTGGAGAGAAGCGGGCGGGCGGCCTTCATCAGCTTCCGCTCGGTCGGCATCACCTTTTCGAAGTACCAGGAGAGGACTTCCGGAAGAGAGAGGAGACGGAGAGTCTCGGCGGTGGGGGCGCAGTCGACCACAACCACGTCGTACGCCCCGGAGCGGGCGTGCTCGTTGACCTCGATCAGGGCAAACAGCTCGTCCATCCCGGGGAAGATCAGGAACTCCTCGGACTCGATCCCGCCCGCACCGCCCCAGTCGAGCACATCCATGAGCTGGCGTCTGATCGATCCCCAGTACTTGTCGAGCTGACGCTGGGTATCGATCTGCTGGCCCTGGAGATCGGGGGCGATATCGGTCGGCTCGCTTCCCAGGCTCATCGTGAGGGCGTCGGAGAGGGAGTGCGCGGGATCGGTGGAGGTGACCATGGTCCGATAGCCGGCGTCAGCAGCGGCCAGGGCGGTGGCCGCAGCCACAGTTGTCTTGCCCACGCCCCCCTTTCCGGTGACGAGGACGATCCTCATTCAGCCCGCTCGGAGACCCTCTTGCGCAGGCCTTTGAGGGCCGTTGTCACGATCTGGCGCTCGGCCTGGCTGCGAATGAACCCGGGGATCTTGAAGTTGGGCTCGACGCTCAGCGCATAGACGACTTCGACGCCATGTTCGGTGTCGTTGAATGTGTACGAACCCTCGAGCATTTTCACGTCTCCGCTCTCTTCGGCAGTCCAGCTCAGCGAATGCGGCCGGGCGTGTCTGTAGCGCAAGACGTACTCGATCTCCTTGATGAAGCCGTCGATGACGAATCGGGCACGGGTCACGTTCCCCTCGTTATCGGTTTCCAGGACCTCGACCTCCTTGATCCCGGTTGCCCACTCGGGGTAACCGGCGATGTCGGCGACGGTGTCGTACAGGTCGGTCGCAGGTGCGTCTATTTCCAGCGTTTGAAAGGTGCCTTCACTCATGTCGTCCCAGGTGAGAATAGCGCCCGATTGGCCCTAGAAACCTGCGGCCCGTCGCAAATACTGGCGGCGTTTCTACGCTCGCCCTATTTGACCGACAGACCACTGACGTCGAGGTGATAGGCCCGGCCGGTCGCCCGGAAGTAGCCGACGTTGACACACCTCGTCGCTCCGATGCGCCAGCGGGATGCCTGGGGCTGGTGAACATCGCCGAATAGGTGCAATCTGGGTTTGACCGCGCGAATGTAATCGAGGATCGGTAGGGAACTGCGCTCCTTGCGCCCGGTGATGACGTCTGTCTCCAGCGGGCCAAGGGCCGGCGCGACATGGGTGCACAGCACGTCGACTTCTCCGATCGAGTCGAGGGTCGCCCGCATCTCGTCGTCAGAGATCTCCCCAGGAGCCTGCATCGGGGTCGCCACTCCCCCACCGGCGAACCCGAAGCTCACCCCCTCGATTTCCACCCTTCTTCCGTGCACGTAATCGAATCCAGGAGGGAGGGATTCAGCAAGGGCGGTGGGCCGGTCCACGTTCCCATGGATCACATAGCCTGACGCATTCTCCAGTGCAGCCGAGAGCCGCCCGTATTGATCCGCGATGGCTCTCTCGATGCCCTGGCGCGCCTCGTCCGGGTCACCGGGGCGGTTCTGCCACATCTTCCTCATCTTTTCGAAGTCGCCCTCGCCCCGGGCCCGCGCGGCGTCACGGGCGAAGTCGATGCCGAGGGCTGCGGCGACCGCTCCTTCACCGGTCCGGTAGTCGGTGAGGTTGGCCAGATCGCCGAGGATCAGCAACGTTTCGCCTGCAGAGGCGATTGCGGCAAGGGCATCGAAGGCGCCGTGGACATCGGAGACGACGAGCATCAGGCGCCGGCGCCCGACCCGGTGGCGTACCTGACCCAGAGCACAGCAAGCAATGCAGCGACAAGGGCTGCGGCCAGGGCAACGGGCCAGCTCAAACCAAGCGGCGAGAATTCGGCGGCCATGCCGCCGATACCGAATCCGAGGACACTGCCAACGATAAGACGCCCCCGCTGGCCGATACGCATTCCCGGGTCGCGATCGGCGCGTCCCAGGTTCTCCGCGAGCGTTCCACCCATCACGATCACCAGGAGAGCCACGAACCCAACCGCAAGCGAAGAGGCATAGACCACGACCATCCCGCTGAGGATAACGGGCGGGACCGCCCAATCAGGTAGTGAGGAGCCCGTTGAACAATGCATGTCACCCATCTTGACGACCAGGCATCAACACTCGCGGCGTTCTCGGCCCCGCCATTCCGGACCGAGGAGTGGCGAAACCTCGGCCTTGCGTTTGGCGCGCCTGGCCGCCAATCCGAGCAACGGCATTATCCAACAGACTCCTAGGAAGCCCTGCGATCGGTGGGCACGAGGCGCAGTCTGGGAACCAGCCCGGTGTCGGCGAGATTATCGAGGGCGGTCAACTCATCGTCGCTCAGTTCGACCGGCCCGATCTGGAACAGGACGGAGACCACGCAGTCGTCACACGCCGATGTGTTTTTCATCGCACAATTGTCACAGTCGATCAGCATTTCATCTCCTACCCTTTCGCCGCAAAACGTACCTCCGTCCTGTGACAAATTCGGAAACGAAAAGAGCCCCCTGGTCAGGGGGCTCTTTTTCATAGGTGGGAGCGACGATCAGCCGTCGATGAACCCGTTGGCGATGAGCCACTCAGCGGCCAGCGCCGCCGGATCCTCCTGGTCGATGTCGGCACGCTTGTTCATCTCGGTGAGGTCCTCGGTGGTGAGCGCCTCCGAGATCCGGTTGAGCAGGTCGGTGAGGTCGTCCCCGTAGGCGTCGACGACATCGGTGCGAATCGCCGGGACCAGATTCTCTGCCGGGTTCAACCCCATGTCATCTTCCAGTGAGACCCAACCGCGGTCGGCGATGATTCCCGAGGTTGTGAACAGGAGCGCCACATCGATCTCCCCACCGTCGAGAGCAGCGATGGTGATTGGACCTGCAACATCCAGCGGGGTGAATTCGGCGAATTCGAGGCCGTACACCTCACTCAAGCCGATCAGGCAGAACTCTCGTTCCGGACACTCGGGAGGACCACCAAAAACGAGCTCGCCTGCCACCGGCTGAAGATCGGAGACCGTGCTCAGACCGTATTCGGCAGCCGTTTCTGCGGTGACCACGTAAGCGTTCTTGTCCTGCGCCGGACTGTACCGGAGCAGCGTCACGCCATTCTCCTCGAAGGCGGCCTTGGCGTCGTTCCAGGTCGACTCCGAATCGGCAGTGGGCGTGGCGCCGAGGAACCCGGCAAGGGTGCCCACGTACTCGGGGACCAGGTCGATTTCGCCTGACTCGAGTGCAGGCTTCACCACTTCGCGGTTGCCGAGATTGAGCTTGCGCTCAACTTCAAACCCCTCAGCCTCGAGGGCTTGGGCATAGATCTCGGCGACGATCACTGACTCGTTGAATGCGAAGGAACCAACTGCAATCGGTTCTCCATCGCTGTCACCCGACCCACAAGCCGTTGCCACCAGGGCCACGGCCAGGATCGCCCCAACAGCGCGTTTGCGGACAAGTTTCCGCATGGGTTTCTCCTTTGTATAGACAATTAGGCGCCCGCTTCCTTCGGTCAGACACTGACCGACACCGGGCACCGACTAGTCCCAACCCTATGCAAGTCCGGGGGATTCCCGAATTCATCTGGCGACGGTGAGCCCTTTCGGTGTCACTGCCCGCTGGATAAAGCTGAAACTCACTTCCGCGACAATCGCCAGCAGCCCGACTGCAAGCGCCCCGAACAGGATCTCGCCGTTGTCACGGACCGCAAATCCGTCGATGATGTAGCGCCCCAGACCACCCCAGGCGACCAGGGCACCGAGAGTTGCTGTGGCAATCACCTGGACGAAAGCGATGCGAATCCCTTCCATCACCAGCGGCATGGCCATGGGAAGCTCGATGCCGACCAGGACCTGCCGCTCGGTGAGCCCCATCCCGCGTGCCGCCTCGATGGTCGCCGGCTCGACAGCCTGAATCCCCGCGATCGTGTTGGTGAACACAGGGGGCGCGGCAAGAGCGATCAGCGCCACGAGAATCGACCAGGGCGTGCCCACTCCGGCGCCCATCTGGACGAGAATGAGAAACGCAATCGCCAGGATCCCGAACGACGGTAGAGCCCGGCCGATGTTGACCACAGCCGTCGCCGCCTGCGAGCCCTTCCTTATGTGTCCGAGGTAGAGGGCAAGCGGGAAGACCACCACAAAGGCGATCACGGTTGCGGCGACCGAGACCCAGAGATGGTCGAAGAGCCGGACCCAGAACGATCCCGTGCCCGACCACGTCGCCGGATCGGTGACGAATTCGACGAACTGGTCCCAGATGCCCATCAGGTGTTCGCTTTCGCCCACGGGCTCAACAGGCGCTGCAAGGCGATGAAGGCAAGGTCGAGGACGGTGGCGAGCACCACAGACAGCACGACACCTGCGATCATCTGGGTCCAGAAGAAGGTGTTCAGGCCACGAAGGATGAAGAAGCCGTACCCGCCCAGTCCGATCACAGCGGTCACGGTCACCAGGCCCACTGTTGTGACGGTCGCGATCCGCAGCCCGGCCATGATCACAGGAAGGGCGAGGGGAACCTCCATCTTCCAGAACCGGGACCGTGCGGTGTAACCCATTCCGTCAGCAGCCTCCTTGACGGCCTCAGGCACACCATCGATCCCGGCGACGATGTTCCGGATGAGGATGAAGAGCGTGTACGAGGTGAGGGCGATGATCGCGGTGGTGTCGCTAAGCCCGGTGAACGGGACCAACAGGGCAAAGAGGGCAAGGGAGGGAATGGTGTAGAGCAGACCGGTGAACCCTGTGATCGACGGATAGGTCCACCGCCAGCGGAGCACGATCATCGTCAGGCCGACGGAGATGAGCAGCCCGAGGCCTACCGAGATCCCGGTGAGTGTCAGGTGCTCCCAGGTCCGTTCGACGATCTGAGCCATGTTCCTCTCGACCCACGTCCAGTCGATGAGGGGGCCGGACTGCGCCAGGACAGAGCTCATTCGGTGATTTCTTCGGCGATCGCTTCGAGGTCGAGCATCCCGCGGTACTCACCATTCTCCACGACAACCGCGATCCGGGCATGGCCGGTGACAACGGCATCCAGCGCCTCTCGCAAGGATGACGAGGGTGCGAGGGATACGGCGAAGGGCCGGGGCTCTGCCCCTGCCGGCCCCAGTGACTGCACGTCGGTTCGATCCACCCAGCCGAGGAGCCTCTTCCCGTCGAGGACACCGATCCAGTCGATCCCGTTCTCAGACATGATCCGTTCGGCATCCTCCCGCGATCCGTTGCGATCGATCATCGGGCCATGCACCATGTCCGCTGAGCTGACCGGCAGCAGCCCGAGCCGTTTCAGGCCCCGCTCGCCGCCGAGAAAATCTGCGACGAACTGATTGGCCGGCTCGCTGAGAATCATTTCGGGGGTGTCGTACTGTTCGAGGATTCCCCCGGTGTTGAGGATGGCGATCCTGGTACCGAGAAAGATCGCCTCGTCGATGTCATGGGTGACGAAGACCACAGTCTTGCCGAGCTTGTCCTGTAGGTCGAGGAACTCCCGTTGCAGGTGGCCGCGGACAATCGGGTCGACGGCACCAAACGGCTCATCCATGAGCAGGACCGGGGGGTCGGCGGCCAGGGCGCGGGCGACCCCGACTCTCTGTTGCTGCCCGCCGGATAGCTCAGCCGGGTAGCGTTCGAGCATCTCTGCTTCCAGCCCGACTACGTCGATCAATTCCGAGATCCGCGCCCGGGTCCGGGACTTGTCCCATCCGAGCAGCGCCGGGACGGTGGCGATGTTCTGCGCGATCGTCCGATGGGGAAAAAGGCCGATCTGCTGGATGACGTATCCGATCGACCTGCGCAGCTCGTGTGCCGGCACCGACATGGCATCGACGCCATCGACCTGGATCGATCCGCCCGTCGGCTCGATGATGCGGTTGATCATCTTGAGGGTCGTGGTCTTGCCGCATCCCGAAGGGCCAACGAGAGTCACGAACTCTCCCCTGCCGACGTCGAGGCTCAGACGGTCCACGGCCGGGGTGGCCGCTCCCGGGTAGTGCTTCGACACTTTCTCGAGCCGGATCATGACTTCGCTGGCGACCACACACCTACTTCCTGGTTGGCGTGAAGGTTAGAAGGTCGGCCAGGGCTTACTCGAGGCTGGCGATGAACCCCAGGATCGCCGCCGTGTACTGCTCGCCGAGCACATCGAGGGACTCGATGTGGTCAGCACCCTCTACCTGTACCAACTGAACTCGTGAGGGGTTGTTCTCGGCGAACTCGATACTGGTCTGGACCGGGACCGTTAGATCGGCGGTGCCGTGATGGACCAGGACCGGGATCTTGAGGCTCCGCGCGGAGCTGTCCACGTAATCAAGAGTCCTCCAGCTGATGCCGATCCGCAGCGACGTCATGAACTTGGCGACCGCGCTCAGGCTCTCGGGGACCTTGAACGGCAGGATCGGCAGATCCCGCTGGGCTGCATTGTGATTGACCGTTTCGCCGAAGTCGATGTTCGGGGAGTCGAAATGGGCTCCGATGACGCGGTCCCGAACCTCGCGGAACGCAAAACCGAGAGTGTGTGCGGCGCCGGTGGAGTAGGCGTTCATGAAGATTCGCTCAGCTCCATTCTCCAGGGCGTAGTCCACCGCATCACTGATGTCGCGGTGTTCGGTGGACCCGTACTGGTAGAAGCCCGATGGGTCCTCGGGTTGGCCATCGTCGTTTCTGTAAGTGATCGCCAACTGGGGGTAGCCGGCGTCCTGGAGCGGAGCGAAGAGGGGCTCCGCCTCGGCCGGCGTGCCACCGAGCCCATGGACATGAATCACCCACGTGTCTCCGTCAGAAGGGAGGTACCACGCATCCATCAACCCGAGCTCGGTCTCGTACTCGACCAACTCCATCTCGTAGTCGCCGCCGGTTACGGTGATCGGGTCCGGGTCGATGACGAAGGCATCGTCGATCAGCTCGCCGGAGAAGTACCAGCCACCCGCAGCATGGAAGACAATGGCCAAGGCGACGACCGACCAGAACAGGCCGCGAAAAAAGGTTTTAGTGTTCACTGGCCTGATTCTGCCCTATTTCAAGCCGCTGGCAAGGACAAACCGCCAACCAGATAATCGTCGTGGTCGGTGACCGGTATCGGGTCGGCCCCGAATGTCTCCCCCAGCGGGCGGGCCTCTTCGATGGTCGCGTCGACCCTTGTCGAGACCGGATCGTCCATCACGCTCGCCACCGTCCGGTTCCCTTTGCCTTTCAGATCTTCCCGTCGCACCACCCCGACGAGCACCCCTTTTTCGGCAACCGCTAGAACACTCTCGGTGTGAAGTTTCAGCGTGTCGGCCGCCTGGAGGAGAGGCGCCACATAGACGGGCTCGCCCATGAACCGGTATACCCGGTCCGGCGCCGATTTGACCATCACGGCCCCCGCTCGAGCCGCCCCCCTGATTCGGGCACCGGAGCCAAAGCGGGAACGTCGCAACCACGATCCTCCCGGAGCACCCACCACCATCAGTGAGCCGTCTTCGGCGGTGTCGGCAAGTTCGTTCATGTCCTGGGCTTGGACCACCCTTCTGTCAGCCCCGGGGAACCGTTCGCCGTAAAGGGCCACGATCCTCATCGCATTGCCCAGGCCTTCGGCGTCCTGGTGGGCCGACACGATCTCGAGGGGCACCCCGAGCACCTTGGAGATGTGTGCAGCCGTGTTCACTGCCAGTTCCGAATGAGGGCCGCCGGCCACCGTCGCCGAAACCCGGGTGATGCGCTCGGGGTCGAAGTCGACCGGCACTGCGACGTTGGCGAGGTCGAAGGAACCTGGCATCTTCTTGGCGACCACAAAATCGGCACGATTATCGAGACACCCCTGGAACAGGTCCCCTTGAATCCGGTCCGGTTCGCCGGTGGACAGGATCTCCGCCAATTCGAGACAACCCTTCCCTCGCGTCCACACGACATTCTGTTCCGCCAGGGATTGTGAAGTCATCACTGCCTTTCGCTGCTGCCCGGGCCGCCGGTTGGTGGCCCTGATTCAGACCCAACCCTCCGATCATCCTAGAGCGGTATGACACAATGTCTCTATGGAATTCAGAGAAGTGCTGGAACGCCGCCGCATGGTGCGCAACTACAGAGACGATCCGGTCGACGCCGAAACCCTGGCCCGAGTTGCGGCCGCAGCCCTCCGCGCCCCCTCCGCCGGCAACTCCCAGGGTGTTTCAGTCGTAGTGGTCACCGACAAGCAGCGACGCCAGGAAATCGCCAACCTGGCCGACGAAGCCGCCTACGTGGGAGCCGGGTTCGACCCATGGATCTCCCGGGCGCCCGCCCACATCGTGATTTCGACATCGGAGCAGATCTATCACGACCGATACCGGAAGCCGGACAAGGTCGACGATCGCGGGGAGGAGATCCCGTGGCCGGTCCCCTACTGGTGGGTCGACGCAGGTGCGGCGATGATGGCAGTGTTGCTTGCTGCAGTCGACGAGGGGCTCGCTGCGGGATTTCTGGGCGTCCATTCGATTCCGGACCTGAGGAAACTGCTCGCGATCCCTGGCGAAATCTCACCGCTCGGGGTGATCACCTTGGGCTATCCCGCACCGGATCGGAGGTCAAAAAGCCTCGACCGGGGCCAGCGCCCTCTCGAGGAGACCCTCCATTTCGAGACCTACACCGCTCCCTGACGCCGCTGACGGATTGCCTCGTAGACCACCAGCGCTGCCGAAACCGCGGTGTTCAGCGAGTCCGCTCCGCCCTGCATCGGTATCGATACGCTCCAGTCCGCATTGGCGGTTGCCTCCTCCGACAGCCCGCTTGCCTCGGCCCCGACCCAAATCGCTACTGGCCCGGCCAACGATGCCTCCCAATATGCCATCGCCGCGCCGGGAGAGGTTGCGACCGAGGCAATGCCGTGATCGCGCAGCCACGCGAAGACGTCGGCCCTTTCGGCGATGGCGACGGGGACGGTGAAAAGGGTCCCGGTCGACGACCTGACCGTATTCGGGTTGAACGGGTCGGCAGCCGGCTCGACCAAGATGACCCCGTGGGCGCCGGCACCATCGGCGATCCGGAGCAGGGCCCCGAGATTCCCTGGCTTCTCCAATCCCTCCGCCACCAGCAGCAGAGGTTCCCGTGATGGGTTCAGCGTGTCGAGTCCGGTGTCCCAGTAGGGGAACACGGCGATGATTCCTGTCGAAGAGCGCCGATACGATGCCCGGTCGATTGCTTCGCGGCTCATGGTCACATGCGTCAGCCCGAAACTCGACGGGGCATCGTCAGGGCAGATGTAGATCCCTACGGGGAGATGGCCGCGTTCGAGCGCTCGCTCGACGATCCGGGGCTCTTCGACCACGAACAGCCTCTCCTCGTCGCGATGGCGCCTCTGCTGGAGACGGACCAGACGCTTCACCTGCTCGTTCGCCGGTGAGGATATGTCGTAGCCGGTCAATCCCTACCCGCTGTCGTGCCCGGCGGCAGCATCCGTTCCAGGATCTCGAGGGCGAGTTCGGTGTCACTGGCGCGGACCAGCACCTTGACCCCGGAATACGCCTCTAGTTGAGGGACGGCCCCCGACGCCGAGTCGGCCTGGATCATCGAATCGACGCCGCTTGCTGCCAGCTTGGCCTTGACCAGGTTGGCCTCGGACGACGAGCTGTACATCCCGATCTGCACCAGTTCCATGAACTGAGACTCTAATACTTGCAGAGTCGAACATATGTTCGATAAAGTAACCCGGGCGTGGCACTTCCCATCCAGCCCAGCTTCGACGACCTGTCGACTCCGCTTTTCGACATCACTTTCTGCATTCTCGACCTCGAGACCACCGGCGGGTCGCCTGCAAGCTGTGAGATAACCGAGATCGGGGCGGTCAAATACTGCCATGGCGAGGAGGTCGGTTCATTTCAGACACTGGTCGATCCGGGGGGACCCATCCCAGCTTCGATAACAATGCTCACCGGGATCACCCATGCCATGGTCTACGACGCCCCGATGATCGAGACTGCACTCCCCTCCTTCCTCGAGTTCATCGGTGACGCCGTGCTCGTCGGGCACAACGTTCGCTTCGATATGTCATTCCTCAACGCGGCAACCGACCGTCTCGGCTACGCCCGACTCGACAATGCCCGGGTCGACACCGCAGCGCTGGGGCGGCGGCTGATCCGGGGCGAGGTCCGGAACCTGAAACTCGCCAGCCTCGCCGCCTTCTTCAGGAGCCCCGTGGTCCCCAACCACCGGGCTCTCGACGATGCCAAAGCCACCGCCCACGTGCTGCACGGCCTGCTTGAACGCGCCGGGTCGCTTGGTGTCACCAACATCGACGACCTCCTTGCCTTGCCCCAAGCGAAAGGAGCCCGGTACTACACCAAGATCCGCCTCTCCGACCAGCTTCCCCCTGCGCCGGGCGTGTACATGTTCCGGGACCGTAACGGCGCGGTGATATATGTGGGCAAGGCGACCAATCTGCGCCAGCGAGTGAGGCAGTACTTCTACGGCGACACCCGCAAGACAATCGGAAACATGATGCGGGAAATGGCGTCGATAGACCACCAGGTGTGCCCCACCGTCCTCGAGGCCGAAGTCACCGAATTACGCCTCATCCACGCCCACCGACCCCGATACAACCGACGGAGCCGCCCACCCAAGTCGTCGCACTTCGTCCGGGTGACCCGGGAACGTTTTCCCCGACTGTCGGTGGTGCGAACGGTCAAAGAAGACGCACTGGCCCACCTCGGGCCGTTCCGCAGCAAGAAGGCGGCGGACCTGGTGGTGGCGGCGATCTGGGATGCGATCCCCGTACGGCGCTGCATGGGCAGGCCGGCCAGCAGGGGTGGTAGCTGCGCCCCGGCCCAGCTGGGGGTAGCACTTTGCCCTTGTGACGGCAGGCTCGACCCCGGGGCATATTCCCGGGTTATCGACGATCTCCTCACCGGGCTCAACCATCAGGCGGAGGTTCTCCTCGAGCCACTCCGGGAGCGAATGGAGCAGTATTCCATGGAGCAGAGATTCGAGGAGGCGAGCTGGGCCCGGGACCGGCACAACGCCCTCGCCCGATCTCTCCTGCGACGCCAGCGATGGGCCGCTCTGGAGTCCGCAGGGATGTTCGAGGCGGTGTCGGCATCGGGTGAGCACGTCCTGGTCGACCACGGAATCCTCGTCACCACCTGGAGGGACGGGAGCCTCCCCCTGCTGGGCACCCCCACGGTTGGTTCGCTCGCCAGCCGTCAGGCGGCACCGACCGTCGAAGCTGCCGAGGAATCGGCGTTGATCTGGAACTGGTTGGAAGGCTCCAGCATCCGGCTCGTCTCGGCTCAAGGTGGGCTCGCCCTTCCCATGACCCCGGTGAGAATCCTCAAGGTGGGCCGGGCCGCCGCCTGAACGCGCCCTGCTGTGATATTCAAGAACTTGCATACTTATGCATTCGGGTTAATGTTCCCTGATGCACAAGGTCGCAATTGTGGGCGCATCTGGATACGTGGGCGCCGAGATCCTCAGGCTCGTCGCCGCTCATGAGGAGCTGGAGGTGTCGGCGGCCACCGGTGCCTCGTCCGCAGGCACTCTGATCGCGCACAGATATCCGCACCTTTCCGGCGTCATCGGTGATCTTTCGTTCAGCGCGTATTCACCTGAAGTCGCAGAAGGCACCGACGTCACCTTTGTCGCTCTCCCCCACGGGGAATCCCAGGAGATAATCCTCGAACTCCGGGCGGCGACCAAGCGGATCGTCGACCTTTCCGCCGACTTCAGGTTTTTCGACTCCGGCATCTACGAACAGTGGTACGGCGAGACCCACCATCAACCCGAGTTGCTCGGGGAGTTCGTCACCGGTTTGCCCGAGCTGTTCCGGTCGGAGTTGTCTGGGGCAGGCCAGATCGCAGTATCCGGATGTTATGTCACTGCAGCTTCGCTGGCCCTGGCCCCTCTGGTCGGCGCCGGGTTGGTCGAACCGAAAGGCATCATCGTCGACGCTGCTAGCGGGACGTCCGGGGCCGGCCGCACCGCCAAACCAGAGATGACGTTTTCCGCCGTCGACGAGAACTTCACCGCTTACGGCCTTCTCGACCACCGCCACACCCCGGAAATGGAAATGGTTGTCGGCCGCCACTCGGGACAAGAGGTGCAGCTTCTCTTCACCCCCCACCTCGCCCCCATGAGCCGGGGGATACTCGCGACGTGTTACGGGCGTCCCGTCGGCTCCTTCACGACCGAAGACGCCCTCGCCTGCCTCGGCGACTTCTACGCCGGCGAGCCGTTTGTTACCGTCAGCGACACCTCCCCATCCACGAAGTCGACCCTCGGTTCGAACAGCGTCCACCTGACCGCCAGAGTCGATCCCCGCACCGGTTGGGTCGTGGCCATCTCTGCGCTGGACAATCTGGTCAAGGGGGCGGCCGGCCAGGCGATCCAGTGCGCCAACATTGCCCTCGGATTGCCCGAAACTTCGGGTCTTCCCATTGCGGGGATGTACCCATGACCCTCTCCCCTCTCGCTCCGGAGAACTTCCCCGAGCTCCCGTCCATCGCCGGAGTCGAACTGGCTACGACCGCGGCCGGCATCCGCAAGAACCAGCGGACCGACCTCCTCGTCGCTGCGCTGGCTCCGCGCACCACCGTCGCCGGAGTATTCACCCGGTCGTTGTGCCCGGCGGCTCCGGTCGAGTGGTGCCGCAGGATCATCGAAAACGGCGGCACGGCACGGGCCCTGGTGTGCAACTCGGGCAACGCCAATGCTTTCACCGGCAAGGCCGGCGAGGTCTCCGCCGAGCTCACCGCCGTGACAGTGGCAACGGCCCTCGGGATACCAGCTGACTCGGTACTGGTCGCCTCGACAGGCATCATCGGCGAGCCGATGCCCGACGACAGGATCACCGCTGCAATCCCCCCACTGCTCTCCGGGCTCGGCGCCGCCGAATCCGCGGGCTGGGAGCAGGCTGCCGACGCAATTCGCACAACCGACACCTTTAGCAAAGGCTCCTTTGCCCCGATCCCGGGGACGGGCTCCTCATTGGTCGGTATCGCCAAGGGCAGCGGGATGATCGCCCCCGATATGGCGACCATGCTCGGGTTCATCTTCACCGACCTCGGTATTGCTCCGGCGATCCTCCAGGAGTCGCTGAAGGCCTCGGTAGACATGAGCTTCAACCGGATCACTGTCGACTCGGACACATCCACCAACGACACCGTGCTCCTCTTCGCCACCGGCGCAGGCGACGACGCTCCCATCACCGACAAGGAGGATCCGAGGCTTTCGGGGTTTCAGGACGCTCTCGAGGCTGTGACACTCGACCTCGCCCAGCAGATCATCCGCGACGGTGAAGGAGCGACCAAGTTCGTCTCGGTCAAAGTCACCGGCGCCGCCAGTGAGGAATCTGCAGTGGCAATCGCCAGGTCGATTGCGGACTCCCCCCTGGTCAAGACCACACTGGCCGCCGGGGATGCCAACTGGGGCCGGGTGGTCATGGCAGTGGGCAAGGCCGGCCAGCCCGCAAACCGGGACAAGCTCGCAATCTGGATCGGCCCCGAACAGGTGGCAGCCTCGGGCACGGTCCGCGACGGGTATCGGGAGGAGGTCGCCGCCGCACACCTCGCCCTCGACGAAGTCGAGATCACTGTCGATGTCGGTGTCGGTGGAGATGAGGCGACCGTGTGGACGTGTGATCTCACCCACGGCTACATCGAGATCAACGCCGGGTACAGGACATGATCGGCACCAGAACGTATGCACCCGAACAACGCGCCGAGGCGCTGGTCGAGGCGCTCCCCTACATCAAACAATTCCAGGACGCGGTGATCGTGGTCAAGTACGGGGGCAGCGCGATGACCGATCCGGAGTTGGCCACCACCTTCGCCGAAGACATCGTCCTTTTGCGTTCCGTAGGGATGAGACCGGTGGTGGTCCACGGTGGAGGCCCCCAGATCGGGCACCACTTGAAGAAGCTGGGCAAAGAGACCCGTTTCCAGGACGGGCTCAGGGTCACCGACTCCGAAACGCTCGACATCGTGCGGATGATCCTCGTCGGCAAGATCGGGCGCGACATCGTGGGAGCAATCAATGTCCACGGCGCCTTTGCGGTCGGACTGTCTGGTGAGGACGGTGGGATGATCACCGCCGAACCTTTCGATGAGTCCCTGGGGCTCGTTGGCCGGATCGTCTCAGTCCAACCGGGAATCATCGAGCGGCTCCTCGCCGAGAACATGATCCCGGTGATCTCCACAATCGGCTCCGACCGGGCCGGCCAGGCCTACAACATCAACGCTGACACCGTTGCCGGCGCCCTGGCGGCCGCCCTCCACGCCGAGAAGGTCATCTACCTCACCGACGTACCCGGCCTGCTCGAAGACCCTTCCGACCCCGATTCGCTGATTCGGAGGACCTCGGTCGACGAGGTGGAGAAAATGCTGAAGACTTCGGCGATCAGCAGCGGGATGATCCCGAAGTTGCAGGCATGCATAGATGCCCTCAGGGGCGGTACGGCGTCGGCCCACATGCTCGACGGCACCATCCCCCATGTCCTCCTTCTCGAACTGCTCACAGACGCCGGAATCGGCACGATGGTCGGGAGCGATCCCCGGTGACAGTCGCACAGGCCACCGCATGGGGCACCACCGGCGAGCACAGCCCCCTGATGGACAATTACGGATCGCCACCCCGGCTTTTCGTGAAAGGGCTCGGCCCGTATATCTGGGACCGTGAGGGCCGCCAGTATCTCGATTTTCTCGGTGGGCTTGCAGTGGTTGCACTCGGCCACTCCCACCCGGCGATCACCAGGGCAGTTGCCAGGCAGGCGGGGGTTCTGGTCCATACCTCGAATCTGTTTGCCAACGAGCATCAGGCTCCCGTGGCCGAGACGATCAACTCCCTCGTCGACTGTGGTCGGGGCCAGGTGTTGTTCCAGAACTCGGGGGCTGAGGCCAACGAAGCCGCAATCAAGCTCGCCCGGAAACACCAGGGCCCGGAACGGTATGTTGTGGTCTCAGCACTCGGCTCATTCCACGGACGGACCCTGGCCACCCTTGCCGCCACCGGCCAACCCGCCAAGCACGTCCCCTTCGCCCCGATGCCGGACGGCTTCCGCCACGTCCCCTTCAACGACATCGACGCGCTCGAGTCGGCAATGGGTGCCGACGTCGCTGCAGTCCTGCTCGAATCGGTCCAGGGTGAGGGCGGGGTCAACCCTGCCGCCCCCGGATACCTCCAAGCAGTGCGGGCACTGTGTGACCAGAAGGGTGTGCTGCTCATCCTCGACGAGATTCAGACCGGAATGGGCCGTACCGGCGAGTGGTTCGGGTTCCAGCACGCCGGGATCAAGCCCGACATCGTCACCATGGCCAAGGCACTAGGCAACGGCTTCCCCGTAGCAGCGGTATGGGCGACCGATGGCGTCGCTGCCGCATTCGGTCCCGGAGACCATGGGTCGACCTTCGCCGGCCAGCCGGTCGCTCTCGCTGCCGCCCGGGCTGCCCTCGATACCTACATCGAAATCGACGCACCAACACTCGTCCGGGAGATGGGCGCCGACCTGGCGAGACGAGCAGAAGCTTGCGTCGGAGTCGACCAGGTCAGGGGCCAGGGCCTACTCCTTGCGCTCGAACTGAGCCCCGCGGCGCTCGCCGGCCGCACTGCCAAGGACATCGCCACTTCGTGTCTCGACCGGGGGCTGATCGTCAACGGGGTCACCCCGACCGCCCTTCGCCTTGCACCCCCATACATCGTCACCAAACAACAGATAGACGAGGCAATCGACATCATCTCCGATGCGATCGCCTCGGTACCCAAGGAGGAATGATGCGCCATTTCCTGGATATCGACGAACTGAGCAGGGACGAGCTGGACCATGTGCTCGACCTGTCATCACAACCGGCCACAACAGCTCCGCTTGCCGGCAAAGGCATGGCCCTGCTTTTTGAGAAGCCTTCGGCCCGCACCCGGAACGCTATGGAGATGGCGGTGGTGCAGCTGGGAGGCCATCCCATGTACATCCGGCCCGATGAGCTCGGCCTCGACGCGCGCGAGACGGTCGAAGACGTCACCCGAACCTTCGCCTGCTATCACGACCTCCTCGGGGCAAGGGTGTTCGCCCATTCCACCGTGGAGCGGATGGCAGCCCTCGACGTGATCCCGGTGGTGAACCTCCTCACCGACAAATCGCACCCGATGCAGGCACTGGGGGATCTGCTCACCATGCGCACCGAGCTCTCGGTGCTGGAAGACCGCACCATCACCTTCATCGGCGACGCCAACAACGTCGCACTCTCGTTGGCCAAGGCAGCAGGCCTGGCCGGGATGAGATTCCGCCTCGCCGGACCGTCCAGCTACACCTTCTCCGCAGGCGACCTTGCGGAGATCAGTGCTTCGGGTGCCGAGGTCGAGATCTTTCGCTCGCCATACGAAGCCGTCGCCAACGCCGACGTCGTCTACACCGACACCTGGGCGTCGATGGGCAAAGAAGACGAGACCGAGGTGCGGATGGATGCCTTCCAGGAGTTTCGGGTCGATGCCGATCTGATGTCAGCAGCGGGCGAGAAGGCCATCTTCCTCCACTGCCTCCCTGCCAAACGGGGCAATGAGGTGACCGACGAAGTGCTCGATGGCCCACAAAGCCGGGTCTGGGCGCAGGCCCAAAATCGCATGCACACGGCCCGCGGGCTGCTCACCTGGCTCATCGAGGAGAACCAGTGATCTGTCGCTCGAATAGTGTGCGCGTGTCTCCGAGCCATCAGCGTCATCCGGCAAGGAGAAAAACGCAATCGCACCCGGGGGCTGCGTTGGGCATTTTGGACGCCGCCAGGGGCGTGGAGGGCCGGAGAGACGCCACAACTTTTTACCGGACAGGACACTAGTGATATGAACAAGAACCAGCGCCAGCACAAGATCACCGACTTGCTCAGGGGCCAGCCAGTGACCAACCAAGGACAGCTCGTCGAGCTCCTCGAAGAAGAGGGAGTGGTGGCCACCCAGGCCACGGTTTCCCGCGACCTCGACGAACTCGGCGCGGTGAAAGTGAAGGTGGGCGGTGGAGACGCCGTGTACGCGATCCCCGAAAACCCCGCCGACCGTGTGGTACCTGAAGATCTGCTGAAACGAGTTCTCGGTAATTGGATTGTCGACATCCAGTCTTCGGCGAACATCGTCGTGATCCGCACTCCCCCGGGCTCCGCACATGTCGTGGCTTCGGCAATCGACCGGGCGGGTATGCCCGATGTTCTCGGCACCGTCGCCGGTGACGACACCATGTTCGTGGTGACCTACGAAGGGACGGACGGCAAGGCCCTCGCGGCCAGATTCAAGGAGATCGCAGGATTGTGAACACAAACAAAAGAGACACCAAAAAGGTCGTGCTCGCCTATTCGGGCGGGCTCGACACCTCGATCATCCTCAGGTGGCTGCAGGAGACCTACGAGGCCGAGGTCATCTGCTTCACAGCCGACATCGGCCAGAAGCACGAGACGGGCCCGGCCCGTGCGAAAGCCTTGAGCCTTGGAGTTCCCGAGGGTGACATCCACATCGAGGACCTCCAGGAAGAGTTCGTCAGGGACTACGTGTTCCCGATGTTCCGGGCCAACGCCGTCTACGAAGGCGAGTACCTCCTCGGCACTTCGATCGCCCGGCCCCTGATCGGAAAGCGCATCATTGAACTCGCACAGGAGAACAGCGCCGACGCGATCGCCCACGGCGCCACCGGCAAGGGCAACGACCAGATCAGGTTCGAGTTGGCCGCATATTCGTTTGCGCCCGACATCGAGGTGATCGCCCCCTGGCGGATCTGGGAGCTCGACTCCAGGGAGTCGCTGATGAAATATGCAAAGGATCGCGGCATCCCCATTGAGAAGACCCGCGGCAAAGAGTCTCCGTTCTCAACCGATGCGAATCTGCTCCACATCTCATATGAGGGCGGGCCGCTGGAGGACCCCTGGACCGAAGCCCCGGCGGACATGTGGCAGTGGACTGTCGACCCGGCCCAGGCCCCGGATCGACCCACCTTCCTGAATCTCGAGTACCAGAGGGGCGACATCGTCGCCATCGACGGCCAGCAGCTGTCGCCGGCCGATGTCCTCACCACCCTGAACGAGATCGGCGCCGCCAACGGGGTCGGACGTATTGACATCGTGGAAAACCGATATGTCGGCATGAAGAGCAGGGGTTGCTACGAAACTCCTGGCGGGACGATCATGCTCAGGGCGCACCGAGCCATCGAGTCGATCACCCTCGATCGGGAGGTCGCACACCTCAAAGACAGCCTGATGCCCAAGTACGCCGAATTGATCTACAACGGCTACTGGTTCAGCCCGGAACGTAAGATGCTGCAACTGGCGATCGATCACAGCCAGGAGCACGTCAACGGAGAGGTGAAGGTCAAGTTGTACAAGGGCAACATCGACATCGTGGGCCGTAGGTCGAGCGAGTCACTCTTCGACGCTCGAACCGCGAGCTTCGGCGAAGACGAAGGTGTCTACAACCAGGCCGATGCCGACGGGTTCATCAAGCTCAATGCGCTGCGCCTCCGCAACCTGGCACGCAAGCGCCCCTGAAACGTGACCCTGTGGCAGGGCCGGTTCGATGCCGTGCCATCCGACGATCTCCGTGCGCTCAACGACAGCCTGGCATTCGATGTGCGCATATTTCGCGAAGATATCGCCGGGTCCCGTGCCCACGCCCGGATGCTGGCCAGGGTCGGCCTACTCACCGGTGGCGAGTCCGAAGAGATCCTCGCCGCCCTCGACACGGTCGAAGCGAAGATTGCCAGTGGTGAGTTCGAGTTCGAAGAGAGCGACGAGGACATCCATACCGCCGTCGAACGGGGGGTGAGTGCGATCACCCCCGCCGGGGCGAAGTTGCACACAGGGCGGAGCCGCAACGACCAGGTGACGACCGACCTCCGTCTCTGGGCCAAAAAGGCCATCGATACCACCCTGACCCTCGTCCATCAGTTGGAGAAGACACTGCTCGCAAGGGCCGCGAACGCGGGCGAGGCCATTCTCCCCGGTTACACCCATCTCCAGCAGGCACAACCGGTGACCCTCGCCCACCACCTTCTCGCTCACGGGTGGGCGCTCGCCCGCGACTTCGACCGCCTCATCGACGCCAGGAAGCGCCTCGATGTCTCTCCGCTGGGTGCAGGGGCGCTCGCCGGATCGACCCTCCCCATCGATCCCGAGCTGACAGCAGCCGAGCTCGGCTTCGGTGCGGTCTTCGAGAACAGTCTCGATGCCGTCAGCGACCGCGACTACGTGGCGGAGACGCTCTTCGCTCTCTGTCTACTCGGGATGCACCTGAGCCGGATCGGCGAGGAACTGGTCGTTTGGTCTTCCATCGAGTTCGGTTACGTGAGGATGGGCGAGACCCACTCCACAGGCTCTTCGATGATGCCGCATAAGGCGAACCCAGATATCGCCGAACTG
This sequence comes from Acidimicrobiia bacterium, assembly GCA_050329555.1. Taxonomy (GTDB): domain Bacteria; phylum Actinomycetota; class Acidimicrobiia; order Spongiisociales; family ZC4RG35; genus MA-ANB-1. The sequence goes on along the minus strand of JBHJOQ010000061.1, from coordinate 21,583 downwards.
GCCCGAGGCAAGGCGGGCAGGCTGATCGGCAACCTCACCGGGCTGTTGGTCACCCTCAAAGGCCTCCCCTTCGCCTACAACAAAGACCTCCAGGAAGACAAAGAGCCGCTTTTCGATTCCTTCGACACCATCCATCTCCTCCTCTCCGCGGTCGACGGGATGATCGCCACCCTGACCTTCGATCTCGAACGGATGGCCGCCGGTGCCAGGTCGCCCTACCTGTACGCCACCGACCTCGCCGAGTGGCTGGTGGCCCGGGGAAGGCCGTTCCGCGAAGCCCATGCCATCGTGGGCGGGCTGGTGAGCCAGTCGCTGGCCGGAAACCAGTCGTTCGATGATCTGGTCCGGGATTCCCCCGCCCTTGGCCCTGAGGCTGCCGCTGTTCTCGATCCTGCCCCCGACAGACGGGGCACACCCGGCGGAGGCACGCCCCAGGCTGTCGACCGCCAGATGGCCCGATTCGAGGAGCTCATCGCCGAGCAGGAGAATCTCCAAAAGCATTATTGACCGCAGGTGGGAGAATCGCCTGATGAGAAGGCTCTTCCCGATAATCCTGCTGGCTCTCTCGGCATGTGCCTCCGCCGAACTGGCCGGCCAGGACCTGGCTGACCTCCCTCCGATCACCGGAGAGGAACTGGCTGCCACCCTCGCCGAATCCGATAAGCCCTCCGTGGTCAATGTCTGGGCGTCATGGTGCGGGCCCTGTCGGTCGGAGGCGCCGCTGCTCACCGCAGCCCACGCCGCTTACGGCGACGAGATCGACTTCATCGGTGTCGACGTCCAGGACAACCAGGCCGACGCCAAGAACTTCATCGCAGAATTCGGCCTCGACTTCACCCACTACTTCGACCGCGATCGATCGGTGCCGGACTTCTACGGGGGATTCGGGACCCCGATCACTTTCTTCTTCGACAGCACCGGCGCACTGGTCGACACCCATCTCGGGGTCATCGATGAACGGGCACTTGCGCTCGGCATCGACGAGATCGTCAATAGATAGCCGTGGAGTTCACCCTGCTCTGGGCGGCGCTGACCGGTGTCGCCGGATTGTGGATCGGAGTGCGGCTCTGGGCAGGTCGGGACCCCGACTCTCTGTTCGACAACCTGCTTCTGGCCGCTGGTGTCGGCTTGCTCGGGGGCCGACTGGTAGCGATGACAGCTCAGGGGCTGAACCCGGTTACCCATATCGGCGACATGATCATCGTCCGGGGCGGGGTCAGCACTGCGGCCGCCGCCCTCTTCGCGGTCGGAACCCTCTACCTGACGACCGGGAGAAAGCTCACCGTTCTCGACAAGGCGGCTCCAGCAGCCCTCCTCGGGCTCGCCGGGTGGCACCTCGGGTGCCTATGGCGCGACGCATGTCTCGGCACTGCCTCAAGTCTCCCCTGGGCCTGGTCGGGAGCCGGCAGCTCTATCACCCGCCACCCCGTCGAGATCTACGCGGCCACCGGGATGGCGCTCGGGGCGTTGGTTGTCAGCCGGTTCCCCAGGCACGCCGGCGTCCGGATGGGGACAGCTCTGGCCCTCGCCGCGGGTATCAGGTTGGGCACCGAGCCGTTCCGTCTCTCGATCACCGGCGGGCCGGTGGAGTGGTACGCGGCCGGGGTTGTCCTCGGTCTCGCCGCAGCCGCCTTCTCTGCGGCCCGGCAACGGAAGCGAACTTGAGTGTTCTGCCCGCGACAGGGAGACTCCTGACGTGAGTGAACTGATGCGGTTGGATTCGGTGGGAGTGTCGCTGGGAGGTGTGGCTGTGCTCACCGATGTCAGCCTTCAATTGGAGTCAGGTGAGGCGATCGCCATCGTCGGCCCCAACGGGAGCGGGAAGACAACTGTCCTCCGTCTGCTGGCCACCCTGCTCCGGCCCGCCCATGGCACAGGGACCGTCCTCGGTGCGGATCTGGGCGGGGTTGTCGAGCGATCGGTGCGGACGTCGATTGGCCTGATCACACATGCTCCGGCCCTCCTCGACGAGTTGACGATCTCGGAGAACCTCATCCACTTCTGCCGGGTCTCGGGGCGAAGCGAAGTGGCGATACCGAAGGCTCTCTCGGCGGTCGGCCTGGAAAACGTTGCTGACCGGCCCGTGGCCCGATGCAGTTTCGGGATGAAACGGCGGGCCGAGATCGCCTGGCTCCTCATCGCCAAACCGCTACTTCTTCTCCTCGACGAGGCCCGTTCGGGTCTCGACACCGAGGCAGGGAGCCTCGTCGACTCACTCGCCCGGCTCACCCGTGAACGAGGCGGCGGGGTCGTTGCAGTGTCGCACGAGGAAAGCGGCCTGGGCCCGGACCTGGTCGCCGTGCACCGGCTGCAAAACGGACGGCTGGGGCAGGTTTCGTGAGCCTCTGGCAACAGTCCAAGGAAGTGATGCGGGTCGACCTGGTCGTGGAGCAGCGCATCGGAGACACCTTCCGCATCGTCCTCCCCTTTGCCGTGGTGGCTTTGATGATCTTCTCCCTGGCTATTCCGGCGGGTGTCAGCGACGTCGGAGACGTGGGCACGGCTGTCTTCTGGGGGGTTGCCATCCTCTACGGGATGCAGGTTGCTTTGCGCACCTCTGTGAGCGAAACCGAGCAGCGCAAGGACATAACCATGCTGCTCGGGCTCGACCCGGCAGCCCGGTTCCTCGGAAGGTCGATGGCTGCGGCCTTGCTCCTCACGGGTTTCATGGGAATCCTCTTCATCGCGATGGTGCTGCTCTTCAGCCCTGGCCTCCCCGGTGGTTGGGTCTGGCCGACCGGACTGGCGATCCTCCTGGCGGCAGGAGGCCTGGCGATGCTCGCCACTCTGGCCGGCGAAGTTGCCTCGGGTCTCCGCAATCGCTCGGCACTCGCATCCCTGCTGATCGCCCCCCTCGCCGTTCCCCTGGTCATCGGGGCCTCGCAGGTGCTCGAATCTATTGCCGGGAACAACGGTATCCTGATCTGGATTCTGCTTCTGATCACAACGGACCTGGTCTTGCTGGTTGCAGGAGTCGGGCTCTCCAGACCGCTAGAGGAAGCGTCACGATGAGACGTGTACAGATTACGCTCCTGATTGCCGCGCTGGCCCTGGCTGGTGGCGCTTACCTGGCATTCACCGCACCTCTCGATGCCCTTCAGGGTGAGTTCACAGCAATGCTCTACATCCACGTCCCGACGCTGTGGCTTGCCTTTCTCGCCTTCGGGATCACCGCCCTCGGCTCCATCATGTACCTCATCGGTAAGAAGTCTCGCTGGGATCGCGCTGCGGAAGCTTCTGCAGAGATCGGTGTCCTCTTTGCCGTCGTCGGGGTTTTCAGCGGGATGGTCTGGGGCCAGGCGGTCTGGGGCCAGGCGTGGGATTGGGGTGATGCCCGCCTGGCGACCACCGCGGTGATGATCTTCGTTTACATCGGATACCTCGCACTGCGCAAGGCGATCTCCGATCCCGAAATTCGGGCCCGGAGATCGGCCATCCTCGGGACCATCGCCGTCATCCAGGTGCCTCTCGTCTACTTCTCGGTCAACCTCTTCCGCACACTCCACCAGACCCAGTCGATCCGTCCCGACGGCTCGACCATGGATCCTGAGATGCTGGTTGCCCTGCTGGTCAACGTGGTCGCCTTCACCATCCTCTACGCGGCATTGTTCATGGGGCGCACCTACGTGGCCCGCCTCGAAGCGGCCCGGGTTACCGAAGCAGCGCCTGCGGGCGACGCGGTCTCGCCTCCCCGGCTCAAAGAGATCGAAGATGTCTGACGCCCTCGTCGTCGTCGTGACATACGCGGTGGTCTACGGGTCCACTCTCGGTTACGCCGCCTATCTCCACATGCGCTGGAAGAGGGCCCGGTAGCCATGGAGCACCGCACTCTGGTTCTTTCTGGAATCGGAGGGATCATCGCACTCATCATCACCATGTCGCTCGTCGGTCTGGGAGACAACCTCACTTATTACCTCTATCCCACCGAGGCCGTCGAAGCGCGCTCCGAGTTCGCCGACGGGGAGAACTTCAGGTTGGCCGGTGCCGTCGTGGAGGGAAGCCTCTCCGAGGAAGGTGACGACCTTGTCTTCGAAGTCTCCGATGGCGGGCAGATCATTCCGGTCAGGTTGGTCAACACTCCTCCCCCCCTGTTCGACGACACGGTCCCGGTACTCCTCGATGGTGCCTGGGAAGGTGACACCTATGTCGCGACGAATGCTCTCATCCGCCACGACGAGAACTATGTCGTACCGGAAGAGGGAACCCCGGCCGAGGGCAGCTGATGGCACTTTCCCTCCTCGGGACTGCAGGAATCCTCGCCGGGCTGCTCGGGGCGATCCTGCTTGCCTACCGGGGGGTGCAGACCGCCAGGTCGGCAACCGGTGTCGGCGACCTGGCGCCTCCCGCCAAGCTCCTTCTCGGTGGCTCCGTTATCGCGATGCTCGCCATCGAACTGGCGCTGGTGACCAACGACTTCGCAATCTCCTTTGTCGCCAACCACCACGCCTCCACCACCCCATTTCCGTTCAACGTTGCCAGTGCCTGGGGGGCACTCGAAGGCTCCATAGTGCTCTGGGGCCTGGTGCTTGCCGGGTTCACTTGGTTCGTCCTGCTGCAGTACCGGAAAGGGCCCGATCATCTCGGCGCGGGGGCTCTGGCGGTTCTCGGTGTGATCTCGGTGTTCTTCTTCGGGTTGATGATCACCATCTCCAACCCGTTCGAGGTCTGCGTGCAGGCGGCTGAGCAGGCTTGTGCCGTTTCCAGCCCCTGGCCCTTCTCATCGATTGACGCACCCCTCGAGGGCGCCGGCCCGAATCCGCTGCTCCAGAATCACATCCTGATGGCTATCCACCCTCCGATGCTCTACCTCGGGTATGTGGGGATGTCGGTTCCTTTCGCTTATGCGATAAGCGCTCTCGCCCTGAGCGTTCCGGGGCCGGTCTGGCTCCGGCGGTCGCACCGTTCAACTCTGGTGGCCTGGAGCTTTCTCACCGCCGGCATCGTTCTCGGAGGGTGGTGGGCGTACGAGGTGCTCTCCTGGGGAGGGTATTGGGCATGGGATCCGGTCGAAAATGCATCATTCATGCCGTGGCTGGTAGCCACCGCCTTCCTCCACTCCGCAGTCGTCCAACAACGGCGCGACATGCTCCAGGCCTGGAACTTCGTGTTGGTCATCTCCGCTTTCTCACTGACAATCCTCGGCACTTTCCTCACCCGGTCGGGCACCATCAACTCGGTCCACTCCTTCACCCAGAGTGCCATCGGCCCTGCACTGCTCGGATTCCTCGCCCTCGTCCTGATTGGATCATTCACCTTGTTCGCCAGCCGCTCCCACCTGGTCAGCTCAGCGCCCCGCATCGACAGCTTCATCAGCCGGGAGGGTGCATTCCTCGCCAACAACCTCCTGCTCACCCTCTACGCCTTCGTGGTCCTGATCGGCACGACCTACCCGCTTCTCGTCGAGGCGTTCACCGGCACTCAGGTAGGGGTGGGAGCACCCTTCTACAACAGGCTTGCAGTTCCCCTGACGTTCGCCCTGCTGCTCGTAATGGGCTTCGGCCCGATCACACCATGGGGAGACACGTCGCCCGGCATCATCTGGAGGCGGAGCCGCATGCCGGTGGTTGTCGCAGTCGGCGCGGGTCTCGCGGTCGCTCTCTTCGTCAGCCGGATCGGGTGGGTGGTGCTGGCAGTGGTCCTAGCCACATTCGTCACCGGCACGATCATCGGGCTTCTCTTCGAACATGCCGGGCGACGCGCCGCGCGACGCGAGATGTCACTGGTCGGCGGCCTCCGCGAAGTGATCGGAGGTGATACGGCGTTCTGGGCGGGACAGGTGAGCCACATCGGGGTTGTCCTGGTGGCGGCGGGAATTGCGTTTGCGGCCAATCTGGCGCTACACGAGACGGTCGTCCTCGAGCCGGGTGAGTCGGTCGAATTCGCAGGTTACGAGCTCGTCTACGAGGGCCCGTTCCAGTTCGAAGAGCCGCAGCGGATCGTGCGCGGCGCCCGAGTCACCGTCCTGAGGGACAACCAGTTCGTGGCGGTCATGGAGCCGACCAACAACTTCTACGGGTCCCAATCTTCCGGGATCAGCACCCCCGACGTCCTCACCCGGCCCGGAGGTGACCTCTACCTGACTCTTCGCGACCTCGACAACATCAGCGCCACGTTGTCTCTCGACACTTCCCCTCTGATCTGGTTGCTCTGGTTCGGGGGGCTGGTCGCCGCCGGGGGCGGTTTCTGGGCGATGGCTGCTCGGGCCTCCGAGCGGAACCTGGTGACCGAAAGCACTCTTGCAGATGTCTGAGCGATTGAAAAACTTCCTCATCGCAGGGGTGACTCTGGCGATGGCGATCGCACTGGTCGTCCTTGTCGTCACCAACGAGTCGCCCGACGACAGGGTGGAACGGCTCGGGGCATCGATCAAATGCCCGGTCTGCCAGGGCAAAGCCATTGGAGACTCCCCCGCTCAGATGGCTACGGACATGATGGACCTGATCGAAGAACGGGTCGCCGGGGGTGCCTCCGATCAAGAGATAATCGACGAGTTGCTTGGCTCGTTCAGCGGGGCTGTACTCCTCGATCCGCCCCTTTCCGGAGCGACATTGCTCCTCTGGCTGGCACCGGGGGCAGCCCTTGTGGGCGGGGTGGCGGTGGTCCTGTGGTGGAAGTCGCACCCCGGCGGCCGGAACCATGCGGACGATCGTCCTCAGGCGACCCGCACCAGGCGCCTGGTGGGAGGGCTCATCCTTATCGGCGGCTTCGGCGCGATTGTGCTGGTTGCCGCCACGCTCCTCCAGGATCGGGCCGGCCCGAACGAAGGTGCCGCTGACGTCGCCGTCGAGGACCTCGACGACGTCAGCAACGAGACCATGGAAGCTGTTGTCGCAGCGAACCTGGACAATCCCCAGATCAACGCTATGCGGCTGGCCCTCGCCGAGCGATACTTCGCAACGGGCGACTACCGCTCTGCTTTCCCCCACTATCTCCAAGTCGCCCAAGACGTGTCGTCTACCGACAACGAGGCGACCACCGCGCTGGTCCGGCTGGGTTGGATGGCATATGACGGCAACGGCGAGGTGGACACTGCAATCACCCTCCTCGACGAGGCCTTGCAGATCAGCCCGGGGTTGCCGGGGGCGCTCTATCTGAAAGGCCAGGTGCTGTGGTGCGGGGCCGGCGAGAACGGAAGGGCTGTGGAACTCTTCGAGCAGGTTCTCGGCGACCGCGAGCTCGAAGGTGACACGCGATCACTCGTCGAGTCCGACCTCGCCCTGGCTTCAGCCGGGGAGCCGTGCCAATGAGAGGCAACGCAGTGAAGTGGGCCGGCCTTGCCATAGCTGGCGCAGCGGTGATCCTCTCAGTTGTCCTCGCCAGCCGGTTCGGGATCGATCCCGGACTTGTCGAGTCACCTCTCCTCGGGAAGCCGGCTCCTGCCCTCGATCTCCCGCTCCTCGATAGTTCGGGAACCTTCGATACGACCGACCTGAACGGCACGATCACCGTCGTCAACTTCTTCGCATCGTGGTGTCTCGAATGCAGGAACGAGCACGCCGACCTCGTCGCCACAGCTGACGCCTTTGCCGACCGGGGGGTGCGCTTCGTGCAGATCTCTTACCAGGAGAGTGCCGGAGCCTCCGCCGCGTATCTCGACCAGGCTGGGCGGTCTGCTTCGACCCTTTACCTTCACGACCCGGGGAGCAGGGCAGCGATCGCCTACGGGGTATTCGGGATCCCGGAGACTTTCTTCATCGACGACTCCGGCACAGTCGTCGGCAAGATCATCGGCGAGGCGGACGCCTTCGTACTAGGGGCCACTCTGGACACGATCCTCGCCGGAAATGTGCCCGGCCAGCAGATCACCGGGGACACCCAGCAGCAGCCCGACGATTAACCCCGATCACGATTCCGGTTGTTCCTCGTCGTGACGCAAGACCTCGAGGGCGACCTCGTCAAAGGTGACCGTGTCGATCGAAGCGGGGCCGGTGTCGAGCAGGAAGACGTCGAAGAACCCGATCAGGTACTGGTTGAGGATCGGGATCATCCGCCCGGCGCCGATCGGCCCCCGCAGCCCCATCTCATCGGCCAGTGGCGAGAACAGTGGGAACATCAAGAAATCGTTGTGTCCTGAGCCGTCGATTCCGATCCAGTAGGTGGTTGACTCGCTTCGCTCTGCGATACCGCGCAGTATCGCGTCGTTGGGCAGGTCATCCCACTCCGCCGACCGCAGGAACATCGCCGGCCGGGTTGCAGATACTGCAAGTGTCCGATTGGGAAGGTGCTCGACCCAGGGGTCCATGCCGAGTACAGCGTCACAGCGCTCGTCAGTCAGGCATACGCTCACCGACGCACCGCCGCCGACCCCGTGGCCGTAAAGGCCGATCCGGGTCATGTCGACACTCCCGGTGACCTGCCCGAAAGGACCCGCATCGCCCTCCTCGAGGGCGTCGATGATCCCGACGAGATCGTTGGTGTGAGTCTCGATGAGCAGTGCAGCTGCCACGTCGTAGGCCTCAGCGCTCACGTCCTCCTCGACCGGTAGGGCGGCGGGCCAATACGGGACCAGATCTGCGTCCTCGAAAACTGTGGCGACCGCCGAGTAGGTGTGATCGGGGGCGATCACCACATATCCATTGGAAACGAGGTTCTCAATCTGGTTCAGCGCCAGCGATCGGTACCCCAACCAACCGTGGCTGTAGATCACCACAGGGTAGGTGCCCGGCGCCACCGTCAGGCCCTCGTGAGTGTGGGATTCGGTATACGCGAGGTGGCTGAGGAACCACGACGGAAGGCCCACCGACCGGGCCAGCTCCGGGCCGATGACTGGCCAATCTGGATGGATCATGCCCGGGGAGCTATCCCCATCTGGCAGCGCGGGATAGAACACCTGGACCACCAGCTCGCGAGTCCGCCCCGGCCGCGTGCCGTACACCTCCTCACTTTCAGGGACAGAAAGCTCGAGGGTGATCGTGCCCACGGTCTCCGGGCCCGATGGAGCAGGCAATTCCGGGACCGGGAACAACCAGGCGGGCGACGATACGAGCAAGAGGCCGGCGAGCCCGAACACGCCACGGGCGACCCGGCTCGACCACTTGAGATTGCGATCGAGAAAGACGATGTCGCCGATGATCAGACCGACTGCTGCCACATAGAGAGGAATCAGTTGCCAGCGGAATCCTCCGATCTGCAGCTGTGCGATCAACGTCGCGAACATCAAGCCGGATGCAATCCCCCGCCTCGGGCGAACCCCGAAGACCGCGGGCCACGCCACGGCGAAGACACAGGTGAACAGGAGAAGGAGCTCGAACTGCCTCACAGGGAGATGGGCCCGGTCGGAGCGACAACCATCAGTTGTCGCCCGGCGTGACGTCTACCATGAATCAGGGATCGGCGTCCCCTGATGAAAGCTCATATACCACCTACCCGACCGTTTCACCCAGATCGAGCTGCGGAGTACCTCCCTGCCGGTCGGGCCAGTGGTCCGGTACGTGCAGAGCATCACCGTCGGATAGATCTCGCGGACCTCCCAGTCCTTGACCACCACCTCTTGTGAGCGGCCCCGTGACATCTCCCGCACGATCGCTACCAGGTCGTACTGGCGCCCCCTCGTCCCGATCTCGGTGAACTCGTCGGCGAGCAATTCGAGGACACGTGACGTATCCCTTCTGAATTCGGGGTCCAGAAGCTGCATTTCGAGGTCGCGAAGCAACTCCTCGGTGGAGATCTCAATCGGCATGACAGCGATCGTAGCGAGAGTGACCCGTCTCACGAATACCTGTGGCGGCTCCCCGGCCCTCGTCGACACGCGCACACTATCTACGCGACAGGCCACAGTTCTATTCGGTCAGTGCGATGAGGTTCTCCAGCGCCTCTCTGATCTCGTCTTCCGCCCTGATCCCGGGCCAAGCAACCACAACTGTGCGGTCGGCTGCGATCAGCACGGTCACCGGCTGGTACGGAACCCCGTAGAGGCCGAATATCTCCTCATCTGCGTCGAGGCCCCACTTGATCTCACCGGAGAGAAACAGCTCCTCTGCCCTCGCCTCGGTCAGTTCGAAGCTCGACTTCCACGCCGGGGCGACGAAATCGACCCTGTCGGCGTACTCAGCGGCAAGTTGGTCGACGACGGGCAACTCCCGTCGACAGGTCGGTCACCACTCGGCCCAAAAAACGAGGTATACCGGTCGTGCTCCATCGGAGAGGGTGTAACTGCCGCCGTCTCCCAGTTCCAGCGTGAAGTCAGGAGCGAGATCACGGTCCGAAGTCGTTGACGACTCCCCCAGGCTGGTTGTGGTCTCACCGGCCCCGGGAGGTGAGGTGGCGTTAGGGGTGTCGACGGTCGTCTCACCGAGGTCGGCCTCCGACGTGGTCGTCGCAGAATCACCGCCACAAGCCGACGCCATCAGCACCATAAGACAGAGGACAACCGACCTTTTCATGGGTCTAACGGTAGACGGAGTGGTGTTTACTGGGAATAAATGAGATCGGATGGGAGAACATTACACTTGGGCCTTCGTGGCAGATACCCAGCTCTATTTTGCATACGCCTCACTGCTCGACCCACAGCAGCTGGCGGAAACAGCCCCCGGCGCCAGATTCCTCTTCAGCGCCCACTTTCCGGATACCAGGCTTGTATTCGTAGCCAACGGGGCCGGGCCCGTGGCTTCCCTCGTCGAGTCGCCCGGTTCGACCGTGTGGGGTGGTGTCTTCGAGGTACCCCGGGCCGAAGTGAACAACCTCGTCCATATCGAAGCCGAGGAGGGTCGGGCACCGAAGTGGGAGATGAAGGCCGTTGATCGCGCCGGAAACAAACACGACTGTCTGACATTTGTCGCCGACCCGGCCGGCGCCGAACCCGAAAAACCCTCAGCGGAGTACCTGGGGACGATGATCCGGGGAGCGCGACACTGGAACCTCCCGGCCGGTTGGGTGGTCGGCCTCGAAGACCTCGCCGACGACCAGCTCCTGACCTGAGTTGTATACGAAACCACCCGGTCGCGACCGGGTGGTTCCAATCCTCCGCTGGGCTCAGATCTCTTCTGCTACCGGGAACAACCGATATAAGCCGTAGGCGACAAGTGCACCGACGAACGGGAACACCAGGTAGACCCAGAGGTCGGTGAAATCCCCCGAAACGACAGCCGGACCGAACGAGCGGGCCGGATTGACCGAAGCCCCCGAGAACGGGATTCCGGCGAGGTGGACTCCGACGAGGGTGAGGGCGATCGCCCCCGGGGCAGCCGTGCCACCGGAGCGGACCGCTGCCATAACCACCCAAACGAAGATGGCGGTAAGCGCGATCTCCATCAGAATGCCCGTGCTCAAGTCTCCGAACCCTGTCCTTGTTGCGGCAACGACGTCGGTGCTGGACGCACCGGCCACGATCAGTGATCCCACCGCGGCGCCGGCGAATTGGGCCACCCAGTACCCGATCGAGTCGCTCAATGAGATCCGCTTGTCGAGGAGCATCCCCAGGGTCACCGCAGGATTGAAGTGCGCACCGGAGATATGTCCCACGGCCCAGATCCCGGCCAGCAGCGCCAGCCCGAAAGCCAATGAGATTGCAATGATCTCCGCCGCCCCTGTTGCCCCACCGACTGCGAGGATTCCCATCGAGCCTCCGAAAACGAGGATCAGGGTCCCCAAGAATTCAGCCAGATATTTGTTGATAACCAAGACAAGCTCCTCCTTTAATCGAGCCAGACCTCTGACCCTTCGGCCGACCGAAAGGTTTCCAAACAGGCTCAGGCTATGTCGGAAGTCGTCCAGCGGCGCGGATTTCCCCGGTGAACGCGCAGAAGACCCCTCTCGGGGTCCTCTGCACACTGCGAGTCGATCTGTAAGCCGGATTCTGTGAACTGTCGAGCCCAGCTACGCCGGCCCGACACGACGACCATCCATCTAGGCGAACTGTCTCCAGTCCGCTCGAGCGGCCTACCCGGGATATTCAACGGGCCGTTGATCCCTGCTTGGCCTTGCTCCCGGTGGGGTTTACAAGCTGCCCCGGTCGCCCGGGGCACTGGTGGTCTCTTACACCACCTTTTCACCCTTGCCTGTGTCCGAAGACCTTCGGCGGTTTGTTTTCTGCTGCACTTTCCGTCGGGTTGCCCCGCCTGGGAGTTACCCAGCACCGTGCCCTGTGGAGTCCGGACTTTCCTCGCCTCCGCCAAGCGGAGCCGCGGCCGTCCAATCGACTCGCTCCCTAATTCTACCTGGTTCTACGTCCCCCGATAAGCCCGCCAACGCCACCACCAACAATGGAAGCAAAGGCGAGCAGGAGGACATTCCAGATCGATGCCGATGCCTCACCGAGACTGGCGAGCAGGATCAGCAGTCCCCCGAGAAGAAGGCCTGCCACCGATCCGTGGAACCTGTGGGAATGAAGCGCCATTCTCCCCGCAATCCAACCCCCGACAACGAGACCGACCAGGAGCCCAACGAGAAGTCCGATGGTCGGGCCGTTGGTCACATCGAGCAAGGCCAGGCCACCTCCTACGAGGAATCCGACGAGTGTGATCGAAAGGCCACCAGCGGCCACTCCCATGACGACCGCCTGGATACTCAGTGCAGCGAGCATGGAGCACCTCCGATCAGGTAGCGCGGAGACAAGCCGTGGCTCTCATTTCCAGTCAAGTTAGTGGTGGACACTGCCCAAGCTTTCGTGAAAGCCTGCGGACAGGGGATAATCGTGGGCAATGGACCCGATTTCAGCATCCGAGACAACCCACCCCTGGGGTGACGCCGACACGCCATTTGTCGAGATCGGAGGCCTCGAAGAGGTCCGACTCCTTGTCGAAGAGTTCTACGACATCATCGAAGAAGAGTCACCCTCCCTCCGGGCGATGCTGCCGCACAACACCACCGGCTCGCGGTTGAAGCTGTATGAGTTCATGAGCGGGTGGCTGGGCGGGCCCCAGCTCTATCAGGAAAAACGCGGCCATCCCAGACTCCGGATGCGCCATTTCCCGTTTTCGATCGGCGACGAGGAAGCAGCCGAATGGATGAGGTGCATGGTCGAGGCCATGGCCCGGCGCAAGCTACCCGGGCAGTTGGCGACTTTCCTCACCGAACGCCTCAACGAAACCGCCCTTCACCTGCGGAACCAACCCGTCTGACGTCATGTGCGGACGTTTCTCGATAACTGGTGAACTCGACTTCTACGCCGAGTATTTCGGCGTCGACGACATCCGGACCGACCCGTTGGAGCCAAGCTGGAATGTGGCGCCAACCGATCGCGTCTACGTCGTTGCCGAGAACGACGGCAAACGCTCGCTGGGATCGATGAAATGGGGTCTGGTCCCCCACTGGGCCAAAGACAGGAAGTCGATCCAGATCAACGCCAGAGTGGAGACAGTTGCCACCACGTCGATGTTCCGCGATTCGTTCGCCCGCAAACGCTGCCTGATCCCCGCCGACGGATTCTACGAATGGGAACCGCCGGAGCACGGGCGGTCGCCGCACTGGATCTACCGCGCCGACGGCCACCCGATGGTCTTCGCCGGGATCTGGGCGTCGCGAATGAACGAGGACACTCAGGAGTGGGAAAGGACATGTTCCATCCTCACCACCGAGGCAGATGGTTCGATGCGTGACATTCATCATCGGATGCCGGTATCCCTGGTACCCGATGTCTGGGACGCCTGGCTGGATCGGAAGATGACCGACCCGGAGACGGCACTCGACCTGGTCCGGACCGTCGACCCTGACGAGATCATGGAGCATGAGGTCTCGAAACGGGTGAACTCCGTCAAGAACAACGGCCCGGACCTCACCGCTCCCGCCGCACCCGACACCCTGTTCTAAACCGGGAGATCGGGAGCTGCCCGATTATCCTTGCCCTGTTCTGAACTCGATGAGAAACCTCGCGCGCCTCCTAGCGCTTTCCTTGGCCATGGCGGCATGCTCGCCGGCGGACACGACAACCATTCCGAGCGATGACACTGCCACATCCCCGGCACCGACTTCGACCGAGCCTGGCCCTCGCCAATGCGTCCGCCCGACGACCTCCACCGCAACCGTCTCCACCGGCGCAGCAGCGACTGACGCACTTTTTCTATCCGGCGAGATCTTCGTCTGCGCTGACAGTGTTGTGGTCGTGGGCGAGTCTGACATCAACCAGGTCGCCGCCGGAGCCCAACTCGCTGCCGCACTCGAAGGGCCGCTCCTGTTCCCCCATCCGCAGCTTGCTGCCGAGATCGGTCGCCTCAAGCCCGTACACGTCTACATACTGGGCGATGTCGAAGTGATGCTGCCGCCGGGTGCAGAGGTGTCACATCTCGGTATGAGCGAGGCGGTGGATGCGGCGAGGACAGCCCTCGGCGCTGTCGAAGAGCTCCGGCTTCCGGCAAATCCCGACTCCTCGACCATCGTCGAGACGGTGAACGCCATCTCAGATCGCACCAGGGTCGTGATCCCCCAGACCTCACCCGGCGACACCACTGGAGCACCCGCACCGACGTTCGACGCGGCGGGTATCGTTGCCGGACTGGCGGTACCGACCGAGGCCCCGACGATCTGGTTGGTCTCCGCTTCCGATCCGGTGGGGACGCTGCTGGCTGCTGCTACCGGCCAGTCCGTGGGTGCCCGCGTGATGGGCATCGACCCCGGAGACATCCTCGGATACCCCGAGGTCGGGACTGCGCTTGGTGGTCGGACCGCAGACTCGCTGCGATTTGTCGGGGCTGCGCCCGAGAGCGGTGACTGGGAGCTGGCAGTTCTCCTCAACGGCAGACAGCTACCCGGCGGCGGATACTCGATCCTCGGCGACGAGCAACCGAAGCGCTACGTCGCCTTCTACGGGCATCCGGAAACATCGGCACTCGGCGTCCTCGGGGAGCAGGGCCCGCAGGAGACCCTCGATCGCATGGCCCCTCTCGTCGCTGAGTACGAGGCAGACGGGTTCCAGGCCATCCCCACCCTCGAGATGATGGCCACGGTGGCAGCCGCTGCCATCACCGACGGTGACTACAGCTACGAATGGCCAATTTCGACGTTCACCGATTGGGTCGACATCGCCGAAGAGCAAGGCGCCTATGTGATCCTCGATCTCCAACCCGGTCGCGACGACTTTCTCACCCAGGCACAAGAATACGAGGAGATACTGCTCCATCCACATGTCGGACTCGCCCTCGACCCGGAGTGGCGGTTGAAACCCGACGAGATCCACCTGGAGCAAATCGGTAGGGTCGACGCTTCCGAGGTGAACCTGGTGGTCGACTGGCTGGCCGACCTGGTCCGGGACAACGGACTGCCTCAGAAGATGATCATCGTCCACCAGTTCCGCGAGTTCATGATCGAAAACCGCGCAACGCTCAAGGAGCGTCCCGAACTGCAGATGGTGCTGCAGATGGACGGACAGGGCCCGATCGCCACCAAAGACGAGACCTGGGCCGTGCTCACCGCAGGGACCGAGAACGACCACTGGCGGTGGGGCTGGAAGAACTTCTTCGACGAGGACACCCCGACCCCGAGCCCGGAGCACACTATGGGCAAGGTGCCAGTCCCGGTTTTCGTCAGCTACCAGTAGGGTTGTCCGATGACGAGATTCGCATACTTCTGTGGACATGAACAGTGGCAACCCGAGGTGTTGGTCGAGCACGCCCGCCTCGCCGAGGCAGCCGGTTTCGACATGGTCGTGGTCTCCGAGCACTTTCATCCCTGGGTCGATGACCAGTCCGCTTCTGGATTCGCCTTCTCCACTATCGGGGCGATGGCGGCTGCCACATCGTCCATCGAGTTCGCCACCGGCGTGACCACTCCCCTTTTCCGCTACCACCCCGCGGTCGTCGCGCAGGCTGCTGCCACCCTCGACCGCTTGTCGGGCGGCCGGTTCACACTCGGGGTGGGGACGGGGGAGAATATCAACGAGGGCCCTCTCGGCTATGAATTCCCCGCCTACGCGGAACGCAACTCACGAATGCGGGAGGCACTCGAGATCATGCGCCGGCTCCTCGACGGTGAGAAGCTCACGTTCGACGGCGAGTATTACCAGACAGACCGGGCCAAGCTCTACTCCCCTCCCACCGGGCCGGTCCCGATCCTTCTCGCCGCCGGCGGGCCGAAGTCGGCAGAATTGGCCGGAGAAATGGCCCAGGGCGTGGTGACCTCGGTGAAAGATCCGGCTGAAACCCGGGAGAAAGTGATCGAGCCATTGCTGGCTGCGGCCAGCGCAGACCCGATCGTGCTGGCGACGCGATGGTCGCTGTTCGCCGCAAACGACGAAGAGGCATGGCAGGCGCTCTACTCATGGAGGGGGTTGCGCGCCCCGGGCAGGCTCGAGGCCGTCGACCCGGCCACGTTGCGTGAGCGCGCCGACGAACTTCCGCGCGACGAGGTGCTCGGCCGCTACACGCAGGTCAACAGCCCCGCCGAGATCATCGATGCTTACAAACCGCTGGTGGCCGAGCTCGGAGCCGACATCGTCACCTTTCAGATGGCGTCTCTCGATCAACCGGAATTGATACGGCTGATCGGCAGCGAGGTCCTCCCAGCCCTGCGCGGGTAGCGGTGCTCAGGACAGTCTGGTGATCAACTCGATGAGTTGCAGCAGGTCCTGAACGACATTCGGGGCGAGGTTCGGGGTCTCCGCCGCCACATAGAACGACGGCACCTGTTCCCTCATTCGGACCAGAATGAAGGCTGCGTCCTCTGACGGCTGGTCGAAGAGAAGCTCGATCTGTGGATAGAGCCGACTGGCGAGTGAAGGTCCGAACGTGGCGAACAGGTCGACCCGATGGCCATCTACCTCCCGGGTGGCGATGTGGTGGATGTCGCCCGATCCGGTGACGATCTCGACGATGGTGAACTCCACATCCTGGGCGGTAGTCGCCGATGCCCCGACCACCTCGACGCCTTCACTGAGCAGCGAATCGACGCTTTGGGCAAAGCCAGACCAGAAGTTCGAGGCGATGCCGGCGTCGCCGTCGCGAAGGCCCGAAGCGACGTCTTCGACCGAGGCGCCCTCGGCTAGCGCGGCTAGCGCCGACTGCTCGGGCACGGCGAGTGCAGACGCCGAGCCGAACTCTCCGGCGGCCAGCATCGAAAAGAGGTCTTCGACGGCTTGTTCGGCTGTCTCGGCGCCGGCGCCGGTTTGGTTCTCTGCATCTCCGTTGCCCGAGCAGGCAACAACTGAAGCTGCGAGAACGGCGACTACAACAAGTTGCTTAGACCACATGTTCGGGGATCCTGCCGGTCTTCAACAGATTATTGCGGCGTTCGGGCAGGTTGAGACCCACCGCGAACCACATCCACACCAGATAGAGGATTCCGACGCCCTCGAGGGTCCACCGCCACGGGTCGGCAAGCGCACGCTCCCAGGCAAGAGGCCAGAACGGGGATGGCCCGGCGGCGAACTCGAAACCGAAGAAGGGCCAGAAGAAGACCTCCGGGTCTGCCCACATCCCGTCGAGCAACAGGTGGAACAGCCAGGCAACTCCAACCGCCATGAACGCTCTTCTCCGCCTGCCACGCCTCGTCAACAACAGCACGAACA
Organism: Acidimicrobiia bacterium; assembly: GCA_050329555.1. Taxonomy (GTDB): domain Bacteria; phylum Actinomycetota; class Acidimicrobiia; order Spongiisociales; family ZC4RG35; genus MA-ANB-1. Next base: position 4,149 of record JBHJOQ010000061.1, on the reverse strand, counting down.
CCATGTAAACACTTGCGACGGTGAGCGAGTGCGCCCAGAGCTGGCTCGTCGAGTAGCGATCGGCGAGGAGCAAGGTGCCGATCGGCAGGTCGATCAAGTCGGGGATCAACACCCCGAGGAAAAGGAATCGGACGTCGACTTTCGGATCTCGAAAAATCCAACGAAACAGCCAGAGGGTTGCCCCGAGACGCCAGATCAGCATATGCAGGACGCGCCGGCCGCTCTACGCAACGAGGATACGCCGGCAGTGGACACAGCGAGGGATATCGGCGCTGAGGGCCTCGTCTCGCTCCGCTGGCGAAAGCGCCATGTTGCAGCCACCGCACACGCCGTTCTCGAACCGCCCGACGGCCACACCCTCTTTGGCGGCGCGCAGGGTCTCGTACATCTCGAGGAGATCAGGCGCTACCGGCTTGATCGCCTCGACCTTGCGCTCTTCCTTGCGGGCGATCTCGGCATCGATGCGTTTCCAATCCTCCTTGATCGATGCTTCGAGCCTGGCCTTCTCCGCGACCAGTGTGTCGTGCCTGGCCTGCAGGGAGCCGACTTCCTCCCGGACCGGGTCGACATTGTCGAGGAGCTTCAAGACCCGGCTCTCCATCGCCTCACGCTGGCCTCGCAGACTCTCCACCTCGAGACGCATGTGCTCGGTCTCCCGGGCGCTCATGCTTCCGGCGAAGAGCCTCGTCTCGTGCTCCTTCAGCTTCGATTCGAGGATTTCCAGCTCACCCTCCGATTTGTCGAAGTCGAGCTCGAGTGTGCGCAGAGTCACGCTTGCCTCGGAGATCTCCTTCCCCAGCACCTCGAGCTCATCATGAGCGTTCTTGTAGGCAGCGAGGTCCGGGAGACTCTGACGTTCCTCGAGCAGGCGGTCGATCTGTGAGTCCAGGTCCTGGACATCGAGGAGGTCGGCGAGGCTGGTCAGTTCCATGCCCAAGGGAGAGTAGTGGCCCGACGAGGTCTGTCCGCCGGTCGGCGCCCGGACCGGAACGAGGGTGCGAGTCCGGTCAACCCCAGGTCTCGGGGTCGACCTCGGTGAAGTCGACGACTTCGACATCGGGAACGGTCGAGGCAAGGGCGACCAGGCCCGGCATGCCGGGGCGTTCGGTCGCCACATGACCCGGATCGACCACCGCCAGGCCCAGGTCGAGGGCCTGGACCGTTCGGTGGTGGGAGACATCGCCGGTGACGAGACCATCCGCCACACGTGACGCTTGCTCGATGAGGTCCGAACCAGAGCCGGGAACCACCGCCACCCTCTCCAACAACTTCTCCCGGTCTCCGGAGACCCGCAGCCCGGCAATTCCGAAAGCATCGGTGGCCATCGCATCGAGGACGCCGAGCTTCGCCTCGAAGGTGCCCACCCGGCCAATTGGTGGCAATCGCTGTTCCTCGTCGGCACCAAACGGCTCGATATCACGGAGTTTGAAGACTGCGGCCAGCGCTTCGGCAGTGCCGCCAGGGGCAGCGTCGAAGTCGGTGTGGGTGACTAGAAGCGCAGCCCCGAGCTGAATGAGACGCAGCACCCGGGCAGCCGGAGACCGGCCGTCAACAATTCGGTTGATCGGCACAAAGAGAAGCGGGTGATAAGTGATGAGTAGGTCGACCGGGTCTGCCTCCACAGCCGCCACCACCTGTTCGGTGACCTCATGGCAAACACCCAGGCGATCCACCCGGTGCTTCCGGTCCCCGAGCTGCAAACCCACGGGATCCCAGGAAGCGGCGGTCTCCGGGCGGGTCCTCTCGGCAAGGTGTTCCGCAATTTCGTTGACTGTTGGCACCGGGGCAGGGTAACCCAAGAAGAAGGGGATACGCTCACACCATGGATACGACCGCGGCCAACACCTGGCGGGCCCCGCCGGGATGGTTGTCCTTGAAAGTGATCGACTCACACGCAGCTGGGGAACCGTTTCGGGTGGTTACCGACGGATTGCCGGAGATACCGGGAAGCACGGTTCTCAACCGTCGCTGGTTCGCGTCGGAGTACCTAGACCACCTGCGAAAGGGCCTGATGTGGGAGCCGCGCGGGCACCGCGATATGTACGGGGGCTGGATTGGCGAAGCGGTGGAGCCCGACTCCGACTTCTCCATACTGTTCACCCACAACGAAGGGTTTTCGACGATGTGCGGCCACGGCATCATCGCTATCACCAAGGTTGCCCTCGACACCGGTATGGTCAGCGGCTCAGTCCCGAAGTCGACCTTGAAAATCGACACCCCGGCCGGGCAGGTGACCAGCGTGGCCGAGCACGGTGCGGATGGGATGGTGCAACGAGTCCGGTTCCGCAACGTCGCGTCGTACGTCGACCGCCTCGACGAAACCGTCGAGGTCAGCGGAATCGGTGAAGTGAAGTACGACCTGGCTTTCGGCGGCGCCTTCTACGCGTATGTCGATGCCCCGACATTGGGAATCAGCTGGCCTCCGGACGACAGCGGATCATTGGTCGAGCTCGGCCGGCGTATCAAGAAAGCGGTGGTGGCGAGCCGGCCGATTGCCCACCCTGTCCACGCGGAACTTGGATTCCTCTACGGAGTGATCTTCACGGGGCCTGCCGTCGATCCTGCCCACCATCGGAGAAATGTGTGCATTTTCGCAGATGGCGAGGTCGACCGCTCACCCACGGGCACCGGTGTCTCCGGCCATGTCGCCATCGAATCCGCCCGGGGAAACATGCAGCCCGGAGACCGCTTGGTGGTGGAGAGCATCGTCGGCAGCGAGTTCGCCGGCACCCTGGCGGAACTGACTCGAATCGGAGAAATCGAAGCGGTGATCCCCGAAATAGAGGGCGCCGCATACATCACCGGCAGGTCCGAGTTCTGGTTCGACCCCGCAGACAGTCTCAGCCTGGGATTCCTGCTTCGCTGACCCGGCCTCGGCCCGGGTGCGATATGGCCGTCCTCGCCGCGAGGAAGGTCGTCAGTGGAACGGCTGCCACCAGGCCGATCGATCCGACGAGGGTGCGGACGATCTCCACGGCGACTACCTCCGAGCTCACCACGAAGCCCTGTCTCATCCCGGACAGGCTGAACAGGATGAGCAACGGCATCGCTGCCCCGGCATACGCAAGGAGCAATGTGTTCACCGTTGAGGCAATGTGGTCCCGTCCCACCCTGAGGCCGGCTGCAAACAATTCCGCAGATCCGAGTCGCTCATTGGCGGACCGCACTTCCCACACCGTTGACGCCTGAGTGACGGTTACATCGTCGAGAGCGCCGATTGTCCCCAGGACGATTCCGGCGAGGAGCAGGCCGCTGAGGTCGATCCCCGGCACGGCCGTCAGGTAGAAAGACTCTTCGCCGGCGAAACCGGAGAAGCGGGCCAGCAACAGCACGATCCAGGAGAGAGCCACAGTTATCCCCAATGCTCCGAACGCTCCAATGGCTGCCACGTGTGTCAGCGGGTTCGGGCCATGGGTCACATAGAGAGAGATCAATGCGATGGCGCCGCCGCCGACAAGGGCAACCAACACCGCGTCGCGGCCGGCGACGATCGCCGGAACGATGAAAAGCAAGAGCACGATGACACTGGCGGTTAGCCCGAAGAGCGCCAACAGCCCGCGAGTGCGCGCCAGGGCGACAACCGCAAGGGCAAAGAGCAACACAACCCCGGCGACCAGGGCACGTCTGTCGCGATCGGCGTATTGATAGGAGACCGACCCGTCATCAAACTCGGTGACGTTGACGAACACTGCGTCCCCGACGTCGAAGACGGGCTGGCCCTCGCCTTCGGAGAATTCCTGAACTATCGGCCCACCACCATCCCCCAGGTCGAAAGCCACCTGATAACACACGAGGTCAGCCGAGTAACTGCACGGCTCATTGGCGACGGATTCAACCGTTGCCGGGACCGCCTCGTCGGCAAAACCTAGGGCGGTGAGATCGACGTCGGGAGCCTGCTTAGGCACCAGCACCACCAGGCCGACCCCGACGAAGAGGATCATCAAAATTACCGCAATTGCTTGCCAGCCGGGCAGCTTCAATCGCCGTCGATCGGGGCCGATCAAGGTTTGGAGGTCGTCAGAGCCGTCTGGCATTGGTAGTCAGGGGCGCGCTTCCCGCGGTGCGGGCACGTTTCCCCGTTCTCCTTTCAATCCGTGCGTGCGGTTTGCCCGCACACGGCTTACCGATGGTCTTCTTAGCATGGTTACG
>JBHJOQ010000160.1:0-32719 GCA_050329555.1 Acidimicrobiia bacterium | reverse complement strand
CGCAGTCACCGACATCGCCTCTGCCACCTCCTCGGAGACGATGTTGACCGTGAACTCCCCCGACTCCTCCGCAAGGGTGATCGAGTCCTTGGGCCGATCCGAATGCGCGCTCCCGCTGAAGAGAACCGTCGGGGGCGCGGTCGACACGACATTGAAGAAAGAGAATGGGGCGAGGTTGAACGTTCCATTCGCCCTCCGGGTCCCGATCCAACCGATGGGCCGGGGAACGATCAAACCGGACAACAGCTTGTATCGGTCCTTACCGGCAATGTGCTCGAAATCGAAGTACTGCTTGCTCAAACAACCAGTTCCCAAACCTGGTCAAGCCGAATGGCCCCAGCTTCGAGCAGATCCTTGTGGAAGCGTCGGATGTCGAAGTCGGCGCCGTCCTTTTCTTTGCGGGCCTCCCTCATCTTCAGGATTTCCCGTTCGCCGACCTTGTACGAGATCGCCTGGCCGAACCAGCCCAGATAGCGCTTCACCTCCGACTCAGCCACATCTCTCTCCTGAAGACCTACCTTGTCCATGTAGTCAACGGCAATGTCATAGTTCCAGGTCTCCCCGGCGTGGAGCGGAGCGTCGGCGGGGATCGCCAGCTCGAGTTGGGTGCCGATGTCGACGACGACCCGGGTGGCCCGGAACAGCTGGCTGGCCAACAGCCCGAGCCGGTACTCGGGTTTGGAGAAGAATCCCAACTCGTCCATGAGCCTCTCCGCGTAGAGCGCCCAACCTTCGCCGGCGCCGGATTTCCAGAGGAACAGCCTGTGAAACCTGGAGACTTCGTCTTTGAGCATCACGGCAGTCCCCACCTGGAGATGGTGGCCCGGGAACCCTTCGTGATACGCAGTCGACATCTCCTGCCACACCGGGATGGCGGTGCGGGAGCCCGGCGCGTACCAGATCGACCCGGGCCGGCTCATGTCCTCCGAAGGCGGGTGGTACCAGGCACCGAGGGCGCCGTCACCGGGTGCGATGTTGACGGTGACCTTTCGTAACTCCTGGGGGACGTCGAAGTGCCTGCCGGCGAGCTGCTCGACCGCCTCCGCCTGGGTCTTCTCCACGAACCCGGCGAATGCCTGATGTGAAGGTTGCGCCCGGTCGGGATCGGTGTCGAGGAGCTCGATGACCTCCTCGATGGATTTTCCAGGGTCGATCTCCGCCGCGGTCACTTCCATCTCGGCGCGTAGTCGATGCACCTCGTCCCACCCCCATCGGTATGTCTCCTCGGGATCGATGGTGATACCCAGGAAGTAGTCGGCGGCGCGAACGTACCTCTCTCGCCCGACTGCGTCAGACTCGGCAGCCTCAGGCAGATAGGTGGCTTCAAGCCAATCGGCGAGCTCGGCATACTCCCGACGAGCCTTGTCGACAGCCTCCTGAATGGCCTCGACGTCGCGACCGGCTTGGCTCGCCATCCCCACGTACTTGAGGAATCGAGATCCGTCGGAGGACAGCGAGCGGCTCTGCTCGATCACCGACTCGACCTGGCGCCGTGCCGCGGTCCGACCGGACTCGACGCCTGCCTCCAGGCACTTCCTGTACCCGGCGAGCGGTGTGCCGATCGTCTCTAGGCGCGCAACAATTGCCTGCCACCCTTCATCGGTTTTCGGATCCATCAGATCGAAGATGTCGCGAAAGATCTGGGGAGGGCTGAAAATATGATTCAGGTCGACGAGGTATTGGCCTTCCTCGAACCGACGGAGATACTCCTGCAGGGCCGCCGAAACGACTCGCGCTGCGACCGCCTGCTTTCGCTCGGGATGGCCAAGGTGGGGTGCAAGCTCCGCAATCGCGGAGGAATAGAAGGCTGCCTTGGCGGCGTGCCCTTCCGGTGATGTGTCGTCCCACAGATGGTCACGGCCGGGGACACCGGCACCGGTCGCATCTATGGGGGACAAATCGCAGAACTCCTCGGTGAGGCGGTCGGAGATCTCAAACGGCGTGCTCAAGGTTGATGTCTTTCTCTGGCGGCGGCGCCAATCCTACGACCGTCCCGGCGATGAGCATCGATGTGTTCCGCCCGGGCCTGGAGGAGCGGTTTACTCTCGGTCCTGTGACAGACGTGATCCCGGTCCGAGAGGACGAAGTCTTCGACATCACCGCTTTCAACGAGTGGGCTTCAGCTCAGACCGCACTGCCCGACGAGGAGCCTGCCGTCAGTCAGTTCTCGAATGGGAGGGCGAATCTCACCTATTTGCTCTCCTACCCCAAAGGAGAGGAGCTGGTGCTCCGACGTCCCCCGCTAGGGCCGGTCGCGGAAGGGTCTCATGATATGTCCCGGGAACATCGGGTACTTTCTCGGTTATGGAAGGCCTTCCCCTTGGCCCCGCGAGCATTGGCGCTTTGCGAAGACAGCGGGGTGATCGGTAGCCCTTTCTTCATCATGGAGCGTCTGCCCGGCGTTGTGGTCCGGGAGACTGTGCCTGACATCTTCGGAGGCGGCTCCGATGCCGACTCCAATCGGAAGCTGTCAGAGGTCGTGATCGACACCCTTGCCGAGCTTCATGCCGTCGACCCCGCTGAATGTGGCCTCGACGATCTGGGACACCCCGATGGGTTCCTGCAGAGACAGGTCGAAGGCTGGTCGAAGCGTTGGGGAGCAGCCCGGGACGAGCCCAACGATACCGCCGACGAGGTGGCAGCTTGGTTACGGGACCGGATCCCCGAGTCCCCAGCTCCCGCGCTGATTCACAACGACTGGCGCCTCGACAACATGGCGGTGAAGCCGGACGACCCGGGGAAGTGCGCAGCCGTGTACGACTGGGACATGGCCACCTGCGGCGACCCTCTGGCCGACCTCGGCACCCTAATGGCCACGTGGTACGACCCCGGCGAAGCACCCTCGTCACTCAACCCGATGCCTACCTCCGCCCCGGGTTGGATGAGCCGGGCCGATGCGATCGAACGGTACGCCCAACACTCCGGTCGGGACCTTTCCGAAGTGGAATGGTACGTGGTCTTCGGCACCTGGAAACTGGGAGTGATCCTCCAGCAGATCTATATCCGTTGGCTCCGGGGTCAGACCAAGGACGACCGATTCGATGCTCTCGGCGAGGGAGCCAACCGGCTCTTCGAACTGTCGGCATCCCGCAGGAGTTAGCCGCGGAGACGCAGACCTCGTCCGGCCAGGAAGCTGAAAGGACCCGGTACTCCCAACAGGGTTAGCCTTGCTCCGATGAGCACAACTCGGGCCGGGAGGCTTTCCCGGGATTTCTGGAGACTCTGGAGTTCCGCCGCGGCATCCAACATCGGCGACGGCATAAGGCTCACGGCGCTGCCCCTCCTCGTTGCAGCCATTACCCGCGACCCTGTTGTGGTCAGCGGAGTGACCGTCGCCACCTTTACTCCCTGGCTGCTCTTCTCGCTGCCGGGGGGTGTCATCGTGGACAGGGTCAACAGGCGGAAGCTGATCCTCACGATGCAATTGGTCCGGGGCGCCGCGGTGACGTTCCTCGGAGCGGCAATTGTGTTGGGCCTGGAGTCGGTTGGCCTTATCTATGCCACGGCTTTCATAATCGGAGTTGGAGAGGTGTTCGTCGACTCCGCAACCCAGGCGGCGATCCCGATGCTGGTCGAGGATGTGGAACTGGAGAACGCCAACAGCAAGCTTCTCGCCGTCGAGTTCATCACCAACGACGCTCTCGGCGGCCCGCTCGGGGCCTGGCTCTTCGCTGCGATCGCTGCCCTGCCGTTCTTCGTCGATGGAGCGACGTTCATGGTCGCGGCCGCCCTGATCGCCCGCATCGGTGCCCCGATGCAGGACGGTTCCGACCTACCCCGACTCACGATGCTGGCGTCGATCAAGGAGGGGATCGTCTTCGTCAGGAGGGACACGCTGCTCACGGGACTTGCGATAGCGGTGGCCGGAGCGAACCTGGCCATTGGTGCCAGCACCTCGATCCTGGTCCTCCTCGCCCTCGAAGTCCTCGGGCTCCCCGAGTTCGGCTTTGGCATCCTCATCGGGGTGGGGGCCGTCGGTGGGTTCATCGGTGCCGTAGGCGCTCGCAAGGCGTCGCTGATTCTCGGTCGACGCCACGCCCTCACCCTGGGAGTCGCACTGCTGGCAATCGGACAGCTGATCCTCGGTACTGCGATCAACGGTGTTGTCGCAGGAACCGGTCTGTTCATCAGCGGCCTCGGGATCTCCCTTTTCTCGGTCGTCGGCCGCTCACTGCGTCAGGCGGTCACCCCGGACCGAATTCTGGGCAGGGTGGTGACGACATTCCGGCTGATCGGGATCGGTGCGGTGCCGGTGGGTGCCCTCCTCGGAGGCATCATCGCGTCCGCCGCTGGCATCAGGGTTCCGTACTGGATCGGAGCCGCGATCCTCGCCGCGGTCGCCGGCGGAATCTACGCGGTGGCCACCGATGACCGCATCACAATTTCTCTCGAGGCGAAGCGGCGTGACCCGGCCCACAGCGATCCTGCGTAGGACCGGGATCGGCGATTGTCTGTCGCCGGGAGACATGGCGTTCACGGTTTATGGAAAAGGCATTCACAACCCGACCGGCGTCACAGGCTCCTAGAAGTCAATCCCCCGTCGCGCCATCACGCCGCGGTCGTAGGCGTGTTTCACCTTCTTCATCTCGGTGACGGTGTCGGCGATGTCGACCAGGCCCGACGAAGCGTCACGGCCGGTGAGGAAGACGCTGGTGCGCGCCGGCCTCGAGGTCAACGTAGATACGACCTGGCCCTCGTCGATCCACCCCCAATTGATTGGATATGTGATCTCGTCGAGCAGCACGAGGTCGTAGTCACCCGATTCGATGACTCCTCGCGCCCTTTCCCAGGCGCCACATGCAATTGCCTCGGACTCTTCTATGTCGTCGGAATCCCAGGTGAAACCATCTCCCATCGCCCACCAATCGACACCGAGGCCGGTGAGGATCTTCTCCTCCCCCACCTGCCAGTCTCCCGACTTCAGGAACTGGACGACCGCAACCGACCAGCCCCGGGCGACCGCCCGGAGCAGGGTGCCGAATGCCGCGGTCGATTTTCCCTTGCCATCACCTGTATTCACCAGGAGAAGAGAGGGCTCCCGGACATCACCCTTGGGGGGTGCCTCCCGCGGCGGCTTCTGGTCGGTCATCGTCGTTCAACCTCTCTGTTCGGGATTACAGTAGGGCGCCCTCCCTGGTCGACCACCACCACTCCACTTCCGTAGTGGGCTTTGAGCAGATCGCGGGTGAGCACCTCCGACCCGTTGCCTTCGGCTACCACCTTTCCGCCCGACATGAGGATCAGGCGATCAGCAAACCGTTCGGCCAGGGTGAGGTCATGGATTGCGGTGACCACAGTGAGGCCGCGATCGAGACGGAGGCCGTCGATGAGTTCCAGCACCTCGACAGCATGTCCCAGGTCGAGGCTCGACGTTGGCTCGTCCAGAAGCAGAACCGGACTTTCCTGAGCAAGAGCACGGGCGAGCACCACCCGCTGTGCCTCACCACCGGAAAGGGTTCCCAGCTGTCTCGACGCCAGCCCGAGCAGGTCGAGTTTGCGGAGAGCGGCCTCGGTGGCATCAAAGTCGGCAGCGCGCTCGCTCTGGAGATATCCGAGGTAGGGAGTGCGCCCGAGCAGGGCATAGTCGGCAACGGTCATCGCGTCGGGAAGGGTCGGCCGCTGAGGCATCCATGCCACGTCGATTCCGGGCCGCCGGGCGCCATTGCCGAAAGAGACCACTCCCGTATGCTCGACCCCTCCTACAGCTGTCTTCAGGATCGTCGACTTACCGGCGCCGTTAGGGCCGATCAGCGCCACCCATTGGCCGCTCCCGACCTCGATGTCCACCGGTCCAACTGCAAATCCGCTGTATTCGACCGAAACATTGTCCCACCAGATCACTTGTCCCTCCCCACCGAGCGCAACACCACAAGGAAGAATGGCGCGCCGACGAACGCCGTGACGATACCGATGGGCAACTCTGCAGGCGCGGCAGCGGTACGGGCGACGATATCTGCGGCGACGAGGAAGGCGGCTCCGAACACCACGGACAGCGGGACGATCACCCGATAGCTCCACCCGGTCAACAACCGGACCGTGTGGGGCACGATGATGCCGACAAACCCGATCAGACCGCTCACGGAGACCGCAGCGGCGGTGGCCAGGGTGGCCGACAAAACCACGACCCAGCGAACCCTGTCGACGTTGAGCCCGAGGGCTGCAGCCTCGTCGTCACCCACCCCGAGCACGTCCAGGGCACGACGGTGTATGAAGATCAGAACGATCGCAAGGACTGCATAAGGCAGCAACCCGAACACCTGTGTCCAGCCAACCGTTGTCAGCCGCCCGAAAACCCAGGTATAGACCGACCGGAGTGTCTCGACGTTGCGCTGGAGCAGGTAGGTCTGAATGGCGGTGGCGAAGGCAGAGACAGCCACCCCGGCGAGGATGAGTGCGGTTGCGGTCCTGTTCCCCATCGACCTTCCCAACAAATAGGTAGCCGCCACCGCAACGATCGCGCCGATGAAGGCCAATGCGGTTACCAGCGTCCCGTCGAGAGCCAACCCGAACGCGATCGTTGCGCCCAGACCCGCGCCCGCCGCCACGCCGAGCAGATAGGGGTCAGCCAACGGATTGCGAAACACGCCCTGGTAGGCAGCCCCGCCCACCGCAAGGATGGCTCCCACCAGCGAACCCATCGCCACCCGGGGGGCGCGGATGTCATAGAGGACCCTCAGCTCGGTTTCGGTCAGCGCGTGCTCGATCCTCACCCCCGGCAACGCATCGAGCAGTGCCCGCAGCGCATCAGCGGCGGGCAGGCCGATCGGTCCGAGCATGAGCCCGGCAAGGCATGCCACCAGCCAGGCACCGAATGCGATGCTGAGCGCGGCCGGCCCGACTCGGGCCGGCCGCAGGATTTCGGCCGACTCCCTACTTCTCAACCAACCGGCACCAGGAGGGCGATGGCCTCGGCGACCTCTCTCAAGTATTCCACGCTGCGGGGAGTCCACCGGGAGGCGAGATCAGGGTCGACAGCGATCACAGCCTCGGACTGGACTGCGGTCATCTCCGCCCATCCCGGCCGTTCGCGCAGTGTGTCGATCGACTCCCCGTAGGCGGCATCGGCGAGCAAGATCACATCGGGATCCTCGGACACGATGTATTCGGGTGAGAGCTGGGGATATCCGAAACCGTCAGGATCTGCCTCATCTGCGATATTGACCAGGCCGAGTCTGCTGTACAACTCACCCACGTAGCTCGATGACGAGACCGAGTAGAGGGTGTTGTCCAGCTCGTGATAAATAGTCACGCCGTCAAGCTTGTCGCCGAACTCGGCGACAAGCTCATCGATCTCAGTCTGCATGGCAAGCACCACCTCAGCGCCCTCGCCTATATGCCCGGTTGCGACCCCGAGCGTCTCGATCTCGACATAAGCGCCGTCGACCGAAGTTGCCGAAGGAAGCAGAAGGGTGGGGACGCCCACGGCGTTCAGCCCGGCAATCAGGTCACCCGGATCGAAGGTGATTACAACCAGGTCGGGCTCATAGCTGAGGATCGACTCGAGGTTTGGCGTGAATCCGGAGAGGTCGGTGACCGGTGCCTCCTCCGGGTAATTGGATTGATCGTCAACCGCCACCACCTGGTCGCCTGCACCGATTGCAAAGAGGTTCTCGGTGGCCGAAGGCGACAGCGAGACGATGGCTGTGGGCATGGCAGCGATCTCGACCGCGCCGTTCGCCGCTTGCACGGTCACCGGAAATCCGGTGTCGGCATTGGTCGTGGTCGCCGCCGAGGTGGTCGTGGTCTCGCTGACAGTGGTAGTCGTCGAGTCGCTGGAAGCGATCGTCGTCGTTGCGCCGTCGCTACCGCAAGCAGCGGCAGCCAGCACGAGTAAGAGCAGAAGGGAATACCTTCTCATAATGAAACATCCTCCGTGTTCCGGAGGATGAAGATGGGGTGGCTTCCCTGAGTCACCTGGTCCGTCTTCATCCGAGACTTCTTTGTGGTCCGGAGATCAGGCGACCTGGCTCGTCCTCAGATGAGGCATCACAGTTGCGGGACAGCGCCGGGATCCAACCGACTTCGCTGCTCTCAAGACACCCGCCGCTTCTGACGGGCAACCATGATGTTAGTACACGCTTCTCGCCCTCCGGCTACGAGGGAGACCGGCGACGTTCGTCTCTCCCACCGGAGCGAAGCGACTGCGGGAAGTACCGCCGGCCACTAGTGGTGCGTCGATTAAATAGGCTGTGATTGTCTCCGAGTCATCGGCGTCATCTGGCAAGGAGAGAAGCGCGTCTCGCACGGGGAGTTGCGGTGAGCATTTTGGACGCAGCCAGGGGCAACCCGATGAAATCGGGTTGCCTGGAGTTTGATGCTCAAACTCCCACGGATGGCATCCGCGGCGACGAGGGCCGGAGAGACTCCATCATTATCTGCGCGACGCACCAGCCATCTAGGCCGGTGGGGAGGGGGGCAGGTGCCCACCAACGCTGTCTGGGACGCGACGTGGACGCGTCCGCTCTCAACCTGGAGACTCTCAGTCCCCTTACCTCCCGGCCCTTCCGGGCCGGCAGGGAACTTTCCCGCGTTCGCCTTCGCCTCCGGGGGAACAGCCGCTCCCTCCGGTCGCTGGGGGGAACAGCCGCTCCCCTCCGGTCGGTTGGCTTCAGCTGACTTCGTCTTCTCGGACCCCGAGGGTGGCTCGCAGTGTGATCTCAGTGCCGTCGCGGACGACGGTGAACTCGACCAGTTCCCCGGGGCGATGGGTGCGGACCTGAGAAGCAAGGTCGGAGATGCCCTGCACTCTGACCCCGTTGATGGAAATGACGAGGTCGTCGACCTCGAAGCCGGCTTCTGCGGCTGCGCCACCTTCCAACACGTTGGTTATCAGGGCTCCCGCCTGGCCAGTGGAAACGGTCTCGCCTTCCACACCGAGGAAAGCGAACTCGATGCTCTCCCCCGCGATAACCGCTAACGCGATGTCGTACGCGACATCGATCGGCACGGCGAAACCAACGCCATCGTTTGCCCCCGAAAGGGAGAAGATCGAGACGTTGATGCCCAGCACCCGGCCTTCGCGGTCGAGGAGTGCACCTCCGGAGTTGCCAGGGTTGATCGCGGCGTCGGTCTGCAACATCGATCGGCAGACCCCCCCGCCCGTGCCACAACCCAATGGTTGGTTAACGGCCGAGATGATGCCTGCTGTGACAGTCGAGGTGAGCCCCCACGGTGATCCGACAGCAATGGCGGTCTGGCCCACCCGGGGTGTGTAATCCAGGGCAAGCGTGGCCACCGGGACATCAGTACGGTCGATCTGGATCACCGCGATATCAGCTTCAGCAGTGCCCCCGAGCACCGTGCCTTCCACGTTTTCTCCGTCTTCGAGTCGGACCTGCACCGTCGTCTCGCCTTCGACGACATGAGCTGCGGTCAGAATGAGCCCCTCGTCGAAGACGATGCCCGACCCAACACCACCCTCGGTTCTGATTTGGACGACTGAGGGCAGGATCTTCTCTGCGGCATCGGCGATGGGCTCAATGCCTGCCAGAGGCGTGGTCACCGAAACTTCGAGGGGTTCAGATGTGGTGGAGGTTTCGATTCCTGCAACGACGTCCGATTCGGGCGGAGAGGTGGCGACCAACCAGGTGATGCCGGCCGTCGAGCCCACGACGAGCAGCAACAGCAGAACCCGTGCGAACCATTTGCTCTCCCGAGGGGTTGTCTCCTCAGGTGAGAATTGATTGTGTTCGGAGAAGTCGGTCATGTCTTCCTGTTCTTACGATTCGCTGTGGACGTTAAGGACAACTCTTTAACCATTCGTAAAGGGAGGGTTATTCGGATGTGCACCTTTTTGCCGGGTGGTAGGGAGCCACATCACCATTGTCGCGCCGCTACCCGAACTACCGGAGAAAGACACCAGCGCCCCACCGTGTGAGTCGGCGACTCGCTCGACGATGGAGAGCCCGAGACCGATGGGAAGATCCTCCGAATCGAGCTGGAGTCCGGGGCCTTCGTCGTCGACAGCCAGGTATGCCCACCCCTGGTTCTCACCGGAGGCCAGCATCAGTCGGGAGCCCGGCGGAGCCGCCCTGATCGCGTTGTCGACCAGGTTGGAGAAGGCTCGTTCGATGGCAAGTTCCACGCCCATGATGCTGGCCGGGGCGGTCAACACATCCACGGTCAAGGCAGCCTCCTGAATCACCGGCTGGTATTCACGGGCCTTACGTTGGACGAGCTCGGCGAGGTCGACGGGGGCGGGGGACGTGTTCGCGGTCTCGGCACGGGCGACTACCAGGAGGCTATCGATCATCTCTCCCATCTTCTCCACATTCCGCCGGATGATCTCGCCGGTCTCCCTCCACTCGCTGGTATCGGTCTGCGGATCATCGAGGGCGACTTCGACGTTGGAGCGGATCACAGCAAGAGGAGTCCTCAAATCGTGGCTGGTATCGGCCAGGAACCGCTTCTGGCCCCGGAACGCCCGATCCAGCCTCTCCAGCATCCCGTCGATCGTGGCGGCGAGCCGGGTCAGCTCGTCGTCGGGCCCTTTGAGATCGATCCTCCGGCTCAGATCCGACACCTCGATTTCCCTGGCGAGATTCGTTATCTGGTCGATTGGCTTGAGCACCCGGCCCGACATGAACCAGCCCACAACAAGGCTCAACAAGAACAGCGCCACAAGTCCGAAGATGCTGAATCGAGCAACCTCGTCGAGGACTATCTCGTTGTAGACGGTCTCGATCATCGCCATGTCATGGTCGGTCAGGTCGGGGACCCTGCCGATCGCTTCGCCATCGACAAATACCGGCTCGCCAGAGATGACGTAGCGGTTCATGGATTGATTGCGGAACCAGTACTGCAGGCCCAGGTAGACAAGCCCGAGCAGGGCACCACCCAGGCCGAACACGATCGCCGAGTACTGGACCGAGAGCTTGAAGCGGATCGACTTCATGAAGCTCACTTGTCGACCAGTTTGTAGCCACGTCCGGGCACTGTTTCGATGAGCTGCGGCTCTCCGAGTTTCTTGCGGAGGTTGCTCAGCGTCACCCTGACCACGTTGGTCATCGGGTCGGCCATCTCATCCCACACGTGTTCGAGCAGGTGCTCCTGAGTCATCACCTCTCCGGGGCGGGTCATGAAGTAATTGAGGAGCGAAAACTCCTTGGCGGTGAGGGAGAGCCCGACACCGTCGCGCTCGGCTTCGAAACGCGCCGGGTCCATAGTGAGCGACCCGACCTCGAGCTTTGGTGAGGCGTGGACGTCTCGGCGCAGGAGTGCCCGGACCCGGGCCGAAAGCTCTGAGAACGAGAACGGCTTTACCAGATAGTCGTCCGCACCCGAGTCGAGGCCGAGCACCCGGTCGGCCACGTCATCGCGGGCAGTGAGCATCAGAATCCTCGGCCGCTCCGCCTCGAACAGGGGCAACTCCCCCGAGATCACCGACCGACAGAGGTCGAGGCCCGAGCCGTCGGGAAGGTTCCAGTCGAGACAGACCAGGTCGTAGCCAGCAGTTCTTAGCTTGAAATCGGCGTCGTAGACGTTCAGAGCGACATCCACTGCGTGACCATCTCGGCGCAAACCTCTGGCCAGCGCATTGGCCAGGTCGGGCTCATCTTCGACAACCAGCAATCTCACCCCGGAAACCTAGACCAAACGCAATAACAAACGGATAAACCCGGCTTCGGGGGCCTCCCGAAGCAAGATGGGCCTGTTGGCCTATCAAATTCTCGAAACGGTTTGCCGATAAGGAGAGTCGAATAGATATGGTCGTTACTTTTATCACACGCGATAGCGACGGTTTCCACACCTACACAGGTCATGTGGTTTGCCGTGGCCCTTCCACAATCGTCGTCTTCTTGACCGAACCGTTCGGTCTTGCGGGCAGGTCGGTGCAGTTCCCGATCTCCGATGTGGTCGAGGAAAAAGTCGTCTCTAACGTCTGACCCGGTCCAAAAGACCCATCGACAGACCGCTTGACACCGGATAGCCTTTCCACCATGGACTCCGCCACCCTCGCGCATTTCGGCCTGATCGCCGGCTTTGGCGCGATCTCCGGGCTCATCGGAGGGTTTCTCGGCGGCGCCGACCGACTGATCGGAACACTGCTGATGGGGGCGATCGGTGGTATCGCGCTGTCAGCGATATTTGCCCTTGCCGGGTGGCCGGCGTTCTATTCGGTCGGCAACGACGGCCTTTCGCTGGTCTGGGCCGGCGTCGGAGGGTTTGTCCTCGGTCTGGCGATAAGCCGCAGTAACTGACCGGAACCAACAGCTCACACCAAGAACCCCCGGGTCGAATGACCCGGGGGTTCCACGTTGACGGGTGCATTCGTTTTAGCCGACTGCACCGGCTTCGACCATGTTGAGCTCGATGAGACGGTTCATCTCAACTGCGTATTCCATGGGAAGTTCCTTGACGATGGGCTCGATGAAACCAGCGACGATCATCGAGGTTGCCTCCTCTTCGGTCAGGCCTCGCGACATCAGATAAAACATCTGCTCCTCGCCAACCTTGGACACGGTGGCCTCGTGGCCGATCTCAGCATCGTTCTCTTCGATCTCCATATACGGATAGGTGTCCGAGCGACTGTCATCGTCGAGAATCAGGGCGTCACAGCGGACGAAGCTCTTGGCATTCTCGGCTCCGGGCTCGACCCGGACCAGGCCCCGGTATCCGGAACGGCCCCCACCTTTGGCGATCGACTTCGAGACGATCGTCGATGTGGTGTCCGGAGCGACGTGGACCATCTTGGCGCCGGCATCTTGATGCTGGCCCTCGCCGGCAAAGGCGATCGAAAGCACCTCTCCGTGGGCGCCCGGCTCCATGAGCCACACTGCCGGGTACTTCATGGTGAGACGGGAACCGAGGTTGCCGTCGACCCACTCCATCGTGGCGTTGCGGTAGGCAACGGCGCGCTTGGTGACCAGGTTGAATACGTTGTTCGACCAGTTCTGGATCGTCGTGTATCGGCACCGGCCCCCTTCCTTGACGATGATTTCCACCACAGCCGAGTGCAAGGAATCGGTCGTGTAGGTAGGAGCCGAACATCCTTCGACATAATGAACGTAAGCACCCTCGTCGACGATGATCAGGGTCCGCTCGAACTGGCCCATGTTCTCCGAATTGATCCGGAAGTAGGCCTGGAGCGGCTGGTCGACGTGGACACCGGGCGGAACGTAGATGAAAGAGCCACCGGACCAGACTGCCGAGTTGAGTGCGGCGAACTTGTTGTCGTTCGGTGGGATGACGGTACCGAAGTGCTTCTGGACGATCTCGGGGTACTCGCGAAGGGCGGTGTCCATATCGGTGAAGAGCACACCAAGCCCTTCGAGGTCTTCCCGGTTGCGGTGGTAAACGACCTCTGAGTTGTGAACAATGATGCCTTCGGCGACGAAGTTGTGCGGACCGTCCACCTCGATGTCATAAACCGGAGCCACATCCGCGGGCTCGATCTCCGTCACTCTGGCGAAGCCCAACGTTTCGGTGGTGTGTGCACGGAAGGTCGCACCTTTGGCAGAAGTGTCATTGTGCCGGTAGGCACGGTGGCCGAGACGTTCGACACGCCGACTGTTGCGAACCGCGATGCGCTCGACATCTCCCGACAATCCGAGCCGATAGCCAGTCATCAGCCGTTCCGGCTCGAATGGGTGCGGCGACGAGAACTTATGTGGGCCACTCGTCCGTAGGCCCGAAAGCCAGGCGAGTTCAACTGTGTCCTCGAGCAGTGCAGTGTTCACCGAGGTGATACTCACCATGTTTCCATGAGGTTCGGGACTGACGTAACCATCCGCGTCCACGTAACCGCCGAGGAACGCAAGACGTTCCTCCGAGGGAGTTCCATACACCCACTCGGGGATCCGCTTGGTATATGAATCGCCAATGACGCCGTTGCTCTCCAGCCATTCGATCAGCGACTTGGAGGCGAAGGCAACCCGCCAATCGTCGGGCGTTGTGACGTCAAGGTCGAACAGCTCTTTGACTACACGTCGGACTTCATCTTGCAGATCACCATCTGTCCTTGGAATCGCGAGTTCAACCCGATACGTTCCGTATTTCACGTCGTTCCGAAGATAGCCGTCACCGATCCAGAGACCGATGAGCCACATCAAATCGGGAGAAGTGTGCGTCGGAAAGTGATCCGGCGTCGAAAGGGGCCGGTTCAGCGGGTGGCGCTTCCCGTACTCCGGCAGATCTCGGGACACCCCGACAAGATCGCCGACCTCGAGCTCAGCAACGGTCTTCCATCGGCGCTCGAAGCGCGCTCGCTGCCGCCCGGGCTTCCGGGCGTCGACAAGCGCGAGGATCGGGTGGTTGTCGGTGGCATGAATTGTTCGGTGGAAGCGGCTCCCGACGGACACTCGATAGGTCTGGCGACTACCGGTTTGGGCTGCTGATTTGACCGCCGCCAATTCAACCTCACCGGTCTCCTCGTTCAGCGAGAAGACACTGTCCCCGGTTTCGACATTCTTGATTGGGACCATTCCCCGGTTCGCCGTGTAGACCCTGACGTCTCCGCGAAGGCATTCATACTGCGCCGTCACTCCGGCGAGGTACTTGCGCTCGGCTTCAGGGATTCCCAGCTTCTCGTAGGTCTGCTTGATCGACTCGGGCACCATGTCCCAGTCTTTCTGTTGCCCACCCTCGGGTTTGACGTAGTAGTAGATGTCGTCGAAATCGATGGTGTCGAGCGCACCGCCGCCACCCCACTGGGGCATCGGCTTGCGGAGGAACCGCTGATACGCCTTGAGCCGGAAGTCAAGCATCCACTGCGGCTCTTTCTTCATCGCCGACATCTGACGGATCACGTCCTCATCCAGCCCCTTCTTGGGCTCGAACGCGAGCGCGACCTCGTCGTGCCACCCGAGCTGGTAGCCGCCTAGATCAATGTCAACTGTTGCCACTTCGTCATCACCTCACAGAGTCTCATTCCGGACCTCACCTGTTACAACAGAAAGCCGGTCCGGGGTATTTCCACTACGCCCGTAGGGTAATTGTAACCGCTGGGACCGCCCGGCCCAACACGCCCGGTATCTCCCTGTCAGCCGGTCAGAGTCGGCGGGCCACGACCCGGACTATCGGCCAGGCAACATGGGGCATTATCGGGGCCAATTCCGCAAGCATCTGCCGGATCGCCGCAGGGTGGTCGTAAGGGTCGGGTACGTGTGCCAACCAACGCCGCTTGATTCCGACGACTTCGGGGACGAGGGCTTCGAGATCGCCGTCGGTGTACCGATCGAGATGGAGGGGGAATGTGAACGGCTCGACATGGGATGCTGATTCGATAGCGAACCCGTTGCCCACAACGGAGTTGATGAACATCGGGATCTTGAGACCGAACCCGGTCTGGCCAAACGGGCCCTCCCGTGGCGGTAGGTTGAGAAACCGGACGACCTGGGCGAGCTCAGGTCGGGAGGCGAGGACTTCCTCGACGTCGGGAATGACGGGTCCCAACGGATGGTCTTCGATGGCGACGAACTCGTGGAAGGCAACGACGAGACGGCCGCCGGGCCGGATCACCTCGGCGAACTCGGCGCTCATCGTGTCGGGGTCGGCCCGGTCTCCCTCCCAGGTGGGAAATTGGAAGACCATCCGGGCGACGACGAGGTCGAAGGTGCGGCCGCAAAGGCTCTGCACCACGTTCCCCGCAGCGACGCCGGTCAGCCACTCCACGCCGTCATCGCCCGGCTCGGACTCGGGACGGGTGGCCAGGACGGAACGGGCCCCGGCTTCGGCCATGTAGCGGGAAAGATCACCTAAGCCTGCTGAGAAATCGAGGATGTCGGCCCCCGCCGCCATCTCGGGAGGAACAAGGTCTTCGAGCAGGTAGTAGACCAGCCATCGCATCTGGTGCCAGCTTCGGGCAGATTCCCATGTGTTCTCCGACATGGGATGACGTTACGCCCGCTGCGGCCACTATTTGTCGGCCTGTGGTGTGTCGGTTAGATAGGTTGAGGGTGTCTCCGAGTCGTCAGCGTCATCTGGCAGGGAGAAAAGCGCGTCTCGCACGGGGAGTTGCGCCGAGCATTCGGACGCCGCCAGGGGCGACGAGGGCCCGAGAAACACCATCATTATTTGAGCGACAAACCACTTACTATCGTCGACGAAATGCCTGTAATCGTTGTAGGAGCCGACACTCCAACCGGGTCGCGGATTGTCGACGCCATGCTCGACCCGGCCCGTGAGGTCCGGGTTTTCGTCAGCGACCCCGACGAAGGGCTGCGGCTCAGGGAACGGGGGGCCAAGGTGGCGTTGGGCGACATTTCCGACGACTCCCACCTCGAGGCGGCAGCCACTCAATGTTTCAGCGCGATTCTCGTAACCGAAGCGGCCCGCGACGACCGGGAGCGATCGTTCGCCCGGGACGAGGCTGCGGTGCTCGCGGCCTGGGCGTCAGCCGTCACCGGGGTGCGACGGGTGATATGGGTTCACGACGGCGAGCCCCCGCCGACCGGGGTGTCCGAAGTGGCGGTGGTCCCGCCCGACGACCCCGACGTTGTCGAGAAAGTGGTTTCGCTCGACAACGCCGAAGAAATCTGACTGCGAAGTCTCCGGGTTCAGCCCTGGGTAAATAGGAGTGCCTGTGGGGTCAGTCGCCAGGGCTCACCGAAAATCAGGTCGTAGTCGCGCTCCCACGCTTCGACGAGCAAGCGGTACGGATCGATCGCCCGACCGTTGAATCTCAATTCGAAGTGGGTGTGCGGCGCAGCCCACTCCGCATTGCCGGAGTCGCCGACAAACCCGATGAGCTGACCGGCAGCTACCAAAGCTCCCTCGTGGACACCGGGGGCAAGAGTCAGACTCCAATCGGCACGCCCGTTGTCGGTTCCGGGGTCGTCGTTGTTCAAGTGCATGTAGCTGGTCGACCATCCGCCGGCATGCTCGATGGTCAGGTACCGGCCTGACGTAGGGCCGTCGGAGACGGTGACCACGACACCCGTGGCTGCGGCGTAGACGTGGGTCATCTTCGGTGCCATCAGGTCGTTGCCCTTGTGAAGCCGGCCCCCGGACCGTGAGGCACCGAAAGTCGAACTGAAGTCGGTAGCGGCCAACTCCTGGGGGAAGCGGATCTCGAAGGACGGCTCCGGCGTTGCGGCCTGGGCGGGTGTTGTGCTGCCGGTGATGACGACCAACGCTGCTCCGAACAGCGCCGCGGCCAAGAGCAGCGGAATCCTTGTGGACGCCATGGTGCGCCTCCATTTGGTTGTGGGTTTCGGGGACGGTTGATTGGGTGTCCCTTGACTGAACGGGGCACGCTAAGGCGATGCCCCTCCTATGCAAACCCGAGTAGACGGTTCTTCCGGTATTCAGCTGCCGGGGTTGGCGCGGGTCCTCACCCGGAAGCGGAGCCGGGAAACGGGGTCGTCATCCACCGATATGACAAACGAATAACTGCCTTCGCGGGAAAAAACGAGATTGTTGAACGTGAACGACCGGACCAGTCCGAAGTCTGTGGTCTGCGGGTCGTTGCTGGTCGGGATCTTTATCTGCTGGGTCAGCGGCTGGGGGAAGATCGAGCTGCCATCGGCGTCCTGAAGCTCGACCGACAACTTGAGCTCTTCGCTGTGCCAGGAGGTAGGGATCCTCAGCCGGAGCCCGATGGCAAGGGATGGGTGCCGGGCAGGAAAGCCTCGCACCCATAGGGTGTCCCAGCCACCGCCGAGGACAAACAGCTTGCCCCGCACCGCCTGGACCGAGTCCGCAAGAAGGGCCACGTCGACGCTGGGGCCGAGGGAGTCGGGTGTCATCTCCACCACCTCAGGGTACCCCTCGCCGCCGGAGTAACCTGTAGGCATGCCTGACTCGACACCGATCGCTCCTGCCGAAGGGAAGCTGGGGATCCTCACCCCGGGGATGGGGGCTGTCGCCACCACATTTGTCTCCGGCGTCCTCGCCGCCCGCAAGGGTTACGCCACGCCATTCGGGTCTCTCAGCCAGATGGCGCACATCCGCCTCGGCAAGAGGACCGAGGGCCGTAATCCGATGATCAAGAACTTCGTCCCCCTCGTCGGGCTCGACGACCTCGAGTTCGGTGGCTGGGATCCATATTCTGACGACGCCTACACCGCCGCCATGAAGGCGGGCGTGCTCGACCCCCGCCACATCGAGGGGATCGGCGACGAGCTCCGCCAGGTCAAGCCGATGCCGGCGGTGTTCTCCCACGAGTGGGTGAAGAACCTCGACGATGTCGACCAGGTGAAGGAAGGCAGCTCCTACATGCACCTCGCCGAGAGCCTGATGGAAGACATCGACCGTTTCCGCGCTGAAAAGGAAGTCGATCGTCTCTCGATGGTCTGGTGCGGGTCGACGGAGGCTTACCGCGACCTCACCGGATGCCACCAGGACCTCGACTCCTTCGAGGCAGGGCTCAAGGCGAGCGACCCCACCATCAGCCCCTCCCAGATCTACGCCTACGCCGCACTGCAGATGGGGGTTCCGTTCGCCAACGGAGCGCCGAACCTGACCGTTGACGTGCCTGCTCTGATCCAGCTTTCGAAGGAGAAGAGTGTTCCCATCGCCGGCAAGGACTTCAAGACCGGCCAGACCCTGATGAAAACGATGATCGCCCCCGGGCTCAAGGCGAGGATGCTGGGCATCAACGGCTGGTTCTCGACCAACATCCTCGGCAACCGTGACGGTGAGGTACTCGACGACCCGGAGAGCTTCAGGTCGAAAGAGGTATCCAAGCTCGGTGTGCTCGACCAGATCCTCGAGCCCGAGATCTACCCCGAGCTCTACGGCGACATCTATCACAAGGTGCGGATCAACTACTACCCGCCCCGGGGCGACGACAAAGAGGGCTGGGACAACATCGACATCTTCGGTTGGCTCGGGTACAAGATGCAGATCAAGGTCGACTTCCTGTGCAGGGACTCGATCCTCGCCGCGCCCATCGTCCTCGACCTAGCTCTGTTCATGGACCTCGCCGCCAGGGCGGGCAAGAGCGGGATCCAGGAGTGGCTCTCGTTCTACTTCAAGAGCCCCCAGCACGCCGAGGGCCTCTACGGGGAGAACGACCTCTTCATCCAGCTCACCAAACTGAAGAACAACCTCCGCCATCTCATGGGCGAGGACCTGATCACCCACCTCGGCACCGAGTACTACGACGAGGGATGAGCCGGGACGGGGTCACTTTCGGGGAGTGGCATATCCCCGAATCCGAACTCGAGGAACGTTTCGACACCAGCGGCGGCCCTGGCGGCCAGCACGCCAACAAGAACGAGACCGCGGTGAGGCTGCGGGTCGATCTTCGAGCCAGCTCCTTACCCAACAGTGTGACCGAGCGGCTGATCGCCAAGCTCGGCGACGCAGTAGTGGAGGTAAATGCTGCCGACTCCCGCAGCCAGTGGCGCAACCGCGCCCTCGCCCGACAGCGGCTCGCCGAGGTTCTCGAAGAAGCCAACAAGCCCAGGGCGCGCCGATGGCGCACCAAGCCGACCCGGGCGTCGAGGACCCGGCGCCTCGACGAGAAGCGGCGCCGCTCGGAGATCAAGAAGAACCGGAGATCCCCAGACGGCTGGTAGATCGGTTCCGCCGGGCGGTAACCTCGCCGCTATGAATGATCCACAGCAGAATCCGACCTGGATCGACGAGATCATCATGAAGGCCGAGGAGGAAGGCGAATTCGAGAACCTTCCCGGCGCGGGCAAGCCGGTTCCCGGCGCGGGCACGCCGACGACGAGCTCTGGTGGTTCCGTTCGTGGGTGAAGCGCAACCGCCAACTGGAGAAAGACGGGACCGAATGACGATGACGCCGGAGCGCTGGGTGTTCACCGAGCGCTACTCGAAGGATGTGTTCGGTTCGGAGGATGAGCATCTCGAAGGCCTGATGGCAAGGGCGGTCGACGCCGGCCTCCCACCCATCGCGGTTTCCTCCGATGTGGGACGCCTGCTCAAAATCCTGGTGTCGCTGACGGCGGGCCGCCGTGCCCTGGAGTTGGGGACCCTGGCCGGGTACAGCGCGATCTGGATTGCCCGCGGCCTCGACCCCGGCGGCATCCTCACCACCGTCGAGTGCGAGCCCAAGCACGCAGATTTCGCCCGCCGTGAGATCGCCGCCGCCGGAGAGTCGGGCCACGTCGACGTGGTCGAAGGAGCGGCCCTCGAGGTGGTCCCCCGGCTGGCCGAGCAGTGGGGCCCCGAAAGCGTCGACTTCGTCTTCATGGACGCGGCGAAGACCGAGTACGTCGAATACTTTCTCCTGGTCAAACCCCTGGTCAAAAAGGGTGGCCTCCTCGTCGCCGACAACGTCTACGGGACGGGTGCAGGTTGGATCGACGAAGGCCACGGGACCGACGCCTTCAACCGCCTCATTGCCGGCGACGACGACTTCGAGTCGGTGGCCCTCCCCCTTCGCCAGGGAGTGCTCATGGCGAGACGCCGGTGAAGGTCGCAGTCCTCGGCGGGACCGGTCTCCTCGGACGGCGGGTCGTCCGAGAACTAGGAAAAGACGGAGTCGACCACGCCATCGCCGGCCGGTCCGCAGAGGGCCCGAATGCTCTCGCGATCGATATCACCACAGGGCAGGGTGTCCCCGAGGCGATTGCGGACTGTGACACAGTGATGATGCTCGCCTCAAACCCGGCGAAGCCGCGAAAGGTCGATGTCGAGGGCACGCGAAGACTGCTCCCGCTCGTCGAAGGCCGCCACCTGATCTACATCTCGATTGTCGGGGTCGATCGCCACCCCTACCGCTATTACCGGGCTAAGTACGAAGTCGAACAGATGATCGCCGCATCAGTGGAGAACTACACGATCCTCCGCGCCACCCAATTCCACGACCTCCTGGTCTTCTCGCTGGCCAAGTTGGCCCGCATGTGGCCCTACTGCCTGGTGCCGAGCCGGTTCGTCTTCCAACCGATCGACGCCGGTGAGGTGGCACGGCATCTCGTCAATGTCGCCCGGTCAGGTCCGTCGAGGATGCTCCCCGACCTGGGCGGACCGGAAATCATCGACATCAAGAACCTTGCGAGGACGTATATGACCGCCATCGGCCGGGAGCGTCCGGTGGTCGGCGTATACGTCCCTGGGAGGGTTGCAAGCGCCTTTCGCCGCGGCCTCCACACCAACCCGGACCGGGCCGTGGGACGCAAGACCTGGGAGCAACGCCTCGAACCGCTGCGGCAGGTGATCCCGCGATAGAGGATGATTCTATACATCTATACCAATGTATAGAATGATGGCATGGCTCTAAGCATAAAGAACGAGAAGGCCGACGAGCTCGCCAGGGAACTGGCCCGACTGACCGGCAAATCCATAACCGAAGCGATCGTGCTTGCCTTAGAAGGCGAGGTCGCGCGGCGCCGCAACAAAACCGACATTGGGGCGGCCCTGAAATCCCTTTCCGAGGAGCTGGCGAAGTACCCGGTCCTGGACGACCGCGACCCCGACGAGATCCTTTACGACGAGCACGGGCTTCCCAAGTGACCGATGTCGTGGTCGACACCTCCGCCCTTGTGGCGGTTGCCACGGGTGAGCCAGCCCTCGCCTGGGCCCTGGATGCCCTCGACGGCTCGGAGAGGAGGTTCATCTCGGCGGCATCGGTTGTCGAGCTTTCACTGGTGCTGACTCACCGGATCGGCCCCACCGGGCCAGCTGTCGCCAGATCGATCATTCACGACGGTCAGATCGACGTTGTGCCACTCGACGCCCGGCAGGCAGAGTTGGCGAGTCGGGGATTCGTGAGGTTCGGGAAGGGACGCCACCCCGCCGCACTCAATTTCGGCGACTGTTTCGTCTATGGCCTGGCATCTGATCTCAGGCTCCCAATCGTCTGCCTCGGTGACGACTTCCCCCGCACCGACCTGGAGACGATCAATCCTGGAGATCTGTCCTAGTGGTCGACGGCGATTTCTCTCCCGGCCGAACGGTCGGGTTTGCCGAGAGAGGTGACCGGAACGGCATCGACCTCAAGCCATCGTTTCGGCAGCTGGGGTGGTTCCAGACGATCGCGGGCCCAACGTTCCAAATCGGCTGCGGAGGCCGTGCCGGTGAAGAGACAGACCACCTCGTTACCCCACTCCTCGGAAGGGATGCCGACCACCAGCACCGCCTCGACACCATCCAACCCGGCCAAGACTTCTTCGACGGCGGCCGGGTCGACGTTCTCTCCTCCGGTAACGATCACGTCATCGGCCCTGCCCAACAACTGGAGAGATCCATCGTCGTGGAGTCGACCGAGGTCGCCGGTGACAAACCAATCGTCGGGGTCACGCTGTTCCTCACCGAGATAGCCGGCGAAGACCTGAGGGCCACGCAAGGCGATTCTCCCGTCCGGTTCGATCCGGACTTCGACCCCGGGTAGGGGATGAGCCAGGTAGGCAAGCCCCGAGCCCGGCCTGAGCGTCGCCACCTGGGCGCAGGTCTCGGTCATCCCGTAGGTGGGCAGCGCCGGGATCCCCCTCCCCCACGCCTCCTCCAGCAGGCCAGACGGGATCGGGCCACCACCGACCAGCACTGCCCTGAGCCCGCGGTAAGGGCGGTCGTCGGCGTCGAGGACCCGGCGCAACATGGTGGGAACGACAGAAGCGAAGGTGACCCCACCGCAGAGCGCATCGGCAAATTCGGCGGCATCGAAACGGGGCAGCATGCTGACCCGCCCTCCGACATAGGCAGTTCGGAAAAGGACAGAGAGCCCGCCGACATGATGGAGGGGCATCGCAATCAGCCACTCATCTTCGGCCGTGTGGCCGAGGTGGGCGGCGGAGGCCCTCACCGCCGCCTCCCAGTTGGCCGATGTGAGCGGAACGGCCTTAGGGGTGCCGGTTGTCCCCGAGGTGAACAGCAAGGTCATCACCGAATCGGGGATCTCTGTTTCGACCCAGCCGTGGCGGGGCCTGAGAATGAGCGGGCCATCGGAGATAGCGGCGAAGATCGCCAGGACCGAGCCGATGTTAGGTTCCGGGGAGAGGACCGTGGTCCGTCCCGTCACCGAGGCGTCCATGGCGTCGAACACCCGGCGATAGGTGACACTGCCTTCGCGCGTTGTCAGAAACGTGTCGTTCTGAGCCCCGTTGACCAGCCAATCGTTCACAAAGTGATTTTGCCCCTTATCCTCTGTCATCGTGGTTTCTCAGTTATTTGATTCATCAGCATGGGACGAGGTCCCCGGGTTCGACTTCACCGACATCACCTACCACCGCGCCCGTGAGACCGGTGCGGTCCGGGTTGCCTTCAACCGCCCTGAGGTGCGCAACGCGTTCCGACCCCATACCGTCGACGAGCTCTACACCGCTCTCGACCACGCCCGCCAGAGCGGCGAAGTCGGCTGTGTGCTTCTCACCGGCAACGGACCGTCGGAGAAAGACGGCGGGTGGGCTTTCTGCTCTGGGGGCGACCAGCGGATCCGCGGCAAAGACGGATACAAGTACGCCGAAGGCGAAACCGGAGACAGCGTCGACCCGGCCCGTCTTGGCAGGCTCCACATCCTCGAAGTCCAGCGTCTGATCCGGTTCATGCCCAAAGTGGTCATCGCCGTCGTGCCCGGCTGGGCGGTCGGTGGCGGACACAGCCTCCACGTGGTCTGCGACCTCACCATCGCCTCTCGGGAGCACGGCCGGTTCAAACAGACCGACGCCGACGTCGCCAGCTACGACGCCGGGTACGGATCGGCTTACCTGGCGCGGATGGTCGGCCAGAAACGGGCGCGAGAGATCTTCTTCCTGGGCCGCACCTACAGCGCTGCGGAGGCCTACGAGATGGGGATGATCAACGCGGTGGTCCCTCACGCCGACCTCGAGTCGGTCGCCCTGGAGTGGGCTGGTGAGATCGTGAAAAAGAGCCCGAACGCTCAGCGCATGCTCAAGTTCGCCTTCAACATGATCGACGACGGGCTGGTCGGCCAGCAGATCTTCGCCGGTGAGGCAACCCGCCTGGGCTACATGATCGACGAAGCCCAGGAAGGTCGCGACGCATTCCTGGAGAAACGCGACCCCGACTTCGGCCGCTTCCCCTGGCGATATTGAACCACCGGATATGACTCCCTTCCAGGCGTGGACAGTCGCCGCCAGGGTCCACACCCTCCCCGCAGCGTTGACGCCGGTGCTGGTCGGTGCCGGCCTTGCAGTGCACGACGGCGCCTTCCGGATCGATGCGCTGATCTGGACCCTGATCGGGGCTCTTGCCATCCAGGTGGCGGCAAACTTCGCCAACGATGCCTCCGACGCCCACCGCGGCGCCGACAGCGACGGTCGGCTCGGGCCGCCCCGGATGGTTTCGGCCGGTGTCATCGACCCGCGCCGGATGTGGCTGGCCACTGCCGTCGCCGTAGCAGTGGCGGCAGTGGCAGGGATTGCCCTCACCATGATCGCCGGGCCGATGATCCTGGTTATAGGTGCCGTCTCGGTGGTAGCGATGCTCGGTTACGTAGGAGGGCCGAGACCGTATGGCTATCGCGGGCTGGGCGAGGTGTTCGTATTTGTCTTCTTCGGCCTGGTGGCGACAGTGGGATCACGGTATGTCTACGACTCGACGGCTCCCCGCTCTGCCTGGCTGCTGGCGATCCCGGTGGGGATGCTGGCAACGGCGATCCTCGTGGCCAATAACTACCGCGACCTCGAAACCGACGCCAGGGCCGGGAAACGGACCCTCGCCGTGCTGCTCGGGCCGCAGCGGACCCGGTTCCTCTTCGCCGTGCTCGCCTATGGGGCCTTCCCGGTCATCGTATCGTTCGGTCTGATCGGTTGGACTCCGATTGCCACCTTGTTCGCCGCTTTCTGGGTTCCCTTCGCCACCAAACCGGTGGCCCTGATCCAGACCGCCACCGACGGGCCCTCGCTGATCCGGGCGCTGAAGCTCACCGCCCGCCTCCATCTGCTCACCGGCGTCTCCCTGGCCGCCGGCGCAGCGATCACGATTTAGAGGGATCTCGGGGAACCGAAGGATCCATACGGAGCGTCGAACGGACATGAAACTCAAGAGCGCCGTCCTGATCGCCGTAGTCACAATCGTCCTCGCCGCCTGCGGATCGAACGAGCCGCTGGGCCCACCAGCCGGGTTGGACGGCTCGTGGCAGCTGACCTCGGGCACACACCAAGGAACTGCCATCGAGCCCATCTCCACTCATCCGGTCACCATGAGCTTCGACGGCGCCGAGGTGACCGGCACCGCGGCATGCAACGGCTATGGCGGTACCTTCGACATCACCGACAGTGAGATCTCGTTCTCAGAGATGAGCAGAACCGAGATGGCTTGCTCTCCCACCGAGGTAATGGATCTGGAAGAGAGCTTCCTAGCCGCCCTCCTATCCGTCACCGAGGTCATGGTTACCGACGGACTCCTCGTGCTTTCAGGAGAGACCACCACCCTCGAGTTCGAGGCGCTCCCCCCGGTCCCCACAGCGGACCTTCTCGGGACCGTATGGGTTCTCGACGGGCTGGTCAGCGGAGACTCGGTCAGTTCGGTCGCCGGAGACAGGGCGACTCTGGAGCTGTTCAGCGACGGCTCACTCCTGGGCTCCACTGGTTGCCGGACCCTGACCGGCACCTATGTGGAGAGTGCAGGTTCGATCGAAACCCCGACCCTCGCCGCCGACGGAGAGTGCCCTGACGACCTCTTCGACCAGGACAGCCAGGTGATCTCGGTTCTGGGAGGCCCGTTCCAGGCACAAGTCGATGGTCGAAGCATGACCCTGACCCGGTCCGGCGGCGAAGGGCTCACATATCGAGCTGAGGGCTGACGCCCCCCAACTGCCATCGGTCCCTCGGCCTCGGGACCTTTGACCCGATGACCACGCCGTTGTTGCTGGTTGAATGGGGTTATGGACTCATCAAAATCATTCGATCGCGCCCTGGTCTTCTTCGGGATCATGGGCGCACTCGTCGCTTTGCTCGCCGTGATCATGGTGCTCACCAGAGATGAGACCGCTGCGGGAGCCGACGCCGGCGGGGGGACGGCTGCCTCAACTCTCAGCTACCAGCTGACCGAGTTCGCCTTCCTTGGCCCCACAGAGGTCAAACCCGGACCGGTAACACTTCAAGTTCACAACAGCGGCAGCGCGGCACACAACCTGGTCATCGACGGCGGGGCACGCACGGCCGACCTCAACGCCGGTCAGATGGCGACCCTCGACGTAGGTGTCCTCGCCGAAGGTAAATACGTGATCTTCTGCGACATCCCGGGCCACCGGGAGGCCGGGATGGAGATGTCCCTCACGGTCAGCGCGGACGCAGCCGATGCTGTTGCGCCGGGACACGAAGAGGAGTTGAGTGCCGAAGAGATGAACCAGCTCATGATCGACTCGATGCTGGCATACCCCGCCGAGACCGAAGGAAAGGGAAACCAACCACTCGATCCGGTGGAGATCAAGGCCGACGGCACCAAAGTCTTCGAGTTGACCGCCGAAGTGATCCAGTGGGAGCTCGAGCCGGGTAAGTTCGTGGATGCCTGGGCCTACAACGGCCAGGTACCCGGCCCCTGGATCCGGGTCGACGTCGGCGACATGCTCGAAGTCAGGGTGACCAACCTGACGCCGCTCGGAACCGATGTCCACTGGCACGGGATTTCGACGCCGAACAACATGGACGGGGTTGCCCCCTACACCCAGGACCCGATCCTCACCGGTGAGACATTCACATACGCCTTCGAAGCGGAGCGACCCGCTATCGGGATGTATCACGCCCACCTCCACAGTCAGATCAGTGTGCCCAACGGCATGTTCGGCGCGATCATGATCGGAGACACGCCGATTCCCTACGGCCAGACGATCTCAGGTATCGAGATCCCCGAGGACCTCGAGGTTGCCCAGGAGATCCCCATGGTGCTGAACGACGCCGGAGTCATCGGCCTGAGTCTCAACGGGAAGTCGTTTCCGGCCACCGAGCCTTACGTAGCCAGCGAAGGCGACTGGCTGGTCTACCACTACTACAACGAAGGTCTCCAGGTACATCCGATGCATCAGCATCAGTTCCCGCAACTGGTATTCGCCAAGGACGGTTTTCCGCTCGAAGTACCGTTCTGGGCGGACACGATCAACGTCGCCCCTGGCGAACGCTATTCGGTCCTGGTTCATGCCAACCGGGTCGGCACCTGGGTCTGGCACTGCCATATCCTCACCCATGTCGAAAAGCACGACGGTATGTTCGGGATGGTAACTGCGCTCATAGTCCAGGAATAGCAAGGAATTGTCGGTGAATTTCGGGCACAGGCCCCGAATCGGTGAAAGATTGGCAATTCTTCGGCGCTGGATCCCGAGTTGACCGGGACGACGGTTGGTAGTTTCGGTATGTTCTCTCTCATGGAGCAAAACCTCGTGCTGTTCGATTTCGACAAAGTAGAGACCCCCGACCCGGAACTCCTGGGTGGAAAAGGCGCCGGGCTGGCCCGGATGACATCTCTAGGCCTGCCGGTTCCGCCCGGTTTTATCCTCACCACCGAGGTGTGCCGTCATTTCATGAAAACCGGGGAAATGCCGGAGAACCTCTGGAGTGAGGTTGTCGAGGCGGTCGAACGTCTCGAAGAGCAGACCTCCCGCTCCTTCGGCGGGGGCCCGGTACCACTCCTCCTCTCGGTGCGGTCCGGAGGGGCGAGGTCGATGCCGGGGATGATGGACACCGTGCTCAACCTCGGCATCAACGACGACGTAGTAAAGAAGCTGGCGTCATGGTCCGGTGACGAGCACTTCGCCTGGGATGCTTACCGCCGCTTTGTCCAGATGTACGGCGACGTCGTGCTCGGAATCGACGAGCACAGATTTCAGGCGATCCTCGCCGATCTGCGCCGGGAGAGGGGCGTCGACAACGACGGAGACCTCACCACCACCGACCTGAGGTCTGCAACCGATCAGTTCAGGGCCGTGGTCGAAGAGGAGCATCCCGGTGGGCTGCCCGACGACCCGATGGACCAACTCCGGGGGGCTGTGACTGCAGTATTCTCTTCGTGGGGCAACGGCAGGGCGGTTCATTACCGGCGCATTCACGGGATACCCGATGAGGCAGGGACTGCTTGCAACGTCCAAATGATGGTTTTTGGCGACCTCGGCGATGACAGCGGCACCGGTGTGTGTTTCACCCGTGACCCCGGGACGGGTGAGAAAGG
The DNA here is from genome assembly GCA_050329555.1 of Acidimicrobiia bacterium. Lineage (GTDB taxonomy): Bacteria > Actinomycetota > Acidimicrobiia > Spongiisociales > ZC4RG35 > MA-ANB-1. The sequence continues at coordinate 4,747 of JBHJOQ010000160.1, read as the reverse complement.
AACCTACGGTGACTACCTCCCCCGCGCTCAAGGCGAAGATGTCGTCGCCGGGTTGCGAAACCCACTGACCCTCGACGATCTCGCCGATCTCCAGCCGGGATGCCATCGCCAGCTCATCGAGATCATGTCGGAGATCGAGACTCATTACACCGACATGTGCGACATCGAGTTCACCATCGAAAAGGGTGTTCTCTACATCCTGCAGACCCGGGCCGGGAAGCGAACGGGGCCTGCAGCAATCAGATTGGCAGTGGCAATGGCCAATGAGGGCTTGATCGATCGCAGGACCGCGGTGACCAGGGTCCCGCCCGCCGACCTGGAACAGCTGCGGAGGCCCCAGATTGATCCCAACACCCCGCTGAAACCTTTTATCCACGGAGTGCCAGCCTCTCCCGGGGCAGCCATCGGGGTTGCGTGCTTCGACGCCGACTCCGCAGTGGCACTGGCCCGTGAGGGAAAAGCAGTGATACTGATTCGGCCCCAGACCACGCCCGACGACATTCACGGGATGAACGCCGCCGAGGGAATCCTGACCAGCCATGGAGGGAAGACCTCCCACGCCGCCGTGGTCGCCCGGGGCATGGGCAAGCCCGCCCTCACCGGAGCGTCGAAGCTGATCGTAGACCCCGCAAACCAGATCGCCACGGCCGGCACCACCGACATCCGTGCCGGCGACTTGATCACAATCGACGGGACCAACGGGCTCGGCTACGCCGGCGCCGCAGAGCTCGTCGCGCCGGAGTCTTTGCATGAGCTGTTGGAGCTTCTCTCCTGGGCCGACGAGATAAGGACGATGGGGGTGTGGGCCAATGCCGACACCGCAGTCGATGCCAGGGCAGCGCGAGAATTCGGCGCTGAAGGCATCGGGCTCGCCCGCACCGAGCACATGTTCCTCGGCGAGCGGCTTGAGACCGTCCAGAAGATAATTCTCGCCGTCGACGACCAGGCGCGCGAAGAGGCACTGGCCGAGCTCGAAGAGCTCCAGATCGAGGACTTCACCAATCTGCTCGAGGCAATGGATAGTCTGCCGGTGGTCGTCCGGCTGCTCGACCCCCCCCTCCACGAGTTCCTCCCCTCCCGGTTGGAGCTGGAGCAGGAGGCGGTGAGGATGGTCCGGGCCGGGCGGAACGTCGATGAGCTCCATGCCATGTCCGACAAGGTGGCGCTCTGGGAGGAGACCAACCCGATGCTCGGATTGCGAGGCGTCAGGCTGGGGTTGATGATCCCCCAGCTCTACCGGATGCAGACACGGGCCGCAGGCAAGGCGATAGCCAACCGTCTCAACGCAGGAGGCAAACCGGTCATGGAGATCATGATCCCCCTGGTGGCAACGGTTGAGGAACTGCGGCTCATGCGCGAGATGATCGAAGCCGAGATGGCCGACGCCACCGCTCATACCGGGCTCGACATAAATGTGCCGGTGGGGACGATGATCGAACTTCCCCGGGCAGCCCTGACCGCGGGCGAGATCGCCGAAGTCGCCGACTTCTTCTCTTTCGGGACCAATGACCTCACACAGATGACATACGGGTTGAGTCGCGACGACGCCGAAGGGCTATTCCTCCGTGACTATCTCGAGCGGGGCATCCTCACCTCGGATCCGTTCCAGACCATAGACATCAACGGCGTGGGAAGGCTGATGAGGGTTGCAGCCAAGGAAGGGCGGGAAGCCAATCCAGCGTTGACTCTGGGTATCTGCGGTGAGCACGGTGGTGATCCCGACTCGATTACGTTCGCCCGCTCCATCGGCCTCGACTACGTATCATGCAGCCCGCCCCGGGTCGAAGGTGCCAGGCTGGCTGCCGCCCAGGCCGAGATCTCGCAAGCCGGTGGCTAACTGCCGCCGAAAAGGCGGTCGATCGTGTCGAGGAGAGCGTCGACACCTTCGCCTGTGGTGGCGACGGTCTCGACGATGGGGCGCTCCCGTTCAGCAGTCCCAGCGATCTCGTGGAGGGCACGCCGCAAAGGCGCCACATCGTCGCGGTCGGCCTTGTTGATGACGAACAGGTCGGCGATTTCAACGATGCCGGCCTTGTCTGCCTGGATCTGATCTCCCCAGCCCGGAGCGACCACCAGCACCACCAGGTCGGCAACATCCATGACTTCGACCTCCGACTGGCCGACTCCCACGGTCTCCACCAGCACGATGTCGAAGTCGGACACAGTCATCAGGCTCACCGCCCGGCGGGTTGCCGCAGACAGACCGCCCAGCCTGCCCCGCGTCGCCATGGAGCGGACGAAGACTCCCTCATCCCCGATGTGGTCCTGCATCCTGATCCGGTCACCGAGCAGCGCCCCGCCCGTGATCGGGCTCGAAGGATCGACCGCAACAACTCCGACACGCCTCGAATCCGCCCGCAGAGAGTTGATCAGAGCGTTGGCCAGTGTCGATTTGCCAACTCCGGGGGGCCCAGTGATACCAACGATTGGCACGGCCGGGTCGCGTTCGATCTCAGGGCCGTCGGGTGAAGCCTCGATGCTGGTTATGGCCCGGGCCAGAGCACGCCGATCACCATCACGGGCCGCATCGAGAAGTTTGGGGTCGATCACGCTAGACAGATTAAGAGTCGCGTTCCTAAGGCTGTGGCTATCACATGTGAGAGCCTGGAGGAACAGATGAGGCCATTCTGGATCGCCCTGCTATCAGATTTGATACGCAGAACCTCAGGAACGGTTTTCTAGGACCCGAGAATTCCGGAGATGTCGATGCCAATCCCGCCTGCGTTCTCGGCTTCGGGGGCATCGGCTACCGCAGTCACCTCGGTAACACCGGGAACCCGGTCCATCAGGATCCGCTCGATCCCGGCCTTGAGCGTCATCATCGAAAGCGGACAGCCCCCACAGGCGCCCACCATCTGGATGCTCACTTTGCCGCCTTCGGCGCCGAGCAGCACCAGATCGCCTCCGTCGGCCTGCACGGCCGGCCGGATGTACTCGAGGGTCTCCTCGAGCTTGGCCATGTCGATGTCGCCCTCATGCGGGGCTGAACTCGAAATCGTCACTGGAGTTGCGTCACTCATGCTCTACTTGAAACAGCCTTTACGTTGATTGTGTTCCCGATTCCGGGGTCACCGGCGCCCTCAGGCCCGATCGAACTCGGAGGTGATGCCTTCGCTGGTCACGGACAGTTCGTTACCGCTGCAACTGAACTCACTGGACGATGCAAGGGCCTCGGACGGCACTTCCATCGGTGCGGAGGGAAGGACGATTTCCTCCCCGTCGACGACAACCGACGCCCGGACGTCGAAACTTTCGCCTTCGTCGAGGGTCAGGAGGAGGGTCGAGCCGTCGGTTTCCCAGGTCCCGGTCTGGGTGCCGTTGATCACGATGTTGAACGTGCCTTCCTCTGTTACGACAGAAAAGCCCCAGTCCTCACGGACCGCCTCGAGTGAACCGTTGGAGTTGAAAGTCGTCGTGAAATCCCCGCTTACTGACGTCACCTCACCAAAACCAGTTGACTCCTCGTCCATCTCGGCGAATACCTGATCGAAGAAAGCTTGATCATCGAGGATCCAGGAACCAACCAGGCAATCACTGCCACCGGTGGATTCTGCCGTGGTGGTGGTCTCGGCAGCGGTGGTGGTGGTCTCCCCTTCTGAGGAGGTAGAGGTCTCCCCGGCAGCGAGTGTGGTCGTGGTCTCCGAACTGTCACCACCACAGGCGGCGACAATCAGACAGACGGCGTAAAGGAAAGAAAGACGGGATCCCATAAGGCTCAGGTTAGATGCTGAGGGTCTCGACGGCGTACCGTGCTCAATCGTGGCGCACCACGGAAGCGCCGAGTGCCGTGAGCCTTTCGGCAAAACCCTCATACCCGCGATCGATGTGGGCGATGTCACCGATCTCCGTCGTCCCCTCTGCTCTGAGACCCGCGAGGGCGAGCGCGGCACCGGCTCTGATATCGGGAGCGAGGACCGGACAGCCGGAGAGGCGCTCGACGCCGCGGATCACCGCGTGTTGTGCCTCGGTGACGATGTCCGCCCCCATCCGCGCCAGTTCGCCGACATACCTGAACCTGGCGTCATAGAGGTTCTCGGTGACCACCGATGTGCCGTCTGCAATTGCAAGATAGGCAACCATCTGAGGGTGCATGTCGGTGTGAAACCCAGGGAACGGAAGGGTGGCGAGATCTACGGCCTTCGGTCGTTCCGGCCCGACCACACGCAGCCATCCCTCTCCTTGTTCCACGGTGGCACCGGTGTCCTCGAGTTTCCTCAGTTCCATCCGCAGATTCTCCGGGTGACAACCGGTGATGGTGACGTCTCCCGCGGTGATCGCACCGGCCACCGCATAGGTGCCGGCCTCGAGGCGGTCGGGGATGACGGAATGGTCAGCAGGGGCCAACGAGTCGATGCCGGCGATGGTGACCAACGATGTTCCGCCACCTTCGATCTTGGCCCCCATCGCCTTCAGCTGGGTGATGAGGTCGACGATCTCAGGTTCCCGAGCTGCATTCACGATCACGGTCTCGCCTTCAGCCAGGACACCGGCAAAGAGCATGTTCTCGGTAGCGCCAACCGAGGGGAACTGGAGTTCGATCTCGGTCCCCTGCAACCTTCCGTCGATCCGGGCCACGAGCTCACCGTGGACCAGCTCGAACTCCGCGCCCATCTGCTCCAGCCCACCGGTGTGCATGTCGATGGGTCGGGCTCCGAGGTCGTCGCCGCCGGGCAGGGCAACCCGGGCCAGACCGCAGCGGGCAAGGAGCGGGCCGAGCACGACGATCGACGCCCGCATCTGCCGGACG
>JBHJOQ010000131.1:0-2619 GCA_050329555.1 Acidimicrobiia bacterium | reverse complement strand
TTGACGAGCTGGCCGACGAAACCCAGCTGCTCTCCTGCTTGCTCCAGCGACTGCTGATAGAGGTCCTTGACGGCTGCGTCGTCGAGACCTGCGACGTCGATACCCTCTACGGCGACCGCCTGCTGCACCGGCGCCATGAACGTGATGACACCGGGCTGTTGCTCGGTCCCGGTCACATACTCGGAGAACTCACTGGCCTGAAGCTCCTCGACAACACTGTTGGCTGCGGCGAGCCCATCCGCGGTGATGACGTCGCCCCCCTCGGAGGTGACCACCACCTGCATGACCGACTGCGTCGACCCCTCTCCGAAGAGGTCACCGATTCGCTCCGCAGCATCGATCTCGGCGTTCTCCGGGGAGAAACCCTCCTGGCCCCCGACGCTGGACTCGGCGACGAACACCGTGAGGTAGGCGAACACCGCGCTAAACAGAATGGTGACGACGATGACCAGCCCGGGGCGACGACCGACCGCGTTCGCGAGGAAACGGATGACTGGCTTCAAGTGAGGCTCCTGAACAGGAATGGACTAGGGCGTGTGCGTCAGAGGCAAGAAGCTTTGAGAGAACCCCGGGTTGCTTCAGGCATGATCAGACGAGATTGTGCCGCCGATCCGAAATGACGCCAAATCGTGAAACTCCAGATCAGGGCCTCAGCTGAGCTGCTCGGCGATTGCTCCGTCCAACGCGGAGACGAACCGCTCGTTTTCGAGCGGAGCCCCGATCGTCACCCGGATCCACCCTCCCGACAGAGGCCTGACGATCACCCCCCGGTTGACAAAACTCGACGCCACCGCTGCGGAGTCGCCACCCGGCCGGTAATAGACGAAATTGGTCTGGCTGTCGGCATGGTCGAGGCCACGTTCGGAGAAGACCCCCAACAGTTTCTGGCGGCCTGCGGCGTTGGCATCCACCCGCCGCTTCATCTCCGCCTCGTTGCCCAACGAGGCTATCGCCGCCGCCTGTGCCACCGAGGAGACCGTGAACGGGGCCTGGGTGCGCCGCAGCTTGTCGAGAAGACCCGGGTCACCAACCGCGAACCCGATCCGGAGGGCGGCAAGCCCATACACCTTGGAGAAAGTACGGAGCACCAGGACGTTGGGTCGTTCGGTCGCTGCGCCGAGAAAGCTCCGGTAGGCGGGGTCGGAGACGAAGTGGTGGTACGCCTCGTCAACCACAACCAGGGCCGACTCCGGGGCCGATTCGACGAACCGTTCCAGGTCGTCACCGGAGATGATCGTCCCGGTGGGGTTGTTCGGATTGCACAAGTAGACCACTGTGGTGTCATCCCTGATCGCGGCCCGGATCGCGTCGAGATCGTGGACGTGGCTCGAGTCGAGAGGCACCTCGATTGCTTCCGTCGCCGCCCAGCGGGAGATGATGCGGTACATGACGAAGCTGGGCCAGGCGTAAACCGCTGAAGTCCCCGGACCACCCATGCTCAGGGCGATGGCGCCGAGCAGACCCGTGCTCCCCGCCCCGAACCAGACCTGTTCTTCCCGCACCCCGAGGTCGGCGGCCATGGCCCTGGTGAGGTCGCGAACGTCACTGTCGGGATAGCGGTTCGACCCCTCCAGCACCCCTGCGATTGCTTCGCTGACACCGGGGAACGGCCCCTCCGGGCTCTCATTCGACGCCAGCTTGACGATGTCGTCGGGCTCCATCCCGATCTCCCTCGCCACATCCTCGATCGGCCTTCCCGGGACGTATGTGACCAGGCCTTCGAGATCGGATCGAAAGTGAGGCATGGCCTGAAGATACTCAAGCGCGGGGTTATGTGCCCGATGACGACCTTCGACCCGAAGAAACGAGATGTGGCAGACTTTGGTCATGGGAGAATTCGACGCACTGCAGGTGATCGACGCCGAAGGCCGGCTGGTGGACGAGGACCCGGCCCTCGACCCCGAGCTCTACCAGATGATGTACCGGAACATGGTGCTGGCCCGTGAGCTCGACCGTCGCATGCTCGCCCTGCAACGCCAGGGCCGGATCGGCACCTATGCGATGCTGGAAGGGCAGGAGGCGGTGCAGATCGGCTCCGCTCTCGCCCTCCAACCGCAGGACTTCGTCTTTCCCAGCTACCGCGAGCATGGGGTCCAGATCACCAGAGGCCTCCCCATCGAGGCGCTCCTCGCCTATTGGAAAGGCCTCCCCAACTCCCGCTGGGACATCGAGAAGCATCGCACCGGCATCGTCACCGTCCCCATCGCCACCCAGCTCCCCCACGCCGTGGGGTACTCCTACATGACCAAGCTGCGCGGCGAGGAGACTGTTTCTGTCACCTATTTCGGCGACGGGGCAACGTCGGAGGTCGATTTCCATTCCGGGATGAACTTCGCCGGGGTGTGGAAGACACCGACTGTGTTCATCTGCGCCAACAATCTGTACGCGATCTCGGTGCCCTATCACAAGCAGACCGCCTCCCGCACCATCGCCCAGAAGGCGAAGGCCTATGGGTTTGAGGGAATCAGGGTCGACGGGATGGACCCGATCGCCGTCTACCTGGCCACCCGGATCGCGGCGAAGCGGGCCCGGGACGGCAAGGGACCGACCCTCATCGAGGCGATGACCTATCGCTACGGCGCTCACGCCACCGCCGACGACCAGTCCCTGTACCGGGAT
>JBHJOQ010000153.1:0-4101 GCA_050329555.1 Acidimicrobiia bacterium | reverse complement strand
ATCGAATATCGAGGCGGGGCTGTCCGCAATCTGAGCATGGAAGAGCGGATGACCGTGTGCAACATGTCGATCGAGGGCGGCGCCCGGGCCGGGATGGTCGCTCCCGACGAAACCACTTTCGCCTACTTGAAGGGCCGTCCCGCCGCACCGCAGGGAGCGGCTTGGGACGACGCCCTGGAGAACTGGCGAAGCCTCAAGTCTGACGAGGACGCTCAATTCGACGCAGTGCGCCACCTCGCCGCCGCCGACCTCGAGCCCTACGTGACCTGGGGGGTCAACCCGGCACAGAGCTCCGCCGTCACCGGCAGGGTCCCCGAGCCGTCCAGCTTCTCAGACCCGGCGATTCGGGAGGCTGCCGAGCGTGCACTCGAGTACATGGCGCTCACCCCGGGGACGGCGATGACCGATATCCCGATCGAGCATGTGTTCCTCGGATCCTGTACGAATGCCCGAATCGAGGACCTCCGGGCTGCAGCAAGTGTGATCGCAGGCAAACACGTCGACGACCGGGTTTCAGCCGTCGTCGTCCCCGGCTCGATGCAGGTGAAGATCCAGGCCGAGCAGGAAGGCCTCGACCGGGTGTTCTCCGACGCAGGATTCGAATGGCGCGACGCCGGGTGTTCGAGCTGTCTGGCAATGAACGACGACGTCATCCCCCCAGGGGCAAGGTGCGCTTCGACCTCGAACCGGAATTACGAAGGCCGCCAGGGAAGAAACGCCCGCACCCACCTGGTCAGCCCGGCGATGGCCGCGGCTGCAGCAGTGGCAGGGCACTTCGTAGATGTGAGGGAGTGGTCATGAAACCAGTGAGAACCGTTACCGGGACGATGGTGCCTCTGATGAGGTCCGATGTCGACACCGATCAGATCATCCCCCAGCAGTTCCTGAAGCGGATCGAACGGACCGGTTACGGCGAATTCCTCTTCGACAGCTGGGCCAGGGACGAAGAAGGGAACCTCAAGCCCGAATTCGTCTTGAACGAGCCGGCCCGGGCCAACGCCTCGGTATTGGTCGCAGGGAGGAACTTCGGGTGCGGGTCATCGCGGGAACATGCAGTCTGGGCGTTGCACGACTGGGGTTTCGAAGCGGTGGTAGCACCCTCGTTCGCCGACATCTTCCGTAACAACGCCGTCAACGTCGGCCTCCTCCCGGTGGAGATGGACGAGGCGACCGTCACCCGCCTGGCCGAGTTGGCTATGTCCCCACAGGAAACCGTCGTCATCGACCTGGAGAACCTCAAAGTGGTTGCGGACGGTTTCGATGAGACCTTCCGTATCGACGAGAACGCCCGCACGCGCCTGCTGCTGGGCCTGGACCCGATCGGTGAGACACTCCAGTTCGAATCCGATCTCAAGGATTACGAGTCGAGACGACCGGGTTGGCTCCCTACGACGGCCTCGTTCTAGCGAACGACAATAACCTCGACCAGGTCAGGAGTAGCTATCCCGTCCCCGCAAGGTGGCCGCTGATCCAGGCGTCGATGTCGGCCCAACGGTCGTAGAGCCAGGCTTCCTGTTCGTCGTTCCCGGGGATCTGCTCAGCCGGGTAGTACCAGATCCGCACCGCCACCTTGGTGTCCATGGGAATCGCACGCCAGATGTCACCAACAGTCACGAAACCCTCGAGGCCGGCATGGCCGACCAGGAAGACGTCCGTCCCGAGGGGGGCGGAGGCGAGCGCAGTCATCACCCCTTTCGGTTTCGGCGGCAGGGTTTGTTTCAGCATCCCGGCGCGTTCGGCGAGATCGGGCCTTCCGATCTCGTAGAGCATGCGGATCGCCTTTTCCGCCCTGCCGAGGGTGTAGTTCGCTCCCTCCGGGAAGATGACGAACGCATCGTCGGTGTCCATGGTTTCAGCCAGTTCCCGGATTGCCTCGATCACCCCTCCATCACCGGCCCCCGGCCCCGAAGGGACAAACGAAGCCGGCAGACGGTTCAGGATCACATCGACGGCAGGATCCCACTGGAGGAATTCCTTGAGGACGATGCGCGGCTCACGGTCATAGGCGTTGCACAAAGCATCCATCAACAGCATCGAATCGCCAGGGCCTGCGTGTCTGGAGAGAACCAGGGCGGGCCTGGTACGGATCTGACCCGAAGTGGGAGGCGGGCCCTCCAGGGCGATCGTCAGCCGAAATGTGCGCTTGGCGGTGCTCATCACAATTCCGAGCATCATCGCGAGCAGGCCGTAGTGGACATGCTGGAAGAACGGCGAGCGGAGCTTCCAGCCAAACCCTGACATCACCCAGAACACGAACATCACGACCAAGGCGATGCCTTCAACGAGGAGGTACAGGAACAAGAACCAGAGGATCCGCAGGATCCGCCAGTTGCCCGGCACATAGCGGCTGACAAAGGCAGCGGCAATCAGCCACAACGGCAGGGTCAACAAGGACGCCACGATCGCAACCACCAGGGCAGGAGCAATCAGCATCCGGCGCAGCCACTTGGGGGGAAGCGGCATCAGAGGGCTGCCAGATAATCGATCGACGCCCGATATCCTGCCGAAACCAGGGCGTCGGTGTCACCCAGCTCGCTCCAGCGCAGCTGGCGGCGGTCATCGAAGTCGAGGGCATTCCCGGAGGGCAACACGTGGACTTCGACCCCCTGAGGGAGGTTGGCCATTGTCGAGGTGAAGCGATGCCTCCTCGCTATCTCAAAGGAGATCAACGCCGCCTCGTGCAGCCGCTTCGGGGGCCGCAAATCTGACTCCATGCGACCAACCTGTAGAACGAAGACGCGGGAAGCTCCCAGCTCGACTGCCCGGGTCAACGGCACGGAGTTGACGAGACCACCGTCGTAGAAGTGCTCACCACCGATCTCGACGGGCGGGAAGAGCGCAGGAATCGCCGAGGACGCAAGCAGGGCGGCAACCAGAGGCCCGCTATCAAACCAATGCTCGGCCGCCCGCTCGATAGACGCCGCCACACACTGAAACGGGACGGCCAGGTCTTCGATCCGGGAATCGGGCCCATGCACATCTTCGAGCAGAGACCGGAGACCACCCGCATGCTGCATCGCGGGACGGAACCTGGCGACACTCCGAGCCCGCTCGAAAAAGGTACCGATCATCAAGCCGGAAGACGAAATGTCCTCCCAGAGACCATGAAGTCGGTCGACGCCCGCGGTCCCCCGTTGCTCCGCGATAACCGAGCCGTTGAATGCCCCGATCGATGTGCCCAGCACCAGGTCGGGCTTGACCCCGGCCTCATCGAGCGCTTTGAGCATCCCGACTTCGACGGCGCCCCACTTCCCCCCTCCTCCGAGGACATAAGCGGTGTTGACTGGTTGGGCGGTCACGGCAAGACGTTAGTGGTGGAGCCACGGCGGGTTCTGCTCTGCAGGTTCGCTCAAGCCTGGTCTTCTTCGATGTACCACTCGGTGAAATCGGTGCACTTGTCGTCTTCGCCGAATCTGATCACGAAGAGGTTGCGGTAGGTCATCCGCGGCGTGTGGTAGACGGTGCTTCCGACTACCACGGCCAGATCTCCGGCTTCGACGACCGGGATCCACTGGAAGTCCCAATTCTCGGGATCGTCGTCGATCTCCACCCAATGGTCGATGATCTCCTCGATTCCATCCCACTCCCCTCCTGCGGTCTGCGGGTCGTACACCGCATCGGGGGTGAACAGGGCGGCTATCGCTTCGGGGGAGTTGTTCGACCAGGCATGCACGTAGCCGTCCATCCAGGCGTTGAGACGTTCGCTGGGCTCGATCATTGGACGGGAGACGGTGGGGGGAATGCGGTCACTTGGAAGAAGATAACTGATCGACGGTCCCGCGTGGGCACGAGTCCCAGATTGCCGCTGCCCCTGAGCCGAGCAACGTCAGGTCACCGTCGGGCTCATAACTCCGACTGTCAGGAGGGGATCACCGGGCTGCTCATCTCCACGGCGTCGCTTCCGAAGTTCACCGCCACCGTTGTCGAGAGGGTCTGTCTAGACAGATGGGGGAGTTCGGGGATGACCACCAAGTCTTTCGGCGGTTTGGTCGATAGCTCGCTCAATGACTCAGACCAACCAAGCCTCCCCCGCTGACAAAGTCGCCGCTGGATCTGCCAAGAAGCACTGTGCGCAATGTGAGAAGCCCGCAGGTTTCATCA
>JBHJOQ010000117.1:0-9913 GCA_050329555.1 Acidimicrobiia bacterium | reverse complement strand
AACGCCGCCGCATCCAACAACACCCGATCCGGACGAGAAGAACCCTGCATACCCCCATTCTGCCAGACCGCGCTCGCGAACGCGAGCACTCCGACCGATTAAATCAACAGTCTTCTAGGCAATCCGCAAGCGAGGGCTGTCTTTGAGTATGCCTCCAAGATGCGTCCAAAATGCTCACCGCAGCTCCCCCATGCGAGACGCGCTTTACTCCTTGCCAGATGACGCCGATGACTCGGAGACACTCAAAAACTGTTTAGCCGAGATACCACTAGGTCCAACCCGGGCTCCTGTTCGCGAGCCCGTTTGCCCGACCCGATTGTTTTCGGACGGTAAAAGTTGGGTAAGAGTAGACTCCCTAGAAGGCGGAACGGGGACTGGGAGTGAGATCGCGTTCGACTGCGGGTAATGGGGCGGAGATCGTTACTACTGGTGTGTCCTCGCCCGGTATCAAAGAGCTTGTGGAGCTGATCCGGACGGAGTACCGCTTCTACGGGAAAGACTGGACCAGACCTGGTTTCCGCGCCATCGCTAGCTACCGCTTCGGCGTGTGGACGTTGGATTTCCCCCGCCAGACATTCGGGGAAAAGTCAGTCGCAAAGGTCCTAGACCGCCTCTATTTGGCGGCATATCGTTACGTACGTAACCACTACGGTATCGAGTTGCCGCGGAGAACTCGTGTCGGCCAAGCTTTGACGTTGGCGCACCAAGGTGGAATTGTGATTCACCAACACGCGGTCATTGGCGACCGTTGCCTGATCCATCAAAACGTGACCATCGGCAACGCTGGACGCGGCGTGACCCGCGACCAGGGACCCGTGATCGGAAACGACGTGGAACTCGGTGTTGGTGCGGTAATACTCGGCCATGTGAAGGTGGGAGACGGGGCCCGGATAGGCGCCAACGTGGTCGTCTATATCGATGTGCCTCCAAATGTCACTTTGGTCGCCAATTCGCCCCGGCTTCTGGAGGCTCCCAACACAAGGGCGGCTGCCGAGGCCGCCCGTGCTGAGAAGGTCGGTAGGGAGTGACGGTTCTCAGTGAGCCTGCGATCGGGCGCTCTTCGGCACTGACCGAGCTACTGCGGAATGCGCGCAGCTATGAGGTACCACCGTCGGCGATGGCTCTGGCATTGGCCCGAAAGCACTACGAGGAAGGCGATTACGAACAAGCTGTCGAGTGGTGCCTGCGGGTAACGGACGGAGGCGATAGCTATCAAAGCTGGTATGGCGCTGCCCGGCTCCTTCCAATGATTCTGGAAAAGGTCCAGCCGAACGTGTCGCGAACCGTCAGGCTGGCGGTGTTGGGGAGTTACACGACCAATCAGCTGACGGACTTGCTCCGGCTGATGGCACTGCGCCGAGGAATCCACCTCGAGATCTACGAAGCTGGCTATAACCAGTACCAGCAGGAGATCCTCGACGAATCCAGCAGCCTCTATGTCTCAAAACCCCAGGTCGTCCTGGTGGCGGTCGATCATCATGAGGTGGGACTCCCCACCTATAGCGAAGACCCCGAGGAGGCCATCGCCCACGAGCTGCGGCGCTGGACCGGCCTCTGGGACAAACTTGGGGAACGGTCCGATGCCACCATCGTCCAAACGGACTTCGTCGTCCCAGGGGAGGATCCGTTTGGAAACCTGTCCCGTCGTTTGCAGGGTTCCCGGTCATCCATGCTGGAGGAACTCAATCAACGATTAGGCGATGCGGCCGGTGAGAGAGTGGTGATCGCAAGCGCGGAACGAATTGCCAGCCATTATGGAAAGAGCCGGTGGCACGATCCGCGCTACTGGACGCTGGCCAAGCAGGCTGTGAGCCTGGGTGCCCTCCCCCTGTTGGCTAGACACCTGGTGGCGGTGATTGCTGCCGGCCTTGGCCTGACGAGGAAGTGCCTGGTGCTAGACCTCGACGGGACGTTGTGGGGTGGAGTCATCGGTGAAGACGGCCTTGGAGGTATCAAGCTGGGGCCGGGGGCCGAAGGTGAAGCCTTCGTGGCCTTTCAGGACTACCTGCTGTCTCTCAAAGAACGCGGGGTGATCTTGGCGGTGTGCTCGAAGAACGATGAGGCAACCGCTAAAGGGCCCTTCGAACAGCACCCTGACATGCGCATCAAACTCGAGGATCTAGCTGCCTTTGTTGCCAATTGGGAACCGAAACCCAAGAACCTGAGTCGTATCGCCCGCTCATTGGACCTGTCCACAGACAGCCTGGCCTTCGTTGACGACCAGCCCGCTGAGAGGGCCGCAGTGAGAGCCGCTCTGCCCGAGGTTGACGTCATCCAACTTCCACCGGACCCTGCCTACTTTGTGTCGACCCTCAGCTCCTACCCATTCTTCGAGACGATGGGATACACCAACGAGGACCGCAATCGGGCGTCCCAATACCGGGCGCGCGCTTTGATGAAAGAGGCCGAAGCGCAGGCGTCCTCCCTCGAAGACTTCCTGCTGGGACTGGAAATGAAGGCGATCGTTGCCGACTTCGACGAATTTCACTTGAACCGCATCGTCCAACTGATCGGCAAGACCAACCAGTTCAACCTGACCAGTCGTCGCCATAATCGGGCGACGGTCGAAAAGATGATGGGCGACCCGGCTTTCGTATGCTTCTACCTCAAGCTCTCGGATCGGTTGGCCGACCACGGGCTGGTGGGTGTCGTCATCGGCGAAATGACTGGAGACGCATTTGTCATCGACACCATGCTTATGAGCTGTCGTGTCATCGGTCGTACTGCCGAGACCACCATGCTCGATCACATCTTCTTGCGCGGGGCGGAACTCGGTGCCGGAACAGTCCGGGGCATCTATGTGCCATCCGCCAAGAATGGACAGGTGGCGGATCTATATGGGCGCCACGGTTTCGATCTCACATCGGAATCCGGCGACGAGACAACATGGGAATTCCTGCTGACGGAACGGCCTTCCCCGAACCCACTGATCGAGATTGTTAATGCTTGAGGAGCGTTTGCACCGGATCTTCCACGACGTCCTCGGAGTCGATCCAGACCAGTTGAGTGACGGAACCACCGCGGCCGAAATCGAGGGATGGGATTCCCTCGCCCACGTCACGTTGATGTTCTCGATCGAGCAGGAGTTTGGGATCCAATTCGCCGGTGACGAGTTCGCCACCCTGAGTGACGTCGGAGCCCTTCGCACCCTGATCGAAGCCAAGCTCTAGCCACCTGACGGCACTCGCTCCTTAGCTCTATCGACTTCACCGTGGACCATGCCGGACCCCCTCGCTTTGGATTGGGAAGCCACCCGAGCTGGCACAGAGTCTCCTCAGTGCAGCTCAAGGTCACCGGTGGTCCGACCCCATTAGGCCTCCATTAGGCCGGAGTCCTGGATAGCGTTGTCAGAGCTTTTCCACCTTGACTCGGGTGTCGAGGAAGATGGTTGCTCCGCCGGCGTTGTCGACCAGGGGCATGTCGTCGAGGGTTTCGTTGTTGCGGCGCATGGCGTCGTTGACGTTGAAGCCGGCTGAACCCCGGCGGGGGTCGGCCCGCACCGAGTACCCGTCCACGTTGGAGGTCTCCATACCGTGCAGAACTGGGCTCACGTACAGCCCCCCGCTGACCGCCTCTCTCGCTCCGAGGATGGTCCAGGGGCTGTTTCCCTGCTGGGTGTGCCCGTAGTGGTGAGTGGCGGCGATCGATCCCTGCCGAACCCGGTGAGAGACCTTGGCGACACCCTCGGCCGACCCGCTGCTGGAGCTGATCCGCACCCGGTCTCCATCTCGGACTCCGAGGCTGCTGGCGTCATCAGGATTGATCTCGACCCGGTTGTCGGGGTGGATCTCGATCGCCCAGTAGTCATACGCAGTGCGGGCCTTGGTTCTGGTGGCAAGGCGAAAGGTGGTGATGGTGAAGGGATAGTCGGCGTCCGCTTCGGAGAGCTTGCGGCCGGTCCCGTCCTCCGGTTCCAGGTAGGTGGCTGTGCCTGCACGCCGGCGACCCGTGCCCGACTCGACGGTAGTGGCCAAGATCTCATGCCAGAACTGTAAGGGCGCCCGTTCGTCGAGCTTGCCGCCTCGTGTGTGGTACCCAGCCTCATCCCAGGCCGCCTCTGGGGGATCGAAGTAACCGCCCCGAGCCAACAAGTAAGCCGCTCGCTGCCACTCTTCCTCGGTCAGGATGTTGCGAGACGCCGCCACCGGGTAGCCCCGCTCGACGAAGTCCAGATCCTCTCTGGCCGCGGCGGGTGTCTCCGCGTTGTCTGCCATGTTCACGACTGCCCGTAGGTAAAAGTCCTCGCCGGTCCTCAGCGGGAACGACTGGCCTTCGTAAGGTCCTCCTTCGGTGCCGACCAGTCCCTCGTCGCCGTAGCCGGGCAGGCCGAGTTGGGCGGCCAGGTCGATCAGGAAGGTTTCGAGCATCATCGGCCGGCCGTCGTCGGTGCGTCCGGTCAACGGTTCGACGGCGGGAGAGCGGATCGCTCGATGCCAGGCGGTGGCAGCCCCGGCGTGTATATCCATGAATCCGAATTGGCCGTCGAGATACATCACATCTGGCACGATGTAGTCGGAGTAGACACTGGTCTCGCTGATAGTGGTGTCGACCGAGATGAACAGCGGCACTTTCTCGGTGTCGGCGAAGACCTCCTCGAAGCGGACCCCCCCGGGGACACTGTGGCGCTGGTTGATGTAATAGTTGATCCACACCTTCACTGGGTACGGATAGCCACTGGCGGCTGCGGCTATAGCCTCGGTGGTTATTCCGGCGTGGGTGAAGGCGTACCACGGCCGCCGCGGCGGGTAGGGATTCTCACCAGCTTCGACCTTGCGGCGGTACTCGGTTGATTCCTCGTAGGTGACGGTCGACTTGCTGGCAATCCGCGATATGTGGACTCCCTCGATCTTGGGAGCATCGGGTACTTCGAGGAGCTCGAACCGTCCGGTTTCCCATCGCGGACCGGACGAGTTCTTGACCGTGCCTCCTTTGTAGTTGAGATTGCCGATCAGCCCGTTGAGCATGTTGACGGCGAGGCCGGCATAGATCCCTTGGGAGTGCATGGTGGCTCCCCGATAGCAGGAGGCGGTCGCCTTCCGGCCGTGGCTGGTGAACTCCGTCGCCAGCCGTTCGATGCTTGAGCTTGGTACATCACAGATAGCGGCCCATTGCTCGAGGGTCTTGGCCGATGCCTCCTCCCGCAACAGCTGCAAAGCCGTCTTCACGGCCACTCGGGATCCGTCGCTCAACGTGATCGACGTGTCGACGAAGAGCCGGCCGGCATCGGTGCCCGTGTGAGGAACAAGGCGACCTAAGGAATCCATCACATCGACTCAGGGCATTGGCCAATGCTCAGCCAACCCGCCGAACTTGCCCGGATTCTGGCGGCAACCACCGAAGGCTGATCGCCTCCCGATTCCTTCACTTCCAAACGGCCAGGATCGCGCCGACTATTGCGTAAGCAATCACGGCATTGATCCCGTTGATCAGCCAGTACGAGTTGCCTTTCGTTTCGTAGACCTGGCTGACCAGCGCTCCAACCATTCCGAACCCAACACCGAGCACAGCACCAAGGATGATGCCGTCGGCAAGTGTGTCGACACCGAGGCCGGCGACCAGCAGGCCGATGACGACCGTGGTCACGAAGTAACCGATCAGGGTCGGGAT
The DNA here is from genome assembly GCA_050329555.1 of Acidimicrobiia bacterium. Lineage (GTDB taxonomy): Bacteria > Actinomycetota > Acidimicrobiia > Spongiisociales > ZC4RG35 > MA-ANB-1. Next base: position 4,306 of record JBHJOQ010000117.1, on the reverse strand, counting down.
GAACAGCAAAGCGAGCGGCGGCCCGTCTCCGGACGTGTCCACTTTGGCTGCCCGGGCCCAGGCCTGACTCAGCGGCGGCACCGAATACCAGATAGCAGAAAAGGCGAACCATGCGATCGTCGCCACGACAACCGCCAGCCAATTCATTTCCGAGAACAAATCGAGGATCATCGCTCACATCCTTAGATGGCTTGTCGAACGCACACACACTACGCCGATGCTGTCGGCCAATGCGCCCGGGACCATGCCGTCGGGGCGAAGTGGCATCGGCGCAACCCCCTGCAACACCTGCCGCCTGGGTTAGATCGCTGTCCGGGTTGGTCCCGGTGCGGCGAGAGCCCACCAGGTGACTGCGGCCGCAGCTCCCAGATGCCAGATGCCGTGTGGCTGGAATACCGAGTCGGGGTCGCAGAGTGGCCAACCCGTGGCCCCGAGTCTCCCGGTGGCGGCGCTGATCACAAGGAGGGTGAGAGGTCGGATCGTCGCAGACGAGCGGTCACGCCTGACCAAGACGATGAGGACTGTCGCGGTCAGTGTGATGAATAGCGGGTCGGCGAGGGAGGGAACAACAGCAAGAAACACGCCGATCAAAGCAAGGCCGGGCAAAACCATCCAGCGATCCCAGCGGGTGCCGACAACGGGCACGGTTGCCAGAAGCCAGGCGAGAGACACGTCATGGGCCAACTGGCTGCCCGTCGGCACAGGCCCATGGAAGAGAAACGATCCGATCCCGGTTGCCGCCACCGCCACCCCGACCCAGGCACGCTCCGGTCGACGGCCGGCGATGATCACCCCGGCCGCGACGAAAATCAGCGAAGTGAGGGAATTGACCGGCTGAGCGAGCCACCCGGCCCCGATCCGCTCGCAGTCGACTTCCGCACCCATGTCAACGAGCAGAGACGATATCGGTTTGTTGGCAGTCCCGCAGCCCTGAGGAGCAGGGCGGATGTCGATCTGGGCCCATGGTTATGAGACGGTAATCGTCACCGGACGATCGGTCCGTCCGAGACTTGCCGCGGCTGCCTGCGAGCAGGGGCTGTCCCCCGGTGTTCAGGCCTCGTCGCGCATGAGCGCTGCCATCCGCCGCCGCAGGGTCGGATGTGCACTCTTCAGACCGAGTTCAATGGCAAAACGGGCATCCTCGCGAATATCGAGAACCACTTCTTCGCCTTCGGCGCGAACATGGAACCCGTCGGTGAGGGCGCGTACCCGGAACTCTTCACGAGACCAGTCAGCAACCTCGACTTCTCCCGCCATCACCTTCATCCGATCCCCGGTGAGGTCGATAGTCACGTTCATCGGCTGGTCGGGCTCCCCGTCTATCCGCAGCTTTCCGTCGTACTCGGCCATATCAATTCCCCTTTTCCTCCCACGTCTGACTACAGAATACTCGCACGGGGCGTTGGTGCATCAAATTCCCCATCTGTCGTTCGGCTCGAGCCCGGTATAGAGGCGATTGCCGATCGCTGCAGCCACCAGAATCCCTGGATTCCCTCACACAACGATGATAGATTCAATCTCGGAGAGTCTTGGGGGGTCCCACAAAAATGAGCGCAGTACGGATTGTCATGGTTGATTCCGGGGATGTGACGCGCTCCATAGGGAGAGACACCTTTCTATCTTCTCGAATGGGTGCCGGTGCCGTAGGGGCGCCAAAGTTGGAGGTCAGCTTTGTCCCGGCCCTCAGACCAGACCTCTTTGCTCAGCGGGTCCTGGCGACCTCGAAACCCATCCTCGACGTGCCCCACGGCCTCGAAGGATGGCTCGCGTCTATGTTCGAACCGATCGCAATCCCCGACGACACGGTTTTGATGGTGCTGTCGATGACAGGCGCCCTGGACAAATATCTTCGGCACGTTCAGCACGGGTTTATTGTTTCGGCTCCCACGGGAGTGACGAAGGACGACCAGGAGTGGTTGAACGCGAACTTCGAAGCTGCGCCTCTGAATGTTGCTGCCATGACGAAGGCGATCGAGAGCCTGACGAATCTGCAAGGCGTCAATACCGAGATTGTGGTTTACAACGTTTCCACATGTTTCCCCGAAGAAGGCAAACGTCGAACCGTTGACCTCAATAGCCGCTCGGTGTTAGCCAACCAGCTCGACCTGATTGGGGATATAGCCGCCCGGGACACTCGAAGCTATGTCGTCGACGTTGATCGAATCGTTGCTGAGGTCGGGGCCGCCGAGGCCGTCGTGACCGCTAATCGCTACTCGGACGAGGTGTACGACATAGTCGCAGAGGAAGCATTGTCATTGATTCTCGACTTGCCAGGCATCAATGCGATTTTTGGCACGGAAGTCATGCATCTAGCTGTGCCTCGCTATGACCGCCGGACGGAGACAGGTGTCCTCATCGAGTGGCACGTCGAGGCCCCATCCCAAGTGGAGGCCGGTGACTCGCTCTTTGATATCCGCTACGACGACATCTCATGGAAACTGAACTCTGATCGGAGGCCGACGGGCCGATATTTCACGCTATCTGTGGTCGCCAGCCGGGGTGGCTTTCTGAAGGAGATCGTGGTTCGACCTGGTGAGTCCGTCGCGGCGGGATCGAAAGTGGGGGTTATGACCCTCGCTCCTGATTCCGATTACGAGGATTTCGAGAACACATCTCGGTTTCCTGTGGGAGTGAAGATGGTTGAGAGATGACCGAAGAGAGAAACCTTGGCGGGCAAACTCCTGATCACAGGAAGCGAAAGATCCCCGTCGCACGCAGGCTGCTCCCGCATCTGCGCGGCGGAAATCCGATATTGGGTCGGGTCGAGACGGGCGCTCGGAGCCTTCGTAACGCCGCAGCGTTTCATCTCGCCAAGCCTGTCCGTCGCAGGGACTTCTTTGCCCGATCGATCCACGGGTCCGAACGGCTCGGTGTCTACGGAGTGGGAGGGTGCGACGTTCGCACGATTGTCGGCAGCGGCCCGATGGTGGCCAACGATTGGCAAGGTTCAGTATGTGTTGGATCCTTTTGGGGTGGTCCCACCCGGTCAGACCTTCTTGTTCAGACCATCCAGCCGCCGCCGCGCGAACACACCGCTGAGGTATCTGAAAAGCTGGAGTTGTCGGACTATTACTTCGAACCGCGCCTGTTCGAGGCCGGTTTCTCAGTTCCCGGGCAAATCGGTCTGGGTCGGTGGCCCAAGGATGTAATAGTTCTGTCGATCTCATCGGATGTCGGTCGCACTCTTTACCGGCATAAGGAGCACGGGTTCTTGGTAGATCCGGGCGGGTGGTGGTTGGAAGCCGACATGAAGGAAGTTCTGGGCGACCTGGGAAAGGTGAAGTGGTTCGCAGCCAACTTTGCCAAAGCGTCTCGCATCGAAGTCGGGGAGTCGATGAAGAACTTCGAATCAATCATCAGCGAAGTGAGGCAGCGAATAGGGGCGTATGTCGTGGTGCTCAACCTATTGACTGTGGACCCCGGGAAGGTCGCCCTCGATTACAAACACGCGAACAGTCCGAATCGTATGCGTCGGCGCGAGTTTTACGATGCAATCGCCCATCTCGGCCACCGCATGGACTTCCCGGTTCTCGACGTCGACCATATTACAAAAGAGCTCGGCATCTCCGGCCAGGCCGATTTCGTGCATTACACGCCGCCTCAGACACGGGCCATTTCCCGGGAGTTTGCCGGCCTATTGCGCGACGCTGGAGTGACCCGTCGTCCCGAATCGGCCGGTGACCGTTAGCCATCAGACCGCCTTGACCTTGCGGCGTGTCCCCTTCCTGAGCTTTCCGTAATCGCCAGGACCTCCGATATGGATATTGGCTCGGTTACCGAACGGGAAGCGGGGTTTTCCGGTTCGAGTTGCTATTCCTCTTCAGCTGCGCCGGCTCAGACGTCGATCGGGATACTTGGAGCCACCGCGGCGCGTAGCTCGGCAGCAGTGAACGGCTTCACAACCGAGGTGTCGGCGCGGGCGCGCTGTGCGATGAACGTGTCCGCGGAGCGGTCGAGGAGCAGCACCATTCGTGGCGGAGGGGAATCCTGGAACACGTCCCGGATGGCGCGAATTATCGCCATTCCTCCCATCGAGTGCACCTGGAGGTCGACGATGACGACATCAAAGTGGGACTCTTTCGCCGTGGCTGCGGCCAACCTCGGATCGGCAAGCGTGTCGATTTGCCAGTCGCCAAAGCTGAGCGCAGCTGCGACCTCGTCGACGACCCATTGGGCATCGGCGATGACTAGTGCTATTGGCATGGTTCGATCATAGGCCGGAATGGAGTAGGCGGGTTCGGCTTCCTAACCTGCGCTGGTGCGCCGCTCTCTCTTTCTGGTCATCCTCGTCGCGGTCGGCGTTGCT
>JBHJOQ010000083.1:0-11057 GCA_050329555.1 Acidimicrobiia bacterium | reverse complement strand
ATGATGAGGATGGGGATCATGATGAGGATGGGGATCATGATGAGGATGGGTATCATGATGAGGATGGGGATCATGATGAGGATGGGGACGAGGACCACGACCACTCGCTCGATCCTCACGTCTGGATGGACCCGCTGCGGATGGCGGACGCTGCAGTCATCGTTGCCGCCGAGCTGGACGAGCTCGATCCTGACGGCGGTTGGGCAGAACGTGGAGCGGCTTATGCGTCCGAACTTCAGGAGCTGCACGCCGAGATCGAGGAGGTGCTCTCCGTCGTCGGTTCCGGCCACCGCCTCCTTGTCACCAACCACGATGCGCTTGGCTACTTCGCGGACAGGTACGTCTTCGACGTGGTCGGCACTGTGATCCCGGGTGGATCAACGCTTGGCGATCCAAGTTCGGAGGCATTGGCGTCGCTGGTTGCGACGATGCGCGAGCTCGGGGTGGGTGTCATTTTCGCCGAAACCACCCAACCGTCCGCTCTCGCCGATGCAGTTGCTCACGAGCTCGGAGGAGAGGTCGAGGTTGTCGAGCTGTTCACGGGATCTCTCGGTGAGCCCGGGTCCGGCGCGGAAACTTTGATCGACATGTTGCGGACCAATGCAAGTCGTGTAGCGCAGGCTCTCGGGTCCTGAAGATAGATTGAGCCTCAGTGGAATGGATCACCGAACCTTTTGAGCTCGCCTTTCAGCAGAGGGCCCTGCTCGGCGGAGCCCTGGCGTCGATAGCCCTGGCCCTGGTCGGGACCTGGGTAGTGATCAGGGGGATGAGCTTTCTCGGGGATGCTCTGGTCCACGGAGTGATCCCGGGAATCGCGTTGGCGATCCTGTTCGGCTTCAACACGCTATTAGGAGCCGCGCTGGCGGCGGTCGTGATGCTGCTTGGCATCAACCTGGTTCATCGACAGACAGAGTTCCCTGAAGACACCGGGATCGGACTGCTCTTTGTCGGCATGCTCGGAATAGGTGTAATCCTCATCTCGCGCATGCCGTCGTTCTCGGGCGATCTCACTGCCATCCTGTTTGGTGATGTCCTCGGCGTTACCGGATCGGATATTGCCTGGCTGGGCCTTCTCGCTGGAGTGACGGTGGTGGCGAGCGCAGTCATGTACCGGCCGTTTCTGGTGCTTTCATTCAACGAGCAGAAGGCAAGGCTCCTCGGACTGCGACCCCGGCTGGCTCATGTGGTGTTGCTCGGCCTGATCGCAGTGGTGATCATCGGTTCGTTCCAGACGGTGGGGACGATGCTGGTCTTCGGTCTGCTCGTCGGCCCCGCGGCCACGGCGGCCCTGCTTGTGCGCCGGGTCCCATCGATAATGGTCCTTGCCGCTGCGATCGGGGTGCTATCCGTGTGTGTCGGGCTGATCATCAGCTACCACGCCGACACATCCGGGTCGGCAACCATGGCCGTTATGCCGATTGTCCTGTTCTTCGTAGTGCTGGCGGCGCGCTCGTTGGGTAGGCGCTCGGGGCGGGGGACCACCACTCCATTGCCCCAGGAGAGCGGCTTCACTCCCTGATCCAGGGCGGGGTGGGTGCGTCGATCCTTGCCAGTGACGACGGGACCGGTCCGAATCTTTCGTCGTTGTGGTCCCTCCAGTCCCGCCACGCCTCCGTGATCTCGTCCTGATCGCGGGCTACGAAGTTCCACCACATCTTGATCGGCTCCCCGAGCGGCTGCACGCCCATGACGCCGCCGGTGTCCTTAGCGGTCGCGGGCTCGACCCCGAGCTCGGCGTGGGCAAGGCCTTGGCCGCTTGTCATCAGGTTGAGTTGTCCGGGCGAGATCAGTTGTTCGCTGCCGAGGGAATCGGAATGGAGGGCCGATCCGGCAAACAACCAGGTCACAGTGGCCAGGCCGATGTGAGGGTGGGGGCCGATCTCGAGAGGTGGTGGCTCTTCGATGTCGTCGGGGCGCATCAGGTCGACGAAGCACCATGGGCCGACGGCCCGCTTCTGCTTGGTGGGGAGCACCCGCACCACCTGCATGTCGCCGACCTGTGCTGTCCTGCCCTCTTTGACCTCGATGGTCGACATACCGAGGTCGGCCCCATCGACTGTCTGCTCTTCGACCGGCCCGCTCATCAGGGTCTCATCCTGTCACCGTGATACTTCCCGTCATGGTTGGGTGAATATTGCAGAAGTATGTGTAGGTGCCGGCCTCACCGAAGGTGAATTCGAACGACTCTCCTGGAGAGATTCCGCTCGAGTCGAAGAGCCCGTCATTGGCCGTCCAGGTGTGGGTCGTGCTGTCGTTGTTGGTCACGGTGACAGTCCCTCCTTCCGCCAGCGGGCCCGGCTCGCTGAACGCGAAACCGTCGATCGAGATCGTGACGCTGTCGGCCACGTCCCCGGAGCCGGGTTCGTCCCCGGGGTCATCGGAGCCACCGCAGGCGACCAGCAACAACCCGAGCACGAGGACCATCGATTTGATTGGCATTTTCAACCTTTCCATTTACTGAACCCTACGCATGTATCCCACGGTTGGTTCGGGAATCTGCCCGGGTTTCAGTTGAGCAGGCCGCGTCCGACTCGGAGGACGAAATCTGACGCTGAACCGGGTGTCGCCAAGAATTCGACGATCCGCGACGTTGCGTCGGCGAGAAGTTCACGGTGCTCCCGGGTTAGGTCGCGATGGAGGTCGAAGGCAATGTCCCCGCTGGCACGCTGCGCCCAACCGCCGACAACCTGGCTGTCGGCCCAAATGGTCGGACCCGCATTGCCATTGCGATCGAATTCGTGTTCAGCGATATTCGGAGGAAGGAACCATTCCCGCTCCTTCGCCCGCAATTAGGGCAATAGGAGATGTCTTTGCGCCGATCGGCGGAGGGGCTCGGCGTTGGTGATCAAGGGTGGCGGCACCGTTTTCAAGCCAGGGACGAAAGCCCTCCGGGATAGGGCCTACTGGCGGTGGCACGCACGGTGTGACGTCGGGTAGGTTTTCGTCGACAAAGGAGTCTGCATGCAAATACGGAACTTGATGACCGGCGACGTGGCCACCATTGAGGAGTCGGCTTCGCTGAAAGACGCCGCCCACATCATGATCGAACGGAAGATCAGCGGTCTCCCTGTGGTCGACGGCGATGGCCGCCTGCTCGGGATCGTGACCGAAGGGGACGTGCTACATCAGGAGTCGCTCCGCCAGCCCGCGACCACCCTCATGTCTTTCTTCAAGAGCGTCGAGGAGCGGTCGATCACCGTCGGGGAGGCCATGACCAAGAAGGTCAAGACCGTTGGAGTCGAGGCCGACCACACCGAAGCGGCACGCCTCATGGAGTCGACAGGAGTGAAAAGGCTTCCAGTCGTCGAACCCGACGGGAAGGTGGTCGGGATCCTGAGCCGATCCGATATCCTCAAGGTCTTCGCCCGTGACGACAACGAGGTAGAGGACGAGATCCGTTCCGAGGTCATCGAGCGGATACTCTGGCTCGATCCTGCGGGGCTCAGCGTCGAGGTGGCGGACGGCGTTGTGACTCTCGAAGGGACTGTGCCGACCAGGTCCGACGCCAGGATCCTTGAGGAGATGACCCGGCGCATCGATGGGGTGGTGGGGGTCAGCTCAGATCGTCTCCGCTTCGATGTCGACGACACCAAGCGAGCGGAGAAGCGCATTCCCGGAGATGCCCCGAGGGCTAACTGGTAGCGGGCCCTACCACTCCTCGGGATCCTTCTTGTCCGACTCCGAGCGGGCGACATAAGCCGCCGCTTCGCTGCGGTTGCTCATGTCCATCTTGGTGAGCACCGAAGACACATAATTCTTGACGGTCTTCTCGGCAAGAAACATCTCTTCGGCGATCTGTTTGTTGGTCAGACCCTGCGCTATGTGGTGGACCAGAGTTCGCTCCTGGTCGGTCAGCTTCGCCAAACGAGGGTCCTCGGTTTTGCCGGTTCGCAGTCGCTCGAAGAGACGCTCCACCATCGACTCGTCGAGGAGCGACTCACCGGCGGCAACGCGAAGTATGTTGTCGACGAGCTCGGTCCCTTTCACCTTCTTGAGGACGTACCCCGAAGCTCCGGCCATGATCGAGGCCATCAGCGCCTCCTCGTCGGCATAGGACGTGAGCATCAGGACGCGGACATCAGGGAATCGAGCGCGGATCTCCCGGCAGGTCTCGATGCCGGACTGCTCGGGCATGCGCACGTCCAGGACGACCACGTCGGGCTCATCGAGCCCCGTCCTGCGGAAGGCCTCCTCGCCTGAACTTGCCTCTCCGACGACCTCAACTTCGGGATGGGCAGTCAACAACGTTTTGAGTCCCTGGCGGACTACTTCATGGTCATCGACGATCAATACTTTCGTCCTCACGGGGATGACAGTAATGGCTTTAGGGCGAGTTACCGCACTCCGGGATGATCTGGCACCAGCTGGGTACGCTTGCATCATGGAGAAACAAATTCCGGTGACGAGGCTTGCCAGCTTGACCGAGGCGGTTGCCTCCCTGGTGGCGATGACAGATCTCGAGGATCTCCTCCGCCGGCTCGTGGAAACCGCCTGTGACATGACCGGAGCCCGATATGCCGCACTGGGGGTGGTCGGAGAGCACAAGACGCTCATCGAGTTCGTCCACGAAGGGATCGATCCGGAGACGGTGGCCATGATCGGCCACCTTCCGCAGGGCCACGGAGTGCTGGGGACTTTGATCAGGGAGAGAGGGACACTTCGTCTCGACCGATTGTCCGACCATCCGGATTCGGTGGGCTTCCCGGAGCACCATCCGCCAATGGAGAGGTTTTTGGGGGTTCCGGTGGGGACTGGAGATGGGGCAGTGGGCAACCTCTATCTGACCGAGAAGGACGGAGGCTTCGATGCCGATGACCAGCTGATCGTCGAGGCGCTCGCCGCCATCGCGGCAGTTGCGGTGGAGACGACGCGGCTTCGTTCCCGGCTCGGGGAGATGGCAGTGCTGGAAGACCGCCAACGGATCGGGCGCGACCTCCACGACTCGATTATCCAGGACCTCTTTGGGACCGGTCTGCAACTGCAGGGACTCACCTCGGGGGCCATCGACCCGGCGACGAGGTGGGGCCTCGACGAAGCCGTAGCCCGGATCGACGAGACCATCGACTCACTCCGCGAGATCGTCACCGATCTGGATCGGCCGGTTGAGGCCGGAGCATTCGGGGACATCCTTCGCGCCCAGCTCTCCCGGCTGGCGGCGCCCTACCAGGTTGCGGTCGGTGTTTCTGTTGAACCGGCAGGTCTGGAACTCCCGGACCAGGCGGTCGCCTCTGTCCAACCAATGATCACCGAGGCAGTGTCCAACGCACTGCGCCACTCGGGTTCAAAGAGGATCGACGTGAGGCTGGAGAGGCTCGGCGGCCGTCTCGTGATTTCGGTGGTCGACCAGGGATCCGGGTTCGATACAGATCGGGTCAAAGCCGGAATGGGTTTGAAGAACCTGAGCGAGCGGGCGTCGGCTCTGGGTGGCCATGTCGATATCCGGTCGGTCGGCGGCGTGGGGACCGTAATCGAAGTGCTCCTTCCCTATTCGGGATAGGATATTGGTGGTGCATTTGCGAGCGACGTGCCCACCCTCTGTAGCCAGTCTTCGATCGTGAGTCGCGCCACTCTCTCCAGCAGCAGGTGGTCGAGCACATCTCCGACCCAACCGAACGGTGGGTCATAAGAAGCCCGCACCCTGAGCGTCGCGCCGGACGGCCCCGATCGAGAGGCTTCCAGATCGCCCGTGAGTCTCGGAAAGAGTGACCGTGCTCCCGTTGCCCGCCAGGTGAAGGGGAGGGCGAGCCCGGAGCGGGTGATCTTCGGATGGCCGAATTTGAGGGCCACCTCTTTGGCCAGGGGTGTCTCCGGCCCCACCCGACTGCGCAGCTCCTCGCCCCGCCGATAGACCACTTCACCGAAACCTTCGAGCGCAGAGAGCTTGTCGATCAGTTGGCGTTCGACCACTGCGATCGGGATCTCGACCGCGATCTCGTGCTCGACGAACATCAGCTGCCAGCGACGGCCCAGAGGAGGTCTTTGATGCTGACCATCCCAACCAGCTTGCCATTCTCGGTGATGGGGAGGTGGCGGTAACCCGTCGCGTTCATCCATGCCACAGCATCAGAAATCTCTGTATCGATCTCGATGGTGTCCGGAGCCTCCGTCATGATTTCACCTGCTGTGGCATGCTCCTCGGACCGGGCCACGGCATGGACTATGTCGCGGTCGGTGACAATTCCGATGAAGTCTTCGTTGCTGTCGAGCACCGCTACTGAGCCGACCCCTTCAGCCTCCATCAGCTTCGCCACATCGACCAGCTTCATGCCGGGTGGTGCGCTGACTATGGCCCCGGCGACCAGTTCTGACATGTCCATTTCTCTACCTCCGTATCCACTTTCTTGTGCTCACGATCACAAACGGCCGGGACGGCTCGGGATCGATATCCACGTTCCCGACGTCCGTCCGGTTATTTCGTCGATCGAGATCGCGATGAATGTCGCGGGCTCGGCAATCGGAGTTCTCTTTCCTCTCGAGAAAGGGGAGCCGAGCTCTTCCCGGTACTTGGAGAGGAGAGAAGACACCACCTGCTGTTCAAAGAGGTTGTCATTGCGCTCTCGCGCTTCGCCGCTGACGATGACGCATTCCCAGCCGCCGTCCGCTGTCGTCCTCATCACTTCGAACGAAACCGCCGGGTTAACCTTCAGGGCATCCACCCGGCGTCCGAGCCCGGTCCTGAAGCAGATCTCGTTGTCGAGGACCACATAGGAGACGGGAGAGACATAGGGAACGTTGCCGTCGATGACGGCCACGTGCCCGACCTTGCTCTCTGCCAGCAAGTCCAAGGTTTTCTTCTCGCTCAGACTCTCCATGGGCCAAACTTACCGGACCGATGCACCGACCAGTAGGGACCTTCGGTCCTGCCCGTTGGGACTTTTTACACCTGGACTGGGGGGGCGAGGAAGCAGCACTCAGGGACAAAAAATAGGCCCGGCAATGCCGGGCCTATTTCTTTGCGATTGTCCCTGGTTAGCGGGAGCGCTCGCGCGCGATGTTCACCGTGAGGCTACGACCATCGTGGTCCTTGCCGTTGAGTGCTTCGATCGCGGCGTTTGCATCTTGGGCCGAGGCCATCTCTACGAAGCCGAAGCCCCGTGAGCGACCGGTCTCCCGATCGGTGATGACCTGGGCGCTGGTTACCTGGCCGTACTGGCCGAACAGCGTCTCCAGATCGGAGTTGCTAACCGAGTATGTGAGATTCCCCACAAAAAGGTTGTTGGACATTTGTGTGTTTCGCTCCTTCCAAAAAGCGTCGGATCTTCGAGGCTGACGCCTGGTCGGATCAATTTCACTATATCGGCTTTGGATTGGCCGATGTCATAACCTTATACGGCATTTGGGGGAATGTTCCATCCAAATCGCCGTTTCGATAACGTGAGGACATGGGTGAAGACGCCGGTTTCCTGAGGTACACGTGTTTCGAGTGCGGCCTGATGCTGGAGCTGGCTGGCTGCGCCCGGACGTCTTGTCCACAATGTGGAGCCGATTTCGAGAGTGACGAAGTGTGGCTCTCGACGAAGCCGGCATCGTGAAAGACGCCAACGTCCGGCGTCTGTCTTCGCTGCACACGGCACTGTTCAGGCTTTCCGGAGGAAGGCTCGGTAGGAGGCTCGTCGATAACGACATGCTTCTGCTCACGACGGTGGGTGCCGGTACAGGCCGGGAGCACACCGTCCCTCTTCTGTACCTGGAGTACGACGACGCCCTGGTTGTGGTCGCGTCATACGGTGGCCGGCCCGATCATCCGCAGTGGTTCAAGAATCTCCTGACACATCCGCGGGGTAGGGCTCAGGTCGGGAGCGAGTCGTTTCCGGTCGAGTCCGCGGTGGCCACGGCGGAGGAGAGATCGGTGCTGTGGCCCAAGGTGGTCGATGCCTACGACGGGTATCGGGTGTACCAGGCGCGGACCGATCGCGTGATCCCTGTCGTGCTCCTCCGCCGCGGTTGATTCACGCGGCGCAGGAGGCTGGTTCAGCGAGTGGCTCGAGTAGCACCCGGCCTGAACGTAGAGCCCGCTGCCCACTGTCATATTTGAGGCGGAGGCCGCAAGCGAATCCTGGCGTTTGCTGTCGTCCTCGAGCTTCTCGAGGATTCGACGGCGTCGGCGTCGTCGGTTGCATTGTTCTCAGCAATCACATCCCTACCGCTCCTGCAGCCTGCCGAGAAGGTTGGTCACCGCTTCCATGCTGATCCCGCCCTCGGGAAGATTTCCGGCAGGGGTGAGCCTGTCGATGACCTTGGGGAGCGCCATCGAAATCTTTGCCGCCGCCTCCTTCTGGTCGACACCGAGCTTCTTGGCAACTCCAGCGATGGCGTCGCTGCCCAGGGCTCCTTCGATCTTGCTGGCTCCAGCGGGGGAGTTCTCCCCGGTCCCGATCCAGCTCTCGAGCTGACCCGCCAGGTCGCTGCTCTTCAGCTTGGCTACGAGAGCATCGATGCTGCCGAATTGCTCGATGAGAGCCTGCACGACTTCGGCGATTCCGCCCTTCTTGGCTCCTCCCAGGAGGCCAGTCAACCGGTTGAGAATTCCCATTTCCAGATCCTTTCGTAGATATTGCCTGGAAACTTAGCTGTTGCCCATCGGGCGCGCGACAGCACGGGTGGTGGCTCGGCCGGGGGTGATGATTGCCATCATCGGCCAGATCCGAGCCAGTAGAGTCCCGGATATGAAGCGAGTAGTTGGCATTCTCATCACCGCCCTGGCTATATGGGTGGCTGTCTCGATCGTTCCCGGCCTCGATTTCAGCGGCGAATGGTGGGCTTTTCTCCTCGTTGCCCTGATCCTTTCGGTCATCAATTCCGTGGTCAGGCCCGTCGTCAAGTTACTCAGCCTTCCGGTGGTCCTCTTGACCCTCGGATTGTTCCTTCTTGTGATCAATGCGCTGATGCTCTCCCTGACCGTGTGGTTGGCCGACCCGGCACGGCTCGACCTCGGGCTCACGTCGGATGGATTCTTCTGGTCTACCTTTCTCGGCGCATTGGTGATCAGCATTGTCCAATCTGTTGTGAACCTGTTCATCGACACTGACTGAGTGCGCCCCTGACCCGACACTGGTTCTAGCGGCCTATAGATGTAGGCCCGGGAATCGATCAGAGTGGCAGGAGTGGATCATGCTGGGAGGGACTCTTTCGTGCTCGATAGAATTCTCAACGAACTGCCCGGGCGCGCCTGTGAGCACGAACAAGGGGTAACGACGCGCAACCATGGCCTGGAACGACAGGTGTGCGAGTCTTGCGGCCATGTCACCATTCGGCTTCTCGACACTTCCGCGCCAGAAGATGCCCAACTGGTGGGAACTGTCCACCACCCCAGGCCGAGTTTCGCCAACGCGATTACGGCTGAGGGCCGCCACATCGCTGAGTAGTTCGGGTGATACAGGGCTAGGCCGAGACTCAGACCCGAGAAGCTCTGTACCGGGCTTCCGCGGGCGATTCAGCCCGCCTGCCGGGCTGAGAAACCCAGGGTTTGAACCTGGGTTGTCAACGTCGACCTCAGCAGAGACCGGTTAGATTCTGCCCATGAATCACGAACGCGAGCAAAGCCGCATAGCCAGAATCTTGTTTGCGTCACTAGTGGTCGTGTTCGGTCTCCAATCGATGCGCTTTCTCTTCGGATCACTGAGCTGGTACCTCCGGGACACCCTCGGCATCGGTGTGCTGGACTTGATCCCGATTGCTTTCGCGCCTTTCCTTCTCGCCGGACTGATCCCGCTGCTGGTGAGATGGATCCCGTTTCAGCGGGTGCTGTTCTCCGCCACCTTGGTGTTGGTGGTGGCCAGGTTGGTCAACCAGATTGCCGCCGATCCCATGGTCGACTTTTGGGCTTCTTCGGTGGCAACGTTTGCTTTCGTCGGCCTGCTGCCGTTTCTGTTCGGCCTCGGACGTTCGGCAATGGTGGGCGGTGTCCTCATCGGGCTTGCCATCGATTCTGCGATCAAAGGCCTCGGCCTGAGCCTCGATCTTGCCTATCAGCCTGGCTGGAGGTCGGTCGTTGCGGTGGTGGCGCTCGGTCTGGGCATTGGCTGGGCGCACAACAACATCGGTGCGCTGGAGAAGGCAGGCGCCCGCCCTGTCGCCGGTATCTCACTCCTCGGACTCGCGCCGTTCCTGTTCATCCAGATGCTCCTCCTGCAGTCCCAGGGTTGGACATCGGCGGTGACCGGCGTGTCGGGACCGACTGCGCAGTTGCGTATCGCAGTTCTCAACGCCGTTGCCGTATTTCTCGCCTATCGCCTGGCTGGCAATCGGGCGATGTTCGGGGTGTGTCTCGGTCTGGTGGTTGTTGCCGTGCTGGCTGCCGAAGGAAATGCCGCCGCCTACAACCTGCTCAGTCTCGTTGCGATTCCGGCAGCCGGTGTGGTCTGGGCAGGTCTCGTCCCCGAACCGGACGGGACCCGGATGGGAGCCTCGTCGTTCTATCTGATCGCTGGTGCCTCCTTCTTTCTTGCTTTCGGCCTCGCCTATTACGTACCCCTGGACATGAATCTGGGTTTCGACGCACCTGCGGTCAGGTTCGCAGCGGCCATCTCCCTCGCGGCACTCGGCGTAGCGGCCATGGTTCGCGAGCATCCCGGCTTCCGGGCAGGACACGCAGACTGGGTTTTCGCAGCGGGTGCGGCTGTGCTCCCGCTGCTCGCATTCTTTGCCGCCCTGGGAGCCGAAACCGAGTCCGCTGAAGCAGCGGAAGACCCGATTCGGTTCGTCTCGTACAACGTTCATTCGGCGTTCGACATCGACGGTAACCTCGATGTCGCCGGAATCGCCGAGGTGATTGCGGACACCAGGGCCGATGTCGTTGGTCTACAGGAGGTGCCGCGCGGCCAGCTTCTGAGTGCCAACACCGACCTGCTGACTCTCCTCCAACTCGAACTCGGGTTCGAACATGTTGCCTTTTTCGGAACGACCGACCCCGTCTGGGGAAACGCGATCCTCAGCCGGTACCCGATCATCGAGACCCTGTCGACCGCCAAGCGCGGTGGTGGCGTGGCTATCGAGGTGCCGGACGCGGGTCGCGTGGTGGTGTACAACATTCATTTGAACGCGGATCCCTACGGCCC
>JBHJOQ010000150.1:0-7736 GCA_050329555.1 Acidimicrobiia bacterium | reverse complement strand
GATATACCATTGCGATCATCGGCGATGGAGCCCTCACCGGAGGTATGGCATATGAGGCGCTCAACCACATCGCGGTGACCCGCCCTGAGAACCTGATCATCGTCGTCAACGACAACGGTCGCTCCTACGCCCCCACGGTTGGTGGCCTGGCGGCCCTTGCCAACCTCGCCCACTACCGCTTTGACCCCCGGTACGAGAAGGCAAAGAAGACGCTCGGACGGGTGCTGCGTGGCGTCCCTCTTGTCGGTGAGACCGCCGACGAGCTCGCCAATAGGACCAAAGAGGCGATCAAGCAGATGATCGAGCCATCGACGGTGTTCGACTCCCTGGGGCTGAAGTACACGGGGCAGATCGACGGCCACGACATCGAGCTGCTCGAGGAGACCTTCGAGAACGCCAAGGCTTACGACGAGCCGGTGGTGATCCACGTCGTCACCGAGAAGGGCAACGGCTACCAGCCCGCCATCGAAGACGAAGTGGAGAAGCTGCACGGAGTCGGCTCATTCGACGTCGCCACCGGCAAGGCCCACAAGTCAGAGTTGAAGCTCACCGAGGTCGCCGGCCGCGCCCTGGCCCAGGCCGCGGCGGCGCGCCCCGACCTGATGGGGATATCGGCGGCGATGATCTCGACCACGGGGATGAGGCAGATGTGGGAGCGGTTCCCCGATCGTGTCTTCGACACCGGCATCGCCGAGCAGCACGCAGTCACTCTCGCCGCTGGCATGGCAATGGCCGGCAAGAGGCCGGTGGTGGGCATTTACTCGGCCTTCCTGCAGAGGGCTTTCGACCAGATCGTCGACGATGTCGCCCTCCACAACCTTCCCGTGGTCTTCTTGATCGATCGCGCCGGCATCACCGGTCCCGACGGCCCGTCGCACCACGGTGTGTTCGATATCTCCTATCTGAGGATGATCCCGAACATGGTCATCGGCACGCCATCAAACGCAACAGAATTGTGCGCCATGGTGGAGACCGCCGTCGACCACGACGGCCCGATTGCGATCCGCTACCCGAAAGGCGGCGCCACTTCAGTCCCGTCGCTACCGGTGGAGGCGATCGAGGTAGGCAAAGCGGAATTGTTGAGCGAGGGGAGTGACGTCCTCTTCGTGGCCAGCGGCAGGATGGTGGAGATCGCCGAAAAGGCGGCAGGCGATCTCAGTCAGAGCGGAGTGAGTGTCGGGGTGGTCAACGCCCGCTGGGTCAAGCCACTCGACCCCCGGATCGCGGAATGGGCAGCAGGTGCCCGCTTTGTGGTGACCCTCGAGGACAATGTTGTGGCCGGAGGGTTTGGCTCAGCAGTCCTGGAGGACTTCACCGCCAGGGGCCTGAGCAAAGACGTGACCTGTATCGGCGTTCCCGACCGGTTTCTCCCCTTCGGTGCATCCGACGACGTCATGGAGTGGGCCGGCATGGATGTCGACTCGGTCGTAGAACGGGTCAAAGCGATCCTCACCCGCTGATTGCGGCGCCAGGACACTAGGCCGACTGGGGATTCCGTCCCGGGATCGCAATCTTCCTCTCGTACCAGCGGAGCAAGAGGCTCAGGCTCAGCGTGAGGACCACATAGATAATCATCAGGATCAGAAATGATTCCCGGAACCGGAAGCTGGACCCGGAGTAGAGGCGGGCCATCTGGGTCAATTCACGAACGGCGAGCACCGACACCAGTGAAGTGTCCTTCATCAGGGAGATCAGGTCGTTGCCCAGGGCAGGGAGCATGTTTCGCACCGCCTGGGGGAGTACCACCCTCCGCATTATCTGACGCTCGGTCAGCCCCAGTGCCCGACCCGCCTCCGACTGGGCCTCCTCGACCGATTGGATCCCGGCCCGGAACACCTCAGCGATGAACGCCGCGTAGAAGAGCGAGAGGGCTGCCGCGCCGCGGATTGCCTGGGGTATCGCCCGGCTCTCAATCCCGATGAGGTCGGCGAAGTCGGGAGCGATGAAGAAGGCAACCGCGAAGATGAAGACGATCATCGGGATGCCGCGGATGAACTCGATATAGACCGCGGCTGCATTGCGGATCACGGTCCGTTTGCTCACCCGGGCAATGCCGAGGAACAGGCCGAGAATCGTGGCGACGATGAAGGAGCCGATCGTGAGGTAGAAAGTGAGAAGAATTCCCTCGCCGGCGCGCAAGGGGAGGGGGAAGATCCTGGTGAACGCCTCGCGATAGTTGGGGTCGAGGATCACTACCGCCACCATGACGGCGATGATCAAGAGCATGACGACGAGCCACCACGGGAATTCGTTTTTGTCGAATTTGTAAGCCCCGCCCGGGGTGGGGGCCAGCTCGCCTGGTTTCAGTTCGGGGTCGATACTCATCGGCTCATAAAAGAAAGTGCACCGCACCTTATCGGTGCGATGCACTTCCTGTGCGATCAGGGCTCTGGGTTCAGAGCCGTTCGCCTCTTGTGACTAACACTCCACGTTTTCGATCAGCGGCTCGCCGTTCTCGTCGCAATAGCCAACGTTGAAGTCAGGACCGAAGTATTTCACTCCGAGCTCCTCGAACGTGCCGTCCCTCTGAAGCTCGGCAATGGCCTGATTGACCGGGTCAACCAATTCCGAGCCGAGAGGGTAGATGAACCCGAGTGGGTCCGACTGGAGCGGTGTCTCGATGGTCTTGATCGCCTCGGAGTTCTCTCCGATGTACCCGAGCCCTGCCGCGTCGTCGATGATCACCGCGTCGACATCGCCGGCGATGAGCGCCTGGATGGCAAGCGAGAATTGGTCGAAGGCCTGGATCCGGCCCTCACCGACCAGGCCCAGTGCCAGTTCGTAGTTGGTGGTGCCAACCTGGGTGGCGATGGTTGCATCGGGGTCGGCGATCAGATCATCCGCCGTCGCATAGCGATCGTCGTCGAGTTGAACGACGAACTTCTGCGTCACGACCATGTACGGATCGGAGAAGTCGACTACCTCTTTGCGGTCGTCCGTAATCGAGATACCGTCTGCCGCGGTGTCGATCTCCCCATCGGCCACCTGGTCGATCACTTGTGGCCACCCCGCCTCGATGAACTCCGGAACACAGTTCAGAAGCTCACAGATCGCTTCCCAGGCATCGTAGTCCCATCCGGTCCCCTCGGTTTCGCCTACAGGGATGTAGTTGAAGGGCAGGTAGGCGTTCTCGACACCGACGGTGACGGTGCGACCCTCGAGGTCGGGGAGGCCCGATCCCTCCGTGGTCGTTGTCTCTTCACCGGCAGCAGCCGTTGTAGTGGTGTCGCCGCCCGTGTCTTCGCCGCAAGCGGCAAGGACAAGTGCAAACACCGACATGATTGCAATTAGTCGTTTGGTCTTAGTCATATGTTTATTGGTCCTCCTTTGGAACCGGTGCGAAAGAGTATCAACCGTCGGGCTCTTGTAGCGAACCAATCTGGTTTTGTGTGCATGGCCTTGGGTTTCCTGATTAGGGTCATGGGACGTGTTGCGGGTGGCTCTGTCCATCCGTACGCCTAAATCACGGAGGAAAAATGAAAAGAATCAAGCTCTTGGCGCTCATTAGCGCCCTGATGCTGGTCTTCACCGCCTGTACGTCTGACGACGGCGGCGGCGAGACCACAACCACTGCTGCCGATGGCGGCAGCGATGACAATGGAAATGGAAACGGAAATGGAGACGGTGACGCGGGCGGAACACTCGCCGCGGTCATCGCAGCAGACCAGGTCGTCTGTGGGGTGAACGACGGACTGCCCGGATTCGGGGTTGTCGACGACGCTGGTGAGTACACCGGCTTCGACGTCGACTTCTGCCGCGTAGTCGCGGCCGCCATCCTCGGGGACGCCAACAAAGTCGAGTTTTTCCCGCTGACGGCTGAAGCCCGGTTCCCGGCGCTCCAGGCTGGTGAGATCGATCTGATGGTCAGGAACACCACGTGGACCGCGACCCGCGATGGGCAGGAGGGTGCGAACTTCCTGTTCACCACCTTCTATGACGGTCAGGGAATGATGGTCCCGGCATCCACCGGGTTCACCGAACTCGAAGATCTGGCGAACGCCAACATCTGTGTGCTGTCCGGTACAACCACGGAGTTGAACCTCACGGCTGTGTTCGAGGCACGAGGGATTGCCTTCAACCCGCAGGTATTTGAGGACAACACCCAGCTGCGCCCTGCATATGAGGGCGGAACATGTGAGGCCTGGACCTCAGACGCTTCTCAGCTGGCTGCCTTCAAGGCATCCATCGAGAGCGAAGGTGGAGACGAGCAGTTCATCATGGCTGAGATCTTCTCCAAGGAGCCGCTCGGCCCCGTTGTCGCCGACGGTGACACCGAGTGGGCGCAGGCAGTCGAGTGGGCAGTGATGGCCACCGTGCAGGCGTGGGAGTTCGGCCTCGATTCGAGCAACATCGGCAGTTATTCCGGTGACGACCCCAACATCCAGAACTTCATTTCTGGTGGGGATATCGCAGCCGGGCTCAATCTGCCTGCGGACTTCGCAGTCCAGGTTGTCGAGCAGGTCGGAAACTACTTCGAGATCTACGAGGCGCATATCCCGGCACTTGGTCTCCAACTGGAAGGAAGCCCCAACAACATCTGGACCGACGGCGGTCTGATGTACGTGCCTCCATTCCGATAGCGGCAATATCTGAGAAGGGTGGCCTCCGGGCCACCCTTCTTGCCTTCTTACCCCGATGACCACAAGCCAGACGACCACCGAGCTCGCCCGACCGCCCTTCTGGCGCGACATCCGGGTGATTCGTGTCGTGGGCCAAGTCGTGGCTGTGGTCCTAGTCTTTTTCTTGCTCAGGTACTTTTACGGAAACCTGATCGCGAACTTCAACCGGCTCGGAATCAGTACTTCGTACGGTTTCCTGACCAGTCCTACCAACTTCCGGATCACCTACCACGAGGCGTTCGATCCCCGCTCTCCCGTGTGGGAGATGGTTCTCGTCGGGGTGAAGAACACGTTTCTTGCCGGGTTCTTCGGGATCATCCTCGCCTCAGTCGTCGGACTCTTCGTTGGTGTTTCCCGCCTCTCCGAAAACTGGCTGATCAACAAAGCGGCAATGCTCTACGTCGAGACATTCCGTAACATCCCCCCACTCGTCATTATCGTGTTCTTCGGGTTCGCAGTCTTCTTCTTCGGCCCGTTCCCGATCTTCTCGGAGTCCTGGGAGTTCAGCCTTCCCGGTTCGGAGAACGTCTTCCTCATCCTCAACAAGGACAGATGGGGAATACCCGGTTTCGCCGAAATCGGGAGCTTGACGTTCTTCTGGGTGGTGCTTGCCATCGGGATAGTCGCCGCGATCTTTGTATGGAAGTGGCGCACCCGGATGTTCGACCGCACCGGCCGGCCCCACCATCGTGTCCTCTGGGCGACGGGGGTTTTGGTCGTTTCTGCGATTGTCGGATATATCGTCACCGGCCAGCCGTTCGAGGTTTCCTACCCCTCGATTTCCGAAGACCGACGCTTGCTCGATGGCGGGTTTGCCATCAACTGGGGGTTCATCTCGGTGACGGCGGCCCTCGGCCTCTATACGGCGAGCCATATCGGTGAGATCATCCGAGGTTCGATCCTGGCGATCCACACCGGCCAGTCCGAGGCCGCCAACGCTCTCGCCCTGTCGGGGTTCCAGCGCTACCGCTTTGTCATCCTTCCCCAGGCGATGCGCATCGCCCTACCGCCTACCATCAACCAATACCTGAACCTGGTCAAGAACACGTCGCTGGGAACCGCCGCCGCCTACGCAGAAATCACCGCTCTGACCAAGACCTCGATCGGCAACGGCCGGCCAACATTTCAGTCGGTCATCATCCTCATGGGGGTCTACCTGGCCTTCTCGTTGGTCATCTCAGCCATCCTCAACGTGGTCAACCAGAGACTCAAGTTGGTCGACCGATGACCGCTTCAGCACCGACCCTCACCAGGCCCACTGCGGTCGAATGGGCGAAGAAGAACCTGTTTTACAATTGGTGGTCGGGTCTGGTCACCATCATTTCTCTCCCGTTGCTCGCATACTTGGGATACAGGCTGACTCTTTTCGTCTTTGTGAACGCTCAATGGGAGGCGGTCACCCGCAACCTCACCTTGTTTATGCAGGGTACTTTCCCCCGCTCCGAGCAGTGGCGGCTGATCGCGCAGATCCTGATCTTCGCTCTGTCTTTCGGGGTCGGCGCTGGGACGAATTCCGCCGCAACGCGAGATGCTGCCGAAGACGCCGGGTTGATCTATACCAAAGGCACGATTGTCGGCACCTTCCGCAGGATGTGGTCGCTTGCCCTTTTCATCGGCATCCTCCTCTATTTCGCCACCCTCGACCCGGCGGGCACGTGGTACAACCCCTTCCTGCTGGTGGCCGCGGTGGGTCTCGTGGCTGTGCTCGGATACCAGGCGAAGCGGGTGTCGCGTCGCTTCCGGAATCTGGGTTGGGTTCTCACCGGGATCCTGCTCGTTTTCGGTTTCCAGGTCGTGTCCGGATTCGATGCCGGCGGATGGTTGCCGGTCGGCCTGATTCTCGGTGTCGCCACCTACGGTTCGATAGCAGAAGATAGGTTCAACAACCGCTGGATTGCCCTAGGAGCACGACTCGCCGCGGCTGTCGCCGTCGCCCTGGCGGTGCGGTACATCTACGGAGTTGTCGACACCACAGGTGTCGGTTGGGATGTCTGGTCGGGCCTCCATCTTACGCTCATGGTCTCCGCCCTGGCCATCATCCTCGCCTTCCCGCTGGGGCTTCTCCTCGCCCTGGCGCGACGGTCGACGCTCCCGGCGTTACGCTGGATCGCCACCGGTTATATCGAGCTGATCCGCGGTGTGCCGCTTATCTCCCTCCTATTCATGGGTCAATTCGTGCTGGGTTTCCTCCTCCCCCAGGGAACGAACCTCTCCAGCATTACCCGCGCCATCGTGGCCATGTCTCTGTTCACCTCTGCCTACGTTGCTGAGATCGTTCGCGGCGGTCTGCAGTCGCTGCCCAAAGGCCAGACCGAGGCCGGCCAGGCGCTGGGAATGGCGCCGCCGACCATCATGCGCCGCATCGTGCTGCCCCAGGCGTTGCGCGCTGTGATCCCGGCGATGGTCGGTCAGTTCATCTCGCTGTTCAAGGACTCGTCGCTCCTGACGATCATCGCCGTTCTCGAGTTCCTCGGTGTTCGCGAGATCGTGCACGCTCAGCCCGATTTCAGGGGTGTCGCAATCGCCGAGACCCTGGTGTTTGTAGCATTTGGCTATTGGGCGTTTGCCTTTGCCATGTCACGTGAGAGTCAGAGATTGGAACGAAGATTGCGAGTTAGCCGATGACAACCGAACGAAGCCCACAGGTATACGCCGACGCCACCCGCGCCAAAGGGGACGCCGTCATCGAATGTGTTGGTGTCGACAAATTCTTTGGTGACTTCCAGGCGCTCTATGACATCAATATGAATGTTGGACAGCAAGAGGTCGTGGTTGTCATCGGACCGTCGGGATCAGGTAAGTCGACGCTCATCCGCTGCATCAACCGCCTCGAGAAGCACGACCGGGGGTCGATCAGGGTAGGTGACATCGAACTCACTGACGACATCCGCAATGTCCAGGAGATCCGCCGCGAGACAGGCATGGTCTTCCAGTCGTTCAACCTGTTCCCTCACCTGACCGTGCTCGAGAACGTCACCCTGGCGCCTCGCCAGGTCCGCAAGCTGTCCAAACGCGACGCCGAGCAGCGGGGCCGAGATCTCCTCGAGCAAGTGCAGATCCCCGAACAGGCCGACAAGTACCCGGGCCAGCTGTCGGGCGGCCAGCAGCAGCGGGTCG
>JBHJOQ010000015.1:0-50772 GCA_050329555.1 Acidimicrobiia bacterium | reverse complement strand
TCGACGGTCCGACTCTATTCGACCTCAGCCCTGGCCGCAGTGGCGTCGCCACCATCGCGTCGGGATCCATGAGCGGCGACGAACTGACGGAGGCGATCGAGGTTCTCGCCGGACGGTGGCCGGCACTGGTCGTTCGCTCCGACGGGAGCCTGTGGGCGGGACCGACCGTGCCGTACCGGGCGATACTCCCCGGCTTCCTCAGGCCCAGTGAACTCGTCCCCTCCGTGTGGCAGCCAGCGACCGGTGTGTCGGTCCCCTCCCTCCCCGGCCCGGTGCTGCCCCGGCTGGGAGCCCGCCCCGTGAGAGCGATGCTCGAAGGCAAGACTCCTCTGGCGAGGCG
Organism: Acidimicrobiia bacterium; assembly: GCA_050329555.1. Taxonomy (GTDB): domain Bacteria; phylum Actinomycetota; class Acidimicrobiia; order Spongiisociales; family ZC4RG35; genus MA-ANB-1. The sequence goes on along the minus strand of JBHJOQ010000015.1, from coordinate 50,432 downwards.
CTGGGTCGACTCCTGGCGTGGAATCTGGGAGATGCCATGGGCCTAGCCGACAAGGTGGCCACCCTCGTGGCCCGGGACAGCGCGACGTCTGTTCGCGGTGAGGTGGCCGATTTGGCCGGTCGGCTGCTCGCCATCGAAGCGCCACTCAGCGGCTACACGCTGGTCGCCGATGTGGTCGACCGTGTTCTGGGGTTGGGCCCGCTGCAGCCTTTGATCGACGACCCCCAGATCACCGATATCCTCGTCAACGGTCCCGCCGAGATATGGGTCGACCGGGGATCCGATCTCGAACTCGTCCCGGTCGCTTTCGCCTCCGTTGCCGACCTCATGGCCACTGTGGAGCGCACCATTGCCGCCCTTGGCCTGCGTGTGGACAGATCGTCACCGATGGTCGATGGCCGACTGCCCGATGGCTCCCGGATTCATGTGGCGATACCACCCGCAACGGTGGACAACCCTGTGATCGCCATCCGCCGGTTTCGCCCCACGGTCCGAGACCTCCCTGCCCTGGTGTCACTGGGAGCGGTGGGCGATGGGTGCGCAGAGTTTCTCCGCTCTTCGGTGGTGGGACGGAAGACGATTGTCGTGTCCGGAGGGACCGGAACCGGCAAGACGACCCTCCTCAATGTGCTTGCGGCGGAGATTCCCCGCAACGAGCGCTTGGTGACTGTTGAGGATGCTGCTGAACTGGACTTTCCCGGACATGTGGTCCGCCTCGAGGCGAGGCCGGCCAACGCTGAGGGGTTCGGCGAGGTCAGCATCCGCCAGCTGCTGCGTTCGGCCCTCCGGCTTCGCCCCGACCGGATCGTGCTTGGCGAAGTCCGAGGCCCCGAAGCGCTCGACCTGGTGACTGCGTTGAACACCGGCCACCGCGGTTCGATGTCCACGGTTCACGCCAACTCACCCGAAGAGGCGATGTGGAGACTGGAGACGCTTGCGTTGCTCGACGGGGCCGCATCACCGGACGCCATCCGCCGCCAGCTCTACGCAGCCGTCGATCTGGTGGTTCAGGTGACCCGTTCCGCCGACCGCCGGTACGTCTCCTCGCTGTCATCGGTGGGCAGCGACGGCCATATGGCGGAGATCGATGTCTGAGTGGCTCGTGGTTGCATGGGCCCTCTCGGCCGGAATGGATTGGCGAGTGATCGCCCTCCTGCTCGCTTCTTTGTTCTTTCCTTTGTGGACTCTCGCCGCCATTGCGGTCCATGTGTTGGCCCATCGACCGGGCACATCGACGAGGTCGGCTCTCTTCTGCCAATCGGTCGGGAGGGAACTCCGCACCGGGTCACCTTTGCGTGCAGCAATCGCCGACGCGGCCCGAGCTCTCGAAGCACATACGATCAGCGCGTCTCTCGACTCCGGAAGCCTCCTCGAGGAGGTGATCCCGGAGCTGAGGGCCGAGTTTCCGGAGATCGGCCAGGAGATCGGGGCACTGGTGAGTGCGATCGCGGAGACCGGTTCGGCAGCTGCCCCGCTGTTCCAGGAGCTGGGCGATCTCGCCCTTGCCCGGGTGGAGGCAACCGAAGAGATCCGGGTCGCCACTTCGCCGGCTCGCGCATCGATAGCGGTCCTTGTCGGCCTACCCGCCCTTTACGTCGGTTACCGGTTGTCCACCGGAGCGATCGGAGATCTCCTGGGAGATCCAGCGCAGCAGGCGGTGGCGCTGGTGGGGATGGGGCTGACCGGTGCCGGGCTCTTGGTCAGTGTCCTGCTGGTGAGGAGGGCTTTGTGACCTACCTGGTTGCGGGGTCGTTGGGTTTGAACTTCTTCGGGTTCCCGGGATGCGTGGCTGCGGTCCTCGCTGTCGGTCTCCGGCGGTACCTACCCCGTCGTCGCCGGGAGGACGATTTGCGGCCGATCATGATGGTGCTTCTGGTCGAACTGCGAGGGGGTAGGTCGGTGCTTTCCGCGCTCCAGTCGGCTGCCGCCCGATTTCCCGAAGCCGGCGAGCTGAAAGAGGCGGTCCGGGTGGCATCGGTCGCCGGGTTGACGGCGGCCGCCGACGGCACGCGGGGAGGCCTCCGCTTCCTCCTCATCCATCTTGCCAGGGCCCAGGCAACGGGCGCATCAGCCGCCGATGCGGTGAGGAGATTCCTCGATGACGACCTCGCCCGGGAGCGGGCCGAGCGGCAGGCGAGAGTCAAGGCGCTGCCGGTGAGGCTGATGCTGCCCCTCAGCCTGTTGACCCTTCCCGGGGTGGTGCTTCTTGCCTACGGCCCCACGATCCTTTCACTTCTGGATGGACTGGTCGTGCCGTTTGACTGAACACCACGACGACGAAAGATCCGCACTTCCTCCCGTCGCCGGCCGGTTGCCGGACAAGGAGAGGAGCGCAAATGCGTTTATGGACAAAGCTGGTGCTGCTGGCACACGGTGAGCGAGGGCAGGGGACCGTTGAATACTTCCTGGTCATACTCGCCGCAACTGCCCTGGCCATCATCGGGCTCAACTGGCTGCAGTCGGGAAGCGGCAGCGGCCTGCTCGGGGGTCTGTTCGGGAAAGTAATTTCGTGGGTGGTCGGAAAGTTCTGACCGAGAGGGGCTCGGTCACCGTGGAGTTCTTCCTCATTCTCCCCCTTGTCGTCCTGCTCCTGGTGGCGGGCCTCCAGGTGGTGTCGGTGGCGAGGGTGAAGATAGAACTGATCGGGGCTGTACGGGAAGGGGTACGGGTGGCGGCAACGACACCCGACCCCGCCCAGGCTGTCGATGCCGTGATGGCGGCCCTCGATCCGGAGATGGCCGGCAGAACGCGGATCTCGGTTACCCGGCCCTCGGTCCCGGGTCAGATGGCCACGGTGACCGCGACCTTGCGGCACGTGGTCGACTTCTTCATCCTTCCCGACGTCGAGTTCGACATTCCGGCCCGGGCCTCGATGCGCACCGAAAAGTGACCGACGCCGATCGCGGGTCGGCAACGGTGGTTGCTGCCTTGCTCGTGGCGTTGGTGTTGGTGGCGCTCGTGGGCCTGGGGTCGCTCACTGTTCTCTACGGAGTGAGGGCCGAGGCGAACAACGCCGCAGACGCAGCCGCGCTCGCGGCTGCGGTCGCGACCTATCCACCGGCCGGAGCGGGTGATCCACGAGCTGAGGCCGCCCGCTATGCCGCTGCCAACGGGGCGGCAGTTGTGAGCTGTGACTGCCCGATCGACTCCGGGCTCGGGGTGAGGTCGGCGACAGTGATCGTCGAAAAGGAGGTGACGGTCCCGTTCTTCGGGACCCTCGAGGTGAGGGCGGCCGCCACCGGGGAGTTCGACCCGGTCGCATGGCTCGGCGGCTGACGCAGGCTGCCGCGCCAGATAGCATCGGCGGTCATGGTCTCCCGCTCTGAAGCGATCCGGATGCTCGTCGAGCTCGCCCGTCTCAGCGCCCTCGATGAGGGAAGCCCTCAGGCGTTCAAGGTCAGGGCGTATGAGGCGGCGATCCACGGGATCGAGGGATTCGACGGTGACCTGACTCAGGCAACCAAGGCCGACCTCGTGAAGATAAAGGGCGTCGGGAATTCAACCGCTAACAAGCTCGTCGAACTCGAGGAGACGGGGACCGTCGCCAAGCTGGAGATGTTGCGGGAGAAGTATCCGCCGGCCTTCGTCGAGTTGACCCGTATTCCCGGTCTCGGTCCGAAGACATTGAAGACGATCCGCCGGGAACTCGGTGTGGAGAACATCGACGACCTGAAGGGCGCCATCGAACAGGAGCGTCTTCGCGACTTGCCCGGCCTGGGCAAGACGTCGGAGGAGAAGATCGGCAAGGCCATTGAGCGGCTCGGCCTCCACGGCAAAGACCGACGCACCCCTCTTGCCGAGGCGCTGCCCCTGGCGCGTGTCCTCGCGGAGAGGCTGCGGGGGCTGGAAGGCGTCGTCGATGTGGTCCCATGCGGTTCCGTCCGTCGCTTCGCCGAGACCATCGGGGATATCGACTTGGTGGTGGCAACATCGCAGCCGGAGAAGGTCCACGGTTCGGTGGCCGGGTGGCCCGAAGTCAGTGAAGTCATCGGGTCCGGCGACACCAAGACCTCCGTTCTCACCAGGGAGAGTTTCCAGGTGGACGTAAGAACCGTGACCGTCGATCAACTCGGGTCGGCGATCCTCTACTTCACGGGGTCCAAGGCGCACAACATCGCTCTCCGCCAGAGGGCGATCGATCGTGGTTGGCTGCTCAGTGAATACGGCCTGTTCGACGGGGAGCGGGTGGTCGCAGCGAAGACCGAAGAGGACATCTATCAGGCGCTGGAGATGTCGTGGGTCCCGGCTGAGATCCGGGAGGGCACCGGTGAAGTAGATCTCGCCTCGGAGGGCAGACTTCCCCACCTGATCGAGCGCGGCGAGATCCTCGGGGACCTCCATTACCACTCAGACCGTTCGGGCGACGGCCGTGCCAGTCTCGAAGAAATGGTCGAGGCCGCAATCAGGGCGGGTTACCGGTTTGTGGCGTTCACTGAGCACGGGGAGGACCTCGCTATCAACGGTTCCTCCCGCGAGTTGATGCTCGAGCATCGCGACCGGATTCGCGCCCTCCAGGACCGCTACCCCGATATCCGCCTTTTCTTCGGATGTGAGCTCAACATCGGACCTCTCGGACAACTCGACTACGACCCGGAGTTCAGGGCGGAGTTCGACTATTGCGTCGCATCCATCCACTCCCACTTCGACCTCGACCGGGACCAGCAGACGTCGCGCATCCTCATCGCTTTGAGCGACTCTTCGGTCGACACCATCGGGCATCTCAGCGGGCGCAAGATCGGGCGGCGTCCCGGGGTCGAACTCGACATCGACGTGGTTCTCGAGGCACTGTCGGTGACCGGGGTGGCCCTCGAAGTCAACGGAGCCCTCGACCGTCTCGATGCCGACGCTGAGGTCGTGCGCCAGGCAATGGCGTCCGGGGTGGACGTCGTGATCGACACCGACTCACACCACCCGTCCGATCTGGTCCGGATGGACTACGGCGTCGAGTACGCCCGCCGCGGCTGGGTGACCACCGATCGGGTGGTCAACGCCCGTGAACCGGAAGCGCTCATAGAGTGGCTGGCGCGGCGAAGGGGCTGACCGGACCGCTAGGTTGATTCCTATGGCTCGGATCTACGTTGTCACCAAGGGGACCCGCAGGGTCAACACATTCACTACCTGGCTGGCGCGGCGGGGCCTGGGCAATCAGGTAGTGCTGACGACATCGGGCCGAAAGTCGGGGAAGTCGCATTCGGTCCCGGTCTCGCCGCTCGACATCAGAGGAACCGGTTACATCGTCTCCCCGTACGGCGAAGTGGAATGGGTCAAGAACGTCCGCGCCGACCGGAACGTGCGCCTTCGTCGCGGGCGCAACGACCGCAAGGTGACCCTCGCCGAGGTGCCTGTGGCCCGCCGCGGGATCCTCCTCCACCAGTACTGGAACGAGCAGAGGATCACACGGCCCTACTTCGACGTTCCCAAGGACCCGAAACCGGAAGACTTCGCCGTAGTCGCGGAAAATCACCCGGTGTTCAAGATCGTGACCTGACCCTCACTGAATACGATGCTTGTAATTTGGCTCGGAAACGGGGATGCTGTGGGCCTTGGCGTCACCAAAGGAGTCTGCTCAGGTGGTAAACACCTTCGTCCTTGACACTTGTGTCCTGCTCGCCGACCCCCGCTCCGCTCTTCGATTCGATGAACACGATGTGGTGATCCCGCTCGTCGTGGTCGAGGAACTGGACCGGATGAAGACCCGTCTCGACGAGGTGGGGGCCAACGCACGGGCCGCGATCCGCCTCCTCGAAGACCTCGGGGCGAGTCGCGACGGAGGACTGCGCGAACCAGCAGACCTCCCGGGCGGTGGCTCGCTGCGCATCGAGTTGAACGGGGTGACATCGGAACGCCTGCCCCAGGTGCTCGACCCCACCACACCGGACCACCGCATCCTCGCCACCTGCCTCAACCTGCCCGACGCCGACAACCCTGTGCTGGTGACGAAGGACGCCGCCCTCAGGATCAAAAGCGCTCAACTCGGTGTCCCCGTTCAGGACTATCGGGCCGACACCGTCCCTGTTGAGCAACTGCACTCGGGAATCGTCGAGTTTCGCACCGAAGGGACGACCATCGACAAGCTGTTCGAAGAGGGCAAGATCGAGCTTGCCGGGGTGGAGGCGATGATCAACCAATTTGTCGTCCTCCGGGAGGGAGCCTCACGTTCGGCCTTGGCCCGGGTGATCCAATCCGACCCGACGTTGATCGTGGAACGGGTCCCCACCCATGCCAAGGCGTTTGGAGTCGAGCCGAAAAACCTCCGTCAGACTGTTGCGCTGCACCAACTGCTCGATCCTGATATCCCTGCGGTGTCGATGATGGGTGTGGCCGGCACGGGGAAGACGTTCCTGGCCCTGGCCGCCGCACTGGAGCAGGTCCTCGAACAGGGCCGATACCGGAAAGTCTCTGTCTACCGCCCCCTGGTCGCGGTTGGCAGGCAGGAAGTTGGCTATCTGCCCGGTGACCTCAATGAGAAGCTCGCCCCGTGGATGGCTGCAGTTCACGACAATCTGTTCGCACTCTTCTCCGATGCCGGCGTCGACGGCGCCCGGCACGCAATCGACGAGTTGATCGACCGCAACGAGCTGGAGATGGCGGCGGTCACCTACCTCCGGGGACGCTCCATCACTGGAGAGTTTGTGATCATTGACGAGGCGCAGAACCTGGAACTGTCGACGCTGAAGGTGATCCTCACCCGGATGTCCCGTGATTCCAAAGTGGTTTTCTGCGGCGACCTCTCCCAGGTGGATAACCCCTATATCTCCCCGTTCGGGGGCATGGCCGCCCTGATCGAAAAGTTCAAAGGCTCCCCCCTCTTCGGCCACGTCACCCTGGAACGCTCAGTCCGCTCCCCCCTAGCCGAAATGGCCGCCACGATTCTCTAGAGCAAGGGGGGACGACCCCCTTATATCCCCCCGATAGGTTCGGCGGCGTCTGTGGATGGCGCTGGGAAACAGGAGCCGGGCGCGATCGGGCTGGTGATCCGGAATGTGCACCTCTCCCAAGCCGCCGGATCGGCCCCGGGCGCATCGCTCTCGCCATCACCCGCCTCCCCGAATATGACCGCGCCATCCAGGTCCTCCGCGGAGCCGGTGTGAATCCGGGCGACCTGCGGCAGGCTCTACTTAAGGGAATGCGCCGCGTCCTAATCCTCCGAACCCAACCTGGTGAAGAGATTGGCTAGCACCAGTTCCCTGCGGAGGTTGGCCTGAATATCGACCACCGCATCGAGGGCCTTGTCCGCGGCGAGGACTGCGCGGCGCGGGCTGACGTCGGTGAGGGCGGTCAGGTCGAGGTCCCGGTTCCGGACCGGCCCACCCAACTGCAGGGAGGCGGAATCGGCGTACCACGATGCCAGGATCTCGAGACCGCTGATCAGCAGGGACTGTTCGATCCGCCGCCGTGCCCGCTGCTGTGCGTCTTTCGGCAGGTCGTTGTCGATCGACTTCTCGACGAGGGGCTTGATCGCTTCGATCACAACCGAGGCGAGACGTTGGCCATCGCCGGGGTGGGGTGTCACCTTTTCGGGGATCGCCAGCCACATCGCTCGGAACTCCGCAACCTCCGGCCGGGACATCAGAGAGAGGGCCAACCCGGGACGCCCCCCTGCTACCACTGCGACACTTTCGGCCTGCGCCGGTTCGATGCCTTTGCCGGTGAGCGCAGCAACCAGCTGATCGGAAGGCACCCTCCCCATATGGATGGTCCGGCACCGTGAGGCGATGGTTGCGGGAAAGTCGTCTTCGCTCTCTGCGACGAGCAGGAAGGTGACCGGAGCCAGGGGCTCTTCCAGAGTCTTGAGCAGTGAGTTGGCCGCTTGCTCGGTCATCGCCCCGGCATCAGGGATCAAGAACACGGTCCGGTCGGCTTCGACCGGCGCCATCGATGCCCTGGTCACCATCGAGCGGGCCTGTTCGACCCCGATCGATGTGGCGCCCTCCGGCTCGACGACGACGAGATCGGGGTGGGTCCGGGCGAGGGCCAGGCGACAGGTCCGGCACGGGTCGTCGTGATGGCCGGATCGATCACACAACAGTCCTGCGGCAAACCGCACGGCGAAGGAGTCCTTTCCTACCGACTCGGGCCCGACAAACAGGTAGGCCTGGTTGGGCACCCCGAGTTCCCGTTCCAGGAGGTCGGCCACGCCTGCATTCCCGATCAGGTCGGCGAAGACTGTGGTCACGCCAGATGACCCATGATTTCGGCGACCACGATGTCGAGGTCCATGGTGTTGTCGATGATCTTGACCCGTTCGGGCTCGGTCTCGGCAAGTTGTTGGTAGGCACCGCGCACCGAGCGATGAAATGATGCGTCTTCGCCTCCAATCCGGTCGGGGCGGCCCTGGCGGCCGAGGGCGACGTCGACGTCGATGTCCAACACGAACACGTGGTCGGGTTCGACCCCCTCCAGTCCCGTCTCGTTGATACTCCGCACGGTTTCGGTTCCCAGCCCACGCCCGGCGCCCTGGTATGCCACCGAGGAGAAGTAGGTCCTGTCGCTGATTACCCATTTCCCGGCGCTCAGGGCGGGGGCGATGACTTCGGTCGCGAGCTGGGCGCGTTGTGCGGCGAACAGGAACGCCTCGGCCCACGGTGTCATCTGCTGGCCGTCGAGAAGCAGCTTGCGGATCTCCTCGCCGAGAGCGGTCGAACCCGGCTCCCTGACCATTACAGTCTCATGGCCGAGCGCCTTCAGCCGTTCCGCGACAGCTGCGCCGACGGTGCTCTTGCCGCTGCCGTCCCCACCTTCGATGGCGATGTAGGCACCCATCAAGATGCTCGCGTTGGGTTGAGGATGGGGCGGCTACGGGTAGGCGGTGACATCGAAGTACCACGCTAATCCCGCAGATTCGGTGTGGGTCGTGTTGACATAGCCCAACTAGTTGCGGTCAACTCAGACCGAAAGTGATATGACCAAGAGTCTTGTAATCGTTGAATCGCCCACCAAGGCGAAGACCATCTCCGCGTTTCTCGGAGCCGATTCCGTCGTGGAATCTTCGATGGGTCACATCCGTGATCTGCCCCGGTCCGCTGCCGAAATCCCGGCGAAAGCCAAGGGTGAGGCCTGGGCGCGACTCGGGGTGAACGTCGACAACGACTTCGAACCCCTGTACGTGGTCCCCAAAGAGCGACGGGACCGGATCAAGAAGCTAAAGGCGCTGCTCAAGGATGTCGACCGGGTCTACCTCGCCACCGACGAAGACCGTGAAGGTGAGTCGATTGCGTGGCATCTGATCGAGGTCCTCAAGCCGAAGGTCCCGATTCATCGCATGGTGTTCCATGAGATCACCCAGAGCGCCATCGACGAGGCCTTCGCAAATCCCCGGCAGCTCGACGACCGACTGGTCCAGGCCCAGGAGGCCCGGCGCATCCTGGACCGGCTCTATGGCTACGAAGTGTCGCCGGTGTTGTGGCGGAAGGTTCAGCAAGGACTCTCGGCGGGACGGGTGCAGAGCGTTGCGGTCAGGATCATCGTCGAGCGGGAGCGGGAGCGGATCGCCTTCACTGCGGCCGGTTACTGGAGCATCGACGCCTCCCTGGCGAAGGCCACAGATCTCGACATGCCCTTCGATGCATCGCTTCTCGAGATTGACGGGTCACGGGTGGCCACCGGCAAGGATTTCGACCGCGACGGCAAGCCAAAGAAGGGTGTGCTCGTCCTCGACTCCGATTCGGCCACCGCCCTCGCCACGGGGTTGAGCGACTCGGAGTTCACGGTCCGCTCGGTCGATTCCAAGCCCTACAAGCGAAGCCCGTATCCGCCGTTCCGCACATCGACACTGCAGCAGGACGCCGGCCGCAAGCTCGGCTTCTCCTCGTCGCGCACCATGTCGGTTGCCCAGCGCCTATATGAGAACGGCCACATCACCTACATGAGGACCGACTCGGTCGCCCTCTCCGAGACGGCGGTGAACGCGGCCCGAACCCAGATCGAGAAGCTGTATGGCAAGGACTACTTGAGTCCGAAGCCCAGGGTCTACTCCTCCAAGGTGAAGGGAGCCCAGGAGGCCCACGAGGCGATCCGGCCTTCCGGGGAGACCTTCCCGACCCCGGAACAGGTTTCCGCAAAGGTCGGCCAGGACGAGGCGCGTCTCTACGACCTCATCTGGAAGCGCACCATTGCCTCCCAGATGGCCGATGCCAAAGGATTCACGGTCTCGGTGCGGATTGCGGCGACCGCCGCTGACGGCAGGGAGGCACTGTTCAGCGCCGGAGGGCGGACCATCACCTTCCCCGGTTTCCTCAAGGCTTATGTCCAGGGAAGCGACGACTCGGCCGATCTCGACGACAAGGAGACCAGGCTCCCCGAACTCGCTCCGGAAGACGCGATCGCCGTGCAACGTCTCGAGCCCGTCGGCCATGAGACCCGTCCTCCGGCCCGCTACACCGAAGCCTCGCTGGTGCAGAAGATGGAAGAGCTCGGTGTCGGGCGACCTTCGACGTATGCGTCGATCATGTCAACGATCCAGGACCGTGGCTACGTGTGGAAGAAAGGATCGGCCCTGGTTCCCACCTACACCGCGTTTGCCGTGGTCACCCTGCTCGAGAAGCACTTCCCGAATTTGATCGACTATGAGTTCACGGCAGGAATGGAAGACGATCTCGACCGGATCGCCTCCGGTGAGGAGGAGTCGATCCCTTGGCTAAACCGGTTCTATTTCGGCGACGACGGCCTCAAAGAAAAGGTTGCAAAGCGTCTCGACGAAATCGACCCCCGGATCATCAACTCGATCCCGGTTGGCTCGGACGACCGGGGAAGGGAGATCGTCGCTCGGATCGGGAGGTACGGTCCTTACGTCCAGCGTGAAGAGGAGCGGGCCTCTATTCCTGAAGATGTGGCGCCGGACGAACTGAACGTGGCGATGGCTGTGGAGCTGCTGGAGACCCAGAATGCTGGTGACAAGATTTTCGGGACCGATCCCGTATCAGGGATGGTGGTTCTGGGGAAGACCGGCAGGTTCGGCCCCTATGTCCAGTTGGGCGAACAGGAGGAGGGGAGCAAGGAGAAGCCGAAGCGGGCATCTCTGTTCAGAGAAATGGAGATCGACGCGCTCGGTCTCGATGACGCCCTCCAGCTGCTCTCGCTTCCCAGGGTCGTCGGCGAGGACGACGACGGTGTTGAGATCCTTGCCCTGAACGGGCGTTACGGGCCTTACATCCAGCGGGGTAGCGACCGGCGCAGCCTCGAGTCCGAGGAGCAGTTGTTCACCTTCACCGTGCCCGAGGCCCTCAAGCTGCTTGCCGAGCCCCCGAAGCGCCGGGGCCAGAAGGCATCCGGGCCTCTCAAGGAACTCGGAGAAGACCCTGTGTCGAAGAAACCGGTGACGGTTCGTTCCGGACGATTCGGGCCTTACGTGACCGACGGTGATGTGAACGCTTCGCTCCGTCAGGGCGACAGCCCCGAGAGCATCACCCTCGATCGCGCCGCCGACCTTCTCGCCGCCCGCCGGGAGCGTCTCGCCGAGTAACGCCTGGGAATAGTCACGCTCCAGCAATTACTATTCCGTCACCGCCGGAGTAGCTCAGTGGTAGAGCAATTCACTCGTAATGAATAGGCCAGGGGTTCGACTCCCCTCTCCGGCTCCCGACTACCCAATAGGGCCGAACGCCGGTAGCGTCTCGGTGAATGGCAGATCAGGCCGCCTTCGCCGACGATGCAATGCAGTACTCCAAGCAGTTATATGCCGCTGCGATGCGGATGACACGGAATCCGACGGACGCCGAGGACCTGGTACAGGAGACCTTCCTCAAGGCCTACCGCGCGTATGACAGCTTCACCGCCGGGACCAATCTCAAGGCGTGGCTGTACCGGATCCTGACCAACACCTATATCAACAAGTACCGCATGGCTGCCCGCCGTCCCGACGAGGTGGATCTCGGCGACGTCGAAGACCTCTACCTGTATCGGCGGGTCGGGTCCGAAGCGTCGGCTGAGGCATCACGGACAACCGAGGACCGGGTGCTCGACGGGCTTGTCGAGTCGGACATCAAGAGAGCGGTGGAGAGCCTTCCGGAGAACTTCCGTATCCCGGTTCTGCTTGCCGATCTCGAGGGCCTCTCGTATCAGGAGATCGCCGACATCCTCGAGATCCCGATCGGTACCGTGATGTCTCGTCTGCATCGTGGAAGAAAAGCGATGCAGAAAACGTTGTGGGAGTTTGCAAGCAAACGCGGACTACTCCCGGAGAATGCGGAGAGGCCATGACGGACAACGACTGCGTCGACACCGGCGCGCACAATTGTGACGAGGCCCTGGAGCGTCTCTACGAATATCTCGACGAGGAGATGGACGAGGCGACGGCGGACGGCATCAGGTCCCATCTCGATGGCTGCAGCCCATGTAACGGCGGCTTCGACTTCGAGCGCCGGCTGAAGGCCGTGGTCAGGGACCGGCTGTCGGAGGAGGTCCCCGATGGTTTCCTGATCAAGTTGCGAAAGGCCCTCGACGACGAGGCAGCCCATCGTTGATGGCGCTTCGGGACGCACCCTTCGCAAGGTTCGACTCAGGTCCCGGGCGTGGGTATTCTGAACGCCGATGACGAAATCCGCCCGCTCTGCTTCGATCTCCTTTGCAACCTTGTTGGTCATGGTCCTTCTCGCCCTCCCCGTGTTCGCAACAGAAGGGGACGACCCCGCAGAAGTCGGGGAAACCCCTCCGGCCACCACCGATATCAGCCCCGCCGTCGAGGTGACCACCCCTCCTCCCGACACTGCCACCGCTGACTGGACCTATCGCTATCTCGTCCCGACAGGAATCGCCTTGGCGCTCCTGGTCGTCATCGCTACCACCGGTCGGTACTTCACCAACGTGGTGAGGAAGCGATACCGAATCGTCGAAGAGTGACCGCGCAGTCTCAGGCAAGTGGTATCACCGGTCGGATCGCGGGCCAGTACCCCCTCGCCGACACCTATCACCTTGCGGCCCTCGAGGCCGAAATGGCGAGGATCACACCCATCGTCTCCGACCTCGTCGCTGAGGGCACCGGCCTCGCCCTGACCGGGACGCCGAGCACCAACGTCATCGATCGCACCGAATGGGTGGATCGAAATCTCGCCAGTTTCAAGCACCTCATCGAGCCTGCAACCCGCAAGCTCACCGAATCGCGCGATCCGGAACAGGCTGCAACCGTCGAGAAACTGGTCGATCGGGAGAGCAGCGCCCTGCTCGGCGTGTTGTCCCGGCGGGTCCTCGGCCAATACGAACTGGTGTTGCCGACCGGTGAGGACGGCGACAGCGTTGTCTACGTAGGGCCGAACCTCCTCCAGATGGAGCGAATGCACCAGTTCCGGCCCTCGGAGTTCCGTTTCTGGGTCGCTCTACACGAGTTGACCCACCGCGCCCAGTTCACCGGGGTCCCTTGGTTGCGTGGTTACTTCCGCGGCCTCGTCGAGGAGCTTGTCGAGGCTTCCGGCCCCGACCCGGGCCGGCTCGGGGCGATACTCGGTGAGGTGATCGACCGGCGCCGCAGAGGGGCGCCCTTGATCGACGAGAGGGGGATCTTCGGTCTGGTTGCAACCCCGGAGCAGACAGAGATCGTCGACCGGGTCCAGGCGTTGATGACGGTGCTCGAGGGCCACGGCCACTACGTGATGGACAGGATCGGGGCGGACAACCTCAAATCGCAGGCGAGGATGAGCCGGGTCCTGAAGGAACGAAGGAAAGACAAGAAGACTGCCGCTTTCTTCCGGATAACCGGGCTCGAGATGAAGGTCAACCAGTACGCAAAGGGAGAGAGGTTCATTAAGACGGTGGAACGCGAAGCGGGTTGGAGCGCGGTCAACCTGGCCTTCCGGGGGGCGGGGTCGCTTCCGACCCTCGATGAGATCGAGAGCCCGAAACTGTGGCTGCGCCGCGTCGCCTGAAGGAACTCGCCGACACGATCAACCAGCGGTCCCGTTTTCCGGATCCTCCCCACTTGATTGCCCTGTCGGGTGGGGCCGATTCTGCGGCCCTCGCTTTCATCGCCGACCGGGCTTCGGGAACAAAGCCGCGCTGTGTCCACGTCCACCACGGGCTCCCGGGGTCCGACAGGCTTTCCCTGGCAGCCCGGGAAATCGCTGAGGTGCTGGACATGGCATGCGACGTGGTCAGCGTCGACGTCCCGGAGGGAGCTTCGCCCGAGGCCATGGCTCGCGCGGCTCGGTACCGGGCACTCGAAGGGGCAGTTGCCGATGACGAAAGCCTGCTATTGGGCCATACCCGGAACGATCAAGCGGAAACCGTCCTCCTCAACCTGATTCGAGGTGCGGGCATCAGGGGCCTTTCCGGCATGCCGTATCAACGAACGGCGCATATGTATCGCCCGTTTCTCGAAGTGACCAGGGACGAGACCCGTGAACTGGCCACCCTCCTCCGCCTGCCCTTCGTCGACGACCCAACCAACTCTGATCTATCGATGCGCCGCAACTTCGTGAGGGTCGAACTGATTCCCCGTATGGAAGAGCTCAACCCGAATCTGGTCGACTCCCTCGCCCGCACGGCCGAGCATCTCCGGGGTGACTCCGAATTTCTCGACCAGTTGCGACCTTTCCCGATAATCACGGACGGGGAAACTGCGAGTGCCGCCACCGGAATCCTCCTGACACTCGACCCCCCGCTCCGAGCGCGGGCAGTTGCAGCCCTGGTTGGCTCGTTCCGGGAAATGGCCGCCGTCTCAGCCGCGGAGCTGGCCAGGGTCGAGGAGGTATTGACCGGTGCGAGCTCCGCCGCCGAGCTGGAGGGAGGGCTGACTGTCACCAAGCGCGGCGCCTATCTGGTTGTCACTCCGGGGACAGCGCGTTGACGGTTGGCAGAACTCCGATAAATCGGGCTACCTTCTAAACCTCACCGAATTTGAAAGTGCATGCATGGACATCAAACCCCTGATCACCACCGAGGAGATCGAAGCCAAACTCACAGAGTTGGGCGCTCAGATCACCGAGGACTACAAGGGGGAGAGTGTCCTGCTGGTCGGCGTGTTGCGCGGGGCTTTCATGATCATGGCCGACCTCGCCCGCAAAATCGACCTCCCGGTGGAGTTCGATTTCATGGCGGTCAGCTCTTACGGCGCATCAACGCAGACTTCCGGTGTGGTCCGGATCCTCAAAGACCTCGACGAGGAGATCGAGGGACGCCATGTCCTCATCGTCGAAGACATCATCGACTCAGGCCTCACACTCAACTACCTGTTGAAGAGTCTCAAGGTGCGCAAGCCCGCTTCTCTGGAAATTGCCACCCTCCTCCTCAAGGAGGGGATTCAGCGGGTCCCGATCGACGTCAAGTACGTTGGCTTCACCATCGGGCCCGAGTTCGTGGTCGGCTATGGCCTCGACTACGCGGGCAAGTACCGGAACCTCCCGTATGTGGGAGTGATGGGTCCCGAACTTCTCTGATTCGGGGTTCGTCTAGGCCGCTATCTGACGTAGCATTGTGGCTGCGAATCTTTTCTTCGGCCTTTGAATCGAGGTGCTTGTGAACCGAACCCTGCGAACCCTGCTCGTCTATGGGGTCTCCATCATCATGTTGGCCCTGGTCGCGCAGTGGTGGTTCGACACGGTTGCGGGTCCCGAAGAGGTCACGCTGTCCGAATTCGTCTCGACCATGGAAGATGATGGGTTCACAGAAGTTCAATTCCTGGAGCGCTCCAACGAGATCCAGGGTCGGGTGGGCGATACCGAGGCACCGGAACGTCCATGGGACAAAATCGCCCCGTACCCGGACGGATTTGAGGGCGAGCTCACCGCAATCGCGATCGCCACGGGAACCCCGGTTTCGGTCGATTCCCAGCCCCCGGGTTTCTTCGACTACCTGATCAGCTTCCTGCCGTGGCTGTTCCTGCTCGGCTTCATGGTGTTCATCTTCATGCAGATGCAAGGCGGGGGGAACCGCGTGATGCAGTTCGGCAAGTCGAAGGCGAAGCTCGTCGGCAAAGAACAGCCGAAGGTGACCTTCGACGACGTCGCCGGGCTCGAAGAGGCCAAGGAGGAGCTCGAGGAGATCAAGGACTTCCTGGCCAACCCGGACAAGTACCGGCAGATGGGGGCCAAGATCCCCAAAGGCGTCCTCCTCTTCGGCCCTCCGGGGACGGGTAAGACCCTGCTCGCCAAGGCTGTTGCGGGTGAGGCCGGGGTCCCGTTCATGACCATCTCCGGTTCCGACTTCGTCGAGATGTTCGTCGGTGTCGGTGCGGCCCGGGTCCGTGACCTCTTCGAGCAGGCAAAGGCAACCGCGCCCGCGATCGTCTTCATCGACGAGATCGACGCCGTCGGGCGCCACCGTGGCGCCGGGCTCGGCGGGGGCCACGATGAGCGGGAACAGACGCTTAATCAGTTGCTCGTCGAACTCGACGGCTTCGAAGGCAACTCCGGGGTGATTGTCATGGCCGCGACCAACCGGCCCGACATCCTCGACCCCGCCTTGCTCCGACCCGGCCGATTCGACCGACAGATCGTTGTCGATGCGCCCGATCTGGAAGGGCGGGCGGCGATCCTCGAAGTTCATTCCAAAGGCAAGCCGCTGGGCCCGGAGATCGACCTGATGGTCCTGGCCCGCCGCACCCCGGGTTTCACCGGGGCCGACCTCGCCAATCTCATCAACGAGGCGGCCCTCCTGACCGCGCGCCGCAAGAAAAAGAAGATCGGTATGTCGGAACTCGAAGAGGCGATCGAGCGGGTCATTGCCGGTCCGGAACGCAAGACGCGGGTCATGACCGACGAAGAGAAGAAGCTGATCGCCTATCACGAGACGGGCCACGCACTCGTCGGCTTCGCCCTGCCCAACACCGACCCGGTACACAAGGTGACAATTGTCGCCCGGGGACGGTCCCTCGGGCACACGCTGGCTTTGCCCACCAACGACCGCTATCTGATCCGCAGGTCAGAGTTGGTCGACCAGCTGGCGATGTTACTCGGCGGACGAACTGCAGAAGAGCTGATCTACGCCGATCCGACCAGTGGCGCGGCCAACGACATCGAGAAGGCGACCCAGATCGCCAGGAAGATGGTGATGGAGTACGGGATGAGTGACAAGCTCGGCCCGATGCAATATGGAAAGGCCAACGGTGAGGTATTCCTCGGGCGCGACTATTCCCGTCAGCAGGACTACTCGGACGAAGTCGCAGCCTTCATCGACGAGGAGGTGCGGAAGATGATCAACGCTGCCCATGAGGAGGCTCGTATCATCTTGAGCCACCACAAAGAGGCAATGGAGCGAATGGTCCTCGAGCTTCTCGAGCATGAGTCGGTTGGCCGGGAGCGGGTCGCTGAGATCTTCTTTGACGTCCCGAAGTGGGAGCACACCGAGAGCGGTTCGCTGAGAATCCGCTATCCCGAGAACCCGGTCCTGCCCCAGCCCCGTGAAGAAGAGCAGGTCGCTGCGGCGGAGAAGGCCGAGGAGCCCGAGGACGTCGAGTCTCCGAGCGCAGCACGTGTCAAGAAGGGTTTCCGCCCGACGGGGCGCCCGGCAGATGCCGGCGCCTGACACCCTGTTTCCTGATCTCGCTTGGGGTTAGACCCGACGGACTTTTAGATCGCCGGAGACGAGCTTCACCTTTAGGTCGACGCTCCCGGCCGTCGTTTCGGGAGGCGCGTCCTGGGGTTCGGGGAGGATGATGTCGCCGGACAGCGTGGTGGCGTCGAGGTCGACAATGCTGCCTGCAGGGATCCCGATGTCGACCGAGCCGGACATCGACTTGGCAGCAAAATCGTCGCCGCCGAATCTACGGACCTGGACGTCGCCGGACATCGTCGAAGTGGCAATCGCTCCCGAGGCCTCGCCAATCCGGATATCACCCGATGCGGTGGAGACCGAAGCCCGGTCGCCAATCGACTCGACGTGGAGGTCCCCTGACGCACTGACGAAGTTGAGTTTCCCGCCGACCTTGTGGCCGTGAACGTCGCCGCTGGCGGTCTTGGCCGTTAGGTCTCCCGTTTCGGTGAAACGGATGTCGCCGGATGCTGAGTTGACGTTGAGCCGGGCCGAGGGCGGGTCGCATTCGAAGTCGGCGGAGGCGACGTTGACATCGATATCGATGGCTTCGGGGACTTCGATGGACAGGTGGACGGACCGGCCCACGCCGATGTGGATCCTCCTGGAGATCCGGGTCGACCGCGGCTCAGAAGAAACCCAGACAGTGGACCCGTCTTGCTCGACGACGAGGCTGTCGGTGTCTCCTCGGCCCCTGACCACGATGACGCCCTCCTGGCCCCGCTTGACCTCGACCTTCCCGGAACCGATCCGTACGTCGAGAGCTGCGTCAGTGCCAACCTGAAATGACTTCTCCATCAGAGCTGGATCTTGCGGTTGACGGATTTTCTCGGACTTGCCGGCGGGGTGGCAGTGCGCAGTGCGTCCACCACATAGGAGTTCACCGAGTCACCAGCGTTCCGGGCCGCGTCGGCGATTATCTCCTTGAGGTAGCCAGGGATCCGCAAGGTGATCCTTGCCTCGTCGAAGCCCTCGGCCTCGGGTGTGTCGGGCGCCTCGGGTGGCAGTGGCGGGGGAGCGGCGGCTGTGGTCACGATCAACTCCGGGTCGCCATCCACCAGCCGGATTTCGACGGCCTGGCCGGTCAGCTGTGAGTTGATCTCGGCCATCGCCGCCTCGACTACGCGGAACATCGTCTGTCGGACCGCAGGGTTGATCATTTCGAGCACTTCGCTGATCAAGTCCACTTTCAGTGGGTCGGCGAAACGGAGTTGGCTGTCGACCTGCTGTTCCAGTTCGACGAGGAGGTGGTCTATTTGCATGGCCTGTCACTTCTTGTGGCGGAAGTGCCTGATGCGCTCGTTCAGTTGTGCCTCGAGGCTGTCGGTTGATCGTATCCAGATCATTTCGTCTTTCTCCTTGCTCGGGTGAACGTCGGTATGACTGTGTAATGACATCACAATGACATCATTATGCCGTCATCGACAGAGCTTGTCAAGGGGCCAAAACAACAACCCGGTTAGGCTTTCCCGATGGCAGAGATCGACCGCGACAAAATCGACACGGGCGAAATGGAACAGGGCAAAATAGATACGGGCAGAATCGAAAAAGCGGTAAGAGAGATACTCGAGGCGATTGGCGACGACCCGGACCGGGAAGGACTCAGAGAGACACCCGAACGCGTCGCCCGTTTCTATGCCGAGGTCTTTGCGAATATCGGCAGTGACCCCGGCGAAGTCGTGGACGCTTTCTTCGGCGACGAGCACTACCAGGAGATCGTCATCGTTCGCGAGATACCGTTCTACTCGATGTGTGAACACCATCTCGTCCCGTTCCACGGTCAAGCCCACGTCGGTTACATGCCCCGGGGGCGGGTGACCGGATTGTCGAAACTGGCCCGCCTTGTCGACGGTTTCGCCCGGCGGCCTCAGATGCAGGAGCGGTTGACGGCTCAGGTGGCGGATAGCCTCTGTGAGCGCCTCGACCCGCTCGGGGTGATCGTGGTCATCGAAGCAGAGCATCTGTGCATGTCGATGCGCGGTGTTCGCAAGCCGGGCGCCAAGACCGTCACCTCGGCTGTGCGCGGGGTGATGGAGTCAGACGCCAAGACCAGATCGGAGGCGATGGCGCTCCTATTCGGAACCGGGAGGTAGCCATCAGCGTCTGGAAGACCGGGTCCGCCGAGCACTCCCTGGACCGGGGCTTGCTGGTCGGGATCCTCAACGTCACGCCAGACTCTTTCTCCGACGGGGGCGATTTCCTCGATGTCGACAGAGCCGTTGCCGCTGGTGAGGTGATGGTTTCCGATGGGGCCACGATCATCGACGTGGGCGGGGAGTCGACGCGGCCGGGAGCCGAGGCGGTCCCCGCAGCTGAAGAGGCCGAACGGGTGCTCCCCGTGGTCAGGGCCCTCGTCGATCGCGGCTTCACCGTGAGCATCGACACCTCGAAACCCGAGGTAGCGGCCCGTGCCATCGCCTCTGGCGCCTCCGTGATCAATGACGTAACAGGCTTCCGCGACCCCGACATGATCGACGTAGCTGCGGTTTCCCGCTCCGGTGTGGTGGTGATGCACATGCTCGGTGATCCCCGCACCATGCAGGACGAGCCCCGCTACAACGACGTCGTCGATGACGTGAGAGCCTTCGTCGTGGGCCAGGCGCTGCGCTTGGTCGACGCCGGCGTCGACCCATCCGCCGTTGTAGTCGATCCCGGCTTCGGTTTCGGGAAGACCACACGTCACAACCTCGAGCTCGTGAACCGGCTCGGTGAGATCGTGGCCTCCGGATTTCCGGTGATGCTCGGTGCTTCACGAAAGTCGACGCTGGCGGCATTGACCGGCGAGGACGACCCCAGGCGACGCGACGGGCACACAGCAGTCCTGACCGCCATGGGCTTCGACCGCGGCGCACGGCTATTTCGCGTCCACGATGTGGGCCAATCCCGGGATGCGCTCCGGATTGCCGCCGCTATCGTGGAACCACAGAGATGGGAAGAATGGCAGCAGGATTAAAGCCCCGGGGATTCACCTGGGTGATCAATGAGCGCCTGGCTGTTTCCGAACGTGTCGGTGGATCGGGGTTCCAGCACCGGAAAGTGCGCCGGGAAGAGGAAATCGCCTGGTTGGTGGAGGAAGCCCGCATCAACACGGTCGTCTCCATGCTCCCCGGCAACCAGAACGTGGCGGCCTACCGGGAGGCCGGTATCGCCACTTATACGGTGCCTCTCAACGGCTCTCTCGGCCAACGCGATCAGATCGTTTTCTTCAAGACCCTCGACATGGCCATGGCACGCAAGAAGTCACGCGTGCTCGTCCACAGAGAGTCGGTCGACGACACGGTCGGCGGCCTGCTCGGCGGATTCCTGGTCAACTCGGGACTGGTCGAAGACCCGATCCTTGCCCTTGCGGTGATTCAGCAGATCCTGGGAAGGGCGTTGGGCCCGGAAGGTCGCTCGCTGATTCCCTCCGCGATGAGTTGATGACCGACCGGATCCGCATTTCCGGTATCGAAGTGCTGGCCCGACACGGGGTCCTCGACTTCGAGAAGCAAAACGACCAGAAGTTCCTCATCGACCTCGAATTGAGCATCGATCTCGTCGCTGCGGCCGCCACTGATCGGCTGGAGGATACGGTCGACTACGGGGAGCTCTCCCAACGAACTCACGACTACGTGGCCTCCAACAGCTTCGACCTGATCGAGAAGCTCGCCCACGGCGTCGCCGACCTGGCGATGGAGTATTCGAAGGTGGGGGCGGTCGAGGTGACGGTCCACAAGCCCGAAGCGCCTATCGAAGTCCCGTTTGCCGATGTGTCGGTGACTGTCAGCCGGGAGAGATGACTCGATTCGCGGTCTCGATGGGGTCGAATCTCGGTGACCGGGTTGGGCACCTGCGACTGGCAATCGACGAGCTCTCCGAAAACGCCTCAATCGAATCGGTCTCTTCTCTATACGAAACGGCACCGGTGGGAGGGCCCGACCAGGGTCCCTACCTGAACGCAGTCGTTGTCCTCGAGACAGAGACCGATGCCCATAGCTTGCTGGCACTACTGCACCGGATCGAGTCCGGGCGAGGGAGGACACGGGAAGTCCACTGGGGCCCGCGCACTCTCGATCTCGACATCGTCGCCACAGACGGGGATCCGGTCGACGACGGACCGGGGCTGATCGTGCCCCATCCCCGTGCCGTGGAGCGGCGGTTCGTTCTCGAGCCGCTCGCCGAGGTCTGGCCCGAAGCTGACCTCGGCGGTGCCACCGCGGGCCTGCGCCTCGCTTCATTGGAAGGTCAGGAGGTCGATCACCTTGCGCGGGAATGGGTCACAGAATCTCGTCGCGGTCGGATCTGGGTCGGAGCGCAACTGGTTGCCTTCGCATTGATCGGCGTGGCCATCGTCGGGCAGGGCACACTCCCCGAATCGATCACTCCGTGGCGCGCCAGTGGGGCGATTCTGGCTGTGGCCGGTCTGGGGTTGATGCTGTGGAGCGCCCGCAGTCTTGGGCGCAATCTGACCGCTTTGCCCGAGCCGGTGACAGGAGGTGAACTCGTCACCTCCGGCCCCTACCGGTGGGTGCGCCACCCGATGTACACCGCGGTATTGTTCTTGTTTCTTGGTGTCGCGTTCTTGTTTGATTCGATCGCCGGTATGGTTCTGTCCGCACTCCTCATCGCCTTCTTCAGCTTCAAGTCGCGCTACGAGGAGCGCCAACTCCGGATCTCCTATCCGGGCTACGGCTCATATCTCGAGCGGGTGCCCGGCCGGTTCCTTCCTTCACTTCCGCTCAGCACCAAATGACCTTCGCCTCTACCCGGATATCGCACCTCGTGCTAGTTTTGGAATATGCGAAGAGGCCGCGGCCCGCCGACGCTCCTTCTGCGAACTGATTCGATCAGAACACAGGAGGTTCATTTAGATGGCCAAACGGTCCCGCAAAAACCGCAACCAGATCCCGGGCTACGACGAAACCCGACCCTCGCGTGATGAGCGCAGACAGGAGCACCGTCGGGTGCGCCATGCCGCACATCAGATGCTGCACATGGTCGACGACCCCGAAGAAGTCGTGGCAT
This sequence comes from Acidimicrobiia bacterium, assembly GCA_050329555.1. Classification (GTDB taxonomy): domain Bacteria; phylum Actinomycetota; class Acidimicrobiia; order Spongiisociales; family ZC4RG35; genus MA-ANB-1. The sequence goes on along the minus strand of JBHJOQ010000015.1, from coordinate 27,971 downwards.
TGCCCGAGGTACGCCGGAGCAGGAAACCCGAAATTCCGCCAGTGACCGACACCACCTCCAAGCACCGATTCCGGGTCTGGAAGACAAAATTCTGGAAACGCCGGGACCGTTATCAAGAGATGAAGGCGGGTCTCGATTCGAACTGGCCGGTGATCACCTCCGAGCAGCTGCGTCACCACCAGCCCTAATCGCCAAACACCCCGACCGCTACCCTTGCGTATGTGACAGGTAACCAATGCGGTTGGTGATCGTCGGCCCCGGACGGGCCGGAGGATCGATCGCGCGAGCAGCCCGGGCTGCCGAACACGAAATCATCGGCGTCGTGTCAAGGGCCGGCGACGAGCGTTTCGGGCCGCCGCTGGCAATGGAAGAACCCTTGCCACCGGCCGACCTCGTCCTGATCTGCGTCAGAGACGACCAAGTCGAACCGCTCGCAACCTCGATGGCGGGCCGACTGGGAGAAATCCCGGTGGTTGCGCATGTGTCCGGTTTCGTCCCGGTTACCGCCTTGAGGTCCCTGGCATCTCCGGATGTCTCGCTCGGGGGGTTTCACCCCCTCCAGACCCTCCCCGACCCCGAGCGGGGCGCTGCTGCCCTCGCCGGTTCCTATGTCGGCATCGGTGGTGACGAGCTCGCCGAAGACACTCTGATCCATTTTGCTATCTCCCTGGGAATGAGGCCGTTTGCCCTCGCTGACGCAGTACGACCGCTCTATCACGCCGCCTCGGCGGCAGCGGCGAATTTCGTCGCGACCGCGCTGGCGACCGCATCAGACCTGTACACAGCTGCCGGTATCGAACCGTCGGTAGCCGCGCCTCTTGTGACCAGGGTCGTCGACAACGTGTTCGAAGCGGGTGGACTGCAATCCCTCACCGGGCCGATTGCCAGGGGCGACACCGACACGGTGGTCGGGCACCTGGTGGCGGCCCATCAGGTCTCGCAGTCGGTCGGGAAGCAGTTTCGCCTCATGGCTGAGGCAACTGCGATACTTGCAGGCCGTATTGACGAGGTGAAAGATTGGAAGTAACGGAGACCTTCGCCGATACCCGGGCGGTCTACAAAGGGCGGATCGGCCTGCTCCCCACGATGGGGTATTTTCACGAAGGCCACCTCTCGCTGATGGACCTGCTCAAACGGCAATGCGACACACTCGTCGTCTCCAATTTCGTAAACCCGACACAGTTCGACAGGGAGGCCGATCTGGCTGCCTACCCCCGGGATGTCGAGCGCGACGGTGAGATGGCGGCCGAGCATGGGACTGACATCCACTTCGTCCCTTCGGTCGACGAGGTCTATCCCCCCGGCTCGTCGACTGAGGTGACCGTGGGAGCAGTCGCATTGGGGATGGAGGGCAAGTACCGCCCTTCGCATTTCGTTGGCGTGGCGACCGTCGTCGCCAAACTGTTTGCAGGGCTCCGCCCCGACGTGGCGGTTTTCGGCAAGAAGGACGCCCAACAGATCGCCGTATTGAAGGGGATGGTTACCGATCTCCGCTTCCCGGTCGAAATCGTTGCCGCCCCAATGGTGCGCGACCCGGACGGGCTGGCTCTCTCCAGTCGCAATGTCAGGCTCACCCCGGCCGACAGGGAGGCAGCGCTGGCAATCAGCCGAGGCCTGTTCCAGGCGGCAATGCAGATCGAAGCAGGGGAGAGGGATCCGGCCCGCCTCGAAGGAACCGTGTCACGCTCGATGACAAGGCTGGGCACCGACTACGTGGAACTGGTGGCGGCCGACACCATGGAGCCGGTATCCGTGCTCGACGGCCCCGCGGTGCTCGCAGTGGCCGCTCACGTTGGCCAGGTCCGGCTGATCGACAACCTCTCCATCGACTGGGTCAACGGCAAGGCGAAACCCGACCGGGGGATGATTCTCGAAGAGCCGAGCCGTCTCGGTACGCTGCACTGACCGCCAGTTAGGGACCTCTTGACCGAAGCAAACGAACCACCAGACGCCCTGCAGGCGACCCGCCAGGAGCACCACCACGAGATCCTCGCCGGAGCGGGCTATCCGACCCGGTTCGAGCGGTCAGCGTGGGCATCCGACCTCCACGAGAAGTTCGAAGCACTCGAGGCCGGCGCTCATACAGAAGAACAAGTAGCAGTTGCAGGGCGGGTGATGCTGCACCGCTCATTCGGCAAGCTTCAGTTCGCCACCATCAAGGACATGACCGGGACCATCCAACTGTTCGTCGACCGCGGCCACATCGGCGACGACCTCGCCGTCGCGTTCGGGCAGGTCGACCTCGGCGACTGGGTGGGGGCATCGGGAACTGTGATGACCACCAGGAAAGGCGAGCTCAGCGTGCAGATCGACGACTTCGTCATCCTTCAGAAGAGCCTTCGGCCGCTCCCGGACAAGTATCACGGACTTCAGGACGTCGAACAACGGAGCAGGCGGCGGTATCTCGACCTCATGGTCAATGAAGAGGCATTCGAGACCGCGATGACCCGGGCCCGGGTGCTCTCCGAACTGCGGAGAGAATTCGAGGGCCGCGGCTTCGTCGAAGTGGAGACGCCTGTGCTGCTTTCGCAGGCGACGGGTGCGACCGCCAGGCCATTCGCAACGCGCCACGAGGCGCTCGATATGGAGATGTTCCTCCGGATCGCAACCGAGCTTCATCTGAAGCGGCTGGTCGTGGGAGGGATCGAGCGGGTGTTCGAGATCGGGCGGATCTTCAGGAACGAGGGCATCGATGCCACCCATAATCCCGAGTTCACCATGCTCGAGGCCTATCAGGCGCTCGCCGACTACAACGACATCATGGAGCTGGTCGAAGACGTTGTCTCCTCGGTGGCGGCCAAGGTGACCGGTTCGGAGAAGATCACCTATCGTGACCGCGAGCTGTCATTGTCCGCTCCGTTCCGTCGGGCGACCCTGGCCAACCTCGTGTCGGAGGTGGTGGGGGAGCCAGTCGACCTCGACACCCCGATCGGGCGCCTCACCGAGATCGCCGGAGGGAAGGGTGTGCCCCTCGAAGCGGGTTGGACACCGGGACGGATCCTCTTCGAGCTCTACGAAGAGTTGGTCGAGGCGACCATCTGGGAGCCCACATTCGTCACCCACCAGCCGGTGGAGGTCTCACCCCTGTCACGTCGGAACCGTGACGACCCCCGGCTCGCCGACCGCTTCGAGCTGGTCATCGCCGGCTCCGAATACGCCAACGCCTTCAGCGAGCTCAACGACGCTGCCGACCAGTTGGCCAGGTTCGAGGCGCAGGCAGCCGCCCGCGAAGCCGGCGACGACGAGGCCCACCCCATCGACAACGACTACATCGAAGCCCTCGAATATGGGCTTCCCCCCACCGGCGGCCTCGGGATAGGAGTCGATCGTCTGGTGATGCTCCTGACCAATCAAATCCACATCAGAGAAGTAATCCTGTTTCCTACTCTGAGACCTCTTTAACCCCTTGCACAGTGCACGGGGTGGCGGCGGAAACCGTATCCTCCTGCACAGTGCAAGAGGAGTTATTCCCGGGCGCGGTCTACCCGGGCTAGTAGGTAGTTGCCCAGCTCGGTGAGGATCTCGTGGGCGGGGCCGGGTTCGATGGACTCGAGGGCTGCCTCGGCTTTGGTGAGTCGGTTGGTGGCTGCAGTCAGGGCGTCTTCGATGTAGCCGCCCCGGCGGACCAGGGAGATGACTTCGTTGACCGTCTCGTCGTCGTAGGGGATTCCGGGCTCGAGGAGCTGACGGACCCGATCACCGTCAGGGCCCGCCGCCGCCGCGAGCACCGGCATGGTGAACGTCCCCTCCCTGATGTCGGAGCCGGCGGGCTTGCCGATCGTGGATTCGTCGGCTACCAGGTCGAGGGCGTCGTCGGCGATCTGGAACACCATCCCCACTTCCCAGCCCCAGGTCGAGAGGGCTTCGACGGCTTCGGGAGGAGCTTCGGCGGCCATCGCTCCGAGGCGGGCCGAGGTCCGCACCAGGGAGGCGGTCTTCCCCCCGATCACCTTCTCGTACTCCTCGAAACCGTGGGTGAAGTCGCCTTCGAGCTGCAGCTCACGGGTCTGGCCCTCGACGAGCTCGGCGTAGGTGGCGGCGAGAAGACGGACCGACTCCTGGCTGAGATGGGTCGCCGCCACCTCAGAGGCGCGGGCCATCAAGAAGTCGCCGGCGAGGATGGCCACCGTGTTGGACCAGTTGGCGTTGACCGATGCGGCCCCGCGCCGGGTATCGGACTCGTCGATGACGTCGTCGTGGTAGAGCGAGCCGACATGAATCAGCTCGACTGACACTGCTGCTTCCACCGGCCGACCGTCTTCCCGGGGCCCGAATTCGGCTGCGAGAAGAGCGAGAAGGGGCCGGAACCTCTTCCCGCCTGCAAGCAGAAGGTGCTGTGCGATCTTGGTGAGGTAGGCGTCGTCCGCGGTGGCAGCCTCCAGCAGCCGCTCCTCGACGGAGGCGAGAGAGTCCCAGATTCGGGGAATGCGAATGATGCTTTGGAGGTCGTCCATTGCTGCCGATGGTATTACGTTGTGAGTCAGAGCAGGATTCAGGTCAGATAGGAAAGATGCGGTCGATGGTAAACTCGGGTATGCCAGGCATAGGAGTTAAAGGTGTTTGAACGGTTCACAGACCGTGCCCGCCGTGTGGTCGTCCTGGCCCAGGAAGAGGCTCGGTTACTAAATCACAACTACATAGGGACCGAGCACATTCTCCTCGGTCTGCTCAACGAGGGCGAGGGTATCGCCGCCCAGGCGCTCGAGAGCCTCGACATCGATCTCGCGTCGGTGCGCGAGGAAGTCGTCAAGATCATCGGCCAGGGGAAGCAGTCGCCATCGGGTCATATCCCGTTCACCCCCCGCGCCAAGAAAGTCCTCGAGCTCAGCCTGCGCGAGGCGCTCCAGCTCGGGCACAACTACATCGGGACCGAGCACATCCTCCTCGGTCTGATCCGGGAAGGCGAGGGTGTCGCCGCCCAGGTCCTGCAGCAACTCGGTGCCGAGCTGCAGAAAGTCCGACAGACAGTCATCCAGCTCCTCTCCGGCCCTGGCGGCAGCGAGGAGCAAGGCCCTCAGCCCGCAGGGGCCGGCGGCAGCCGCGAAGCCTCATCGTCAGGTTCGACGGTCCTCGACCAGTTCGGCCGCAACCTCACCGGGCTGGCCCGTGAAGGAAAACTCGACCCGGTCATCGGACGCCAGCGTGAGATCGAGCGCGTCATGCAGATTCTCTCCCGACGGACCAAGAACAACCCCGTCCTCATCGGAGAGCCGGGCGTGGGCAAGACCGCCATCGTCGAAGGCCTCGCTCAGAAGATCATCGCCAAAGAAGTGCCGGAGAACCTCGATGGCAAGAGCCTTTACACGCTCGACCTCGGCGCCCTCGTCGCCGGGTCGCGCTACCGGGGTGATTTCGAGGAGCGTCTGAAGAAGGTTCTCAAGGAAATCAAGAACCGGGGCGACATCATTCTCTTCATCGACGAGATCCACACCCTGGTCGGGGCCGGGGCCGCTGAAGGCGCCATCGACGCCGCCTCCATCCTCAAGCCGATGCTCGCCCGAGGTGAGCTGCAAACGGTAGGGGCCACCACTCTCGAGGAGTACCGCAAGTACCTGGAGAAAGATTCCGCCCTCGAGCGCCGGTTCCAACCGGTGAAGGTCGAGGAGCCGTCGGTTGCTGACACGATCCAGATCCTCCTCGGCCTGAAGGACCGTTACGAAGCCCACCACTCGGTGCGCTTCACCGACCAGGCCATTGTCTCGGCGGCGAACCTCGCCGACCGTTACCTCGCCGACCGGTTCCTTCCGGACAAGGCCATCGACCTCATCGACGAGGCCGGCTCCCGCACCCGGATCCACCGCCCCAGCGACGACCCCGAAATCCTCGAACTCGACGTACAGCTGTCCTCGGTCCGTCTCGACAAACAGGATGCCGTCGGCACCGAGAACTACGAACGCGCAGCAAGCCTGCGTGACCAGGAGCGCACCCTCCTCTCCGAGCGGGCCGACCGCGAGGCGGCAAACGCTGAAGGCGGCTGGGTCATCGACGAAGAGGGCATTGCAGAAGTGCTCGCCCAGTGGACGGGCATCCCGGTTCATCGCCTCACCGACGAGGAGACAGCCCGTCTCATTCAGATGGAGTCGGAGCTGCACAAGAGGATCATCGGCCAGCACGACGCCATCGAGGCCGTGTCGAAGGCGATCCGCCGCACCCGGGCCGGGCTCAAGGACCCGCGCCGGCCTGCCGGTTCCTTCATCTTCCTCGGCCCGTCGGGGGTCGGCAAGACCGAGACCGCCAAAGCATTGACCGAGTTCTTGTTCGGTCAGGAAGACGCCCTCATCCAGCTCGACATGTCCGAGTACATGGAGAAGCACACCGTCAGCCGTCTGGTGGGCTCACCTCCTGGATACGTCGGTTACGACGAAGGTGGACAGCTCACCGAAGCGGTGCGTCGCAAACCCTTCTCGGTAGTTCTGTTCGACGAGATCGAAAAGGCCCACCCCGATGTGTTCAACACCCTCCTCCAGATCCTCGAAGAAGGCCGCCTCACCGATGCCCAGGGTCGGATGGTCGACTTCAAGAACACCGTGATCATCATGACCTCGAACCTCGGTACCAGAGACATTCATAAGAAAGCTGTCGGGTTCCATGCCAGCGACAACCAGATGTCCTACGAGTACATGAAGGATAAGGTCACCGACGAGCTCAAGAAGCACTTCCGCCCCGAGTTCATCAATCGCATCGACGACATCATCGTCTTCCACGAGCTCGAAATGGCTGAACTGAAGGAGATCGTCGACCTGATGCTGGCCCGGGTCAGGACCCAGCTGATGACACAGAAGCTCGACCTGGTCCTCACCGACGACGCCAAGGAACACCTCGGTAAACAGGGCTACGACCCTGAGATGGGAGCGAGGCCGCTCCGTCGTGCGATCCAAAGGCTCCTCGAAGACCCGCTCTCGGAACGGGTGTTGCTCGGAGAGTTCAAGGCGGGGTCAACGATTCTGGTCGGTTTCGACACCGTAAATGAAGAGCTCACCTTCGAATCGTTCAACCCGACGGACACCCCACCGGTCGAACTCGCCGGCACCGAAGGCTCCGGAACAGCTTAAGGTCGGCCGCTCGGCGGCCGAAGAGACATGAGCAACAAGATTGCCCATGTTCATTCTCTCCCTCATCTTCGCCTTTTCCCTGACGGGCTCACCCGCCACGGCCGAACTCGTCCCTGCCGGTGACGAGGCTTTGAGCTTCGACCTGGTCCTCGACGGCTATGTCAACGGGTACATGACCAAAGACCGCCTGATGACCTACGACGGTTGCACACTCGAGCGAGATGCCGCTTACACCTACGCCCTTCTCATGGGAGCGGCGGCCAATGACGGAGTCTATTTGGCGCCGATCGACTGCTACCGCACCTATAACCAGCAGAAAGCGGCCTACAACCGGCGCTGCCCGTTCACCGACACTGCGGTGTATGACCGTGATCCGATCACGGGCGACCAATATGAAGTTGGCACCAAGTCAGTCCGGGTCTGCACTGGTCCTCCGACCGCGCGTCCCGGATACTCGAACCACGGCTGGGGCCGCGCAGTCGACTTCACCGGCGGAAGTGGTGAGCTGGGGTGTCGTGACCGCGGCTTTGTCTGGCTGCAGTCGAACGCCTCCCGCTTTGGCTGGGTCCACCCCCCTTGGGCACACTGCGGGCGTAAGACTGCCGAGCCGTGGCACTGGGAGTTCGCCGGGCTCATTGATGTGGACCTCCTTCCCAGGCTCGGACTCAATACCGCTCTCGAAGGGCTCATCGAGTAAATCGTTCCGCAGCCGGCAGACTCCCGTAACTGTAGTTTCACGATTAGCGTCACCGTCCATGGGCTTCGACGTGGTCGTCATTGGTTCGGTCAACAACGACGTCACCGTGATGACCCCGCGTCTACCCCGGTCGGGCGAAACCGTCATCGGCACCCGCCATTTCATCGGTCCCGGCGGGAAAGGGGCGAACCAGGCAGTGGCAGTCGCCCGGCTCGACGGCAGGGTCGGGTTGGTCGCCGTTGTGGGCGCTGACGAGCTGGGTGAGGCGATGCGGGTCGGGCTTGCCGACGAAGGCGTCGACACCTCTGCCGTCGGCGTTGCTGAGGAAGCGTCCACCGGAATTGCGGTGATCACCGTGGACGCAGAAGCTGAGAATACAATCGTCGTCAGCCCGGGGGCGAACCAACTCCTTACTCCCGATGTGATCGCGAGCAATGTCGCCGCAATCTCCGGCGCAAAGGTGGTCGTCGCCCAACTCGAGGTGCCTGTGGAATCGGTGTCGGCGGCGGCGCAGGCATGCACCGGGATCTTCTGCTTGAACCCGGCTCCTGCCCAGACCCTTCCCGCAGAGTTGCTCGAACGGGTGGACCTTCTCATCCCCAACCGGTCGGAGCTCTCGATGCTCGCCGGCCGCGACGAAATTGTTCGTAACGATTACGTCCCTGCCGCGGCCCGGGCGATCCGCCCGGGCGGAACCACCGTGGTCACGCTGGGACGCGACGGGGCAATGCTCGTCAGCCCGGAGTCCGTCGAGCGATACGGGGCGTTTCCCGTCGAGGCGGTGGACCCGACCGGGGCAGGCGACGCCTTCTGTGGCGCCCTTGCCTACTCGCTGAGCCGGGGGCACGTCATCGAGACGGCGGTCGCATTTGCATCGGCAGCCGCAGCCCTTGCCGTGACCCGGGCGGGAGCCCAGGCAGGGATGCCGACACTGAGCGAGGTTGAGGCTCTCCTTGGTGGTTGATACTCTGCCGGGATCGCCAGGCCCATCATCATCGATACCGACCCGGGACAGGACGACGCCGTGGCCATCCTGGTCGCACTTGCGTCTCGTGACGACCTCGAAGTCCTGGCGATAACGGCGGTGGCGGGAAATGTCCCGCTCGATCTGACAGTCAAGAACAGCCTTGCCCTCGTCGAACTGGCCGGGAGACAGGACGTGCCGGTGTATCGGGGATCCGTCCGTCCGATGGTGCGCGATCTGGTCACCGCCGAATATGTGCACGGGCCCACCGGGCTAGACGGCGCCGACCTCCCCGACCCTGTCATCGAGGCTACCCCGGGCCATGCGGTGGACAGGATCATCGAGATCGTGGGAGCTTCGGAGCACCCGGTGACTCTCTGCACCCTCGGCCCCCTGACCAACGTGGCTCTTGCCCTGGTGCGCGAGCCGGGGATTGTCGGCAGCATCGAGCAGATCGTGATGATGGGCGGGGGATTCTTCGAAGGCGGGAATACGACACCGGCTGCCGAGTTCAACGTCTATGTCGACCCTCACGCGGCGCACGTGGTTTTCAGTAGCGGCATACCCATCGTGATGATGCCCCTCGACGTGACCCACAAGGCTCTGACCACGCCGGACCGCCTGCAGAGGTTCAAGGATATCGGCACCCCGGCAGGTTCAGCCGTGGCGGGGATGCTCGGTTTCTACGATCGCTGGGACATCGCGAAATACGATCTTCCCGGCGGCCCCCTGCACGATCCGACGGTGATCGCTTACCTCCTCGAACCCGACCTGTTCTCCGGCAGGGAGACCTCAGTGGAGATCGATATCGCGACCGGGCCCACCCTCGGAATGACTGTTGTCGATTGGTGGGGTGTCACCGACGGCGCTCCCAACGCGCTCGTCATGAATGAGATAGACGCCGACGGCTTCTTCGATCTCCTCGTCGATCGCATTTCTCGGCTCTGAACGATATGCCGGGGTTTTGCTGCCCCCTGTGTGGCCCGATTCAAGGCGTAGGTGCGTTCGACCTACTAACCTGCGCAGCAGTCGGGTTGACCTCGATCACACTTAAGAACAACGGAGGAAAATACAACGTGAAACGTTATATGAGGCTCATCGCGCTCATCGCGGCATTGGGCCTGGTACTTGCGGCCTGTGGCGATGAAGACGGTGGCGACACCACGACCACCCCAGCCGGAGAAGAGACGACCACGACAGCGGGCGAGATGATCGGCGAAGGGGTCGAGATCGGAATGGCATTCGACGTCGGTGGACGTGGGGACCTCTCCTTCAACGACCTAGCAGCCGCCGCATACGACGACGGCCAGGCCATGTACGGATACACCGGGCAGGAGCTGGCACCGGACGCCGATGGGTCGAACCGTGAAGAGAACCTGAATCTGCTGGCTGAGTCAGGGCACGACCTGATCATTGCCAACGGTTTCGCTTTCGCTCAGAACGTTTGGCGTGTTGGGACCGATTTTCCCGATGTCATGTTCGCCATCACCGACGACTGCCCCCAGGATGACACCTTCACCGTTGTGGAGATGGACAACGTCCGCTGCTTGCTCTTCTCTGAAGAGCAAGGGTCGTTCCTTGTCGGTGCCGCTGCGGCACTCAAGTCGACAACCGGGACGATCGGGTTCATCGGTGGCGTCCAGATCGGGCTCATCGAGAAGTTCCAGGCCGGTTTCGAGGCAGGCGCCCTCGCCGCCGACCCCGACATCAACATCCTTCCCGCCGTATACCTGACCCAGGTCCCTGACTTCAGCGGCTTCAACGATCCGGTAAAAGGCAAGGAAGCAGCGTTGGCGCTTTACGGCCAGGGTGCAGACGTGGTGTTCCACGCTGCGGGTGGTTCCGGCCTCGGGCTCTTCCAGGCCGCCGACGAGCTCTCCACGGATGACCAGCACCTATGGGCGATCGGTGTCGACGCCGACCAGTATGTGTCGGTTGGCGACGAGGCTCTCCAGGAGCACATCCTCACTTCGATGCTCAAGCGCGTCGATGTTGCAGTCGGTGAGACGATCCTTGACTTCCTCGAGGGCAACTTCACCGGTGGGCCGGAGCGCTTCGGCCTCGCCGAGGACGGCGTCGGTTACTCGACCTCGGGTGGTTTCATCGATGACATCGCTGCTGATCTGGACACATATGCCGCTCAGATCATCTCAGGTGAGATCGAGGTTCCCGAGACTCCGTAAGGGCTGGCGCAGGTCAACCTGCTAATTTGCGCCGGGCTCAGAGAAATCTGAGCCCGGCGCTTTTCTATGTGAAAGAAACTACGTGGCAGAAACTCCGCTCCTCGAACTTACGGGCATTACCAAGCGGTATCCAGGAGTTGTTGCCAACAAGGACATCGCGCTCAGTATTCGACCACGTGAAGTCCACGCCATCGTTGGCGAGAATGGGGCGGGCAAGTCGACGCTGATGAAGATCATCTACGGCATGATCAGGCCCGACGAAGGGGAGATCCGGGTCAACGGCGACCTTATGGCGTTCAAAACCCCGAAGGATGCGATTGACGTCGGGATCGGAATGGTTCACCAGCACTTCATGCTGGCCGACAACTTCACAGTCACCGAGAACGTGATCCTCGGCTCCGAGCCGCGGGCTGGTGTGGAGATTGACTTCAAAGGAGCGAACGAGAGAATCCGGGACCTGGGTTCCCGCTACGGATTGAAGCTGGACCCGACCGTAAAAGTAGAGAAGCTTTCGGTCGGACAACGGCAGAGAGTGGAGATACTCAAGGTGCTCTACCGCGGAGCGCGGCTCGTGATCCTCGACGAACCGACCGCGGTCCTGGTCCCGCAGGAAGTGGAAGATCTCTTCAGCTCGATACAGGACTTGACCGGGGAGGGCGAGACGGTGATCTTCATCTCGCACAAGCTAGACGAGGTCCTCGAGATCGCCGACCGGATCACCGTCATCCGCGATGGAAGGACCGTCGGGACCGTGGGAGCCACCGAGGTGGACGTCAAGCAACTCGCCGAGATGATGATCGGATCGGAGCTTCCTTCTCCTGAGACGAGGGAGTCGACAGTTCAGGAAGACGTCATCCTTAGCGTGAGTGACCTGTCGGTGGCCGGCGATAGCGGAAAGCCTGTGCTGTCGGACATCAGTTTCGAGGTGCACAAGGGGGAGATCGTTGGTGTTGCGGGGATTGAAGGCAACGGGCAGGCGCCCCTGGTCGATTCACTGATCGGCCTTGTCCCGGGAGCCACCGGGGAGCTCAAGATCGAAGGCAAATCGATTGTCGGCCTCGATGCTCTCGACCGGCGCGCCACAGGTATCGGGTTTATTCCCGAAGACAGGCAGCGGCAGGGACTTCTCCTCGTCTCTCCGCTCTGGGAGAACGCTGCCCTCGGGCATCAGAACCGGCCACCCTATGCCAAAGGGATGTGGATTGATCGGAAGGGCGCGCGCACTCAAACCGAGGAAATCATCCGTCGCTTCGATGTGATGACTCCTGGGCCCGACGTCCCCGCCGCTGCACTCTCCGGTGGAAACCAGCAGAAACTGGTGGTGGGACGCGAGATCATCGCCAACCCCAAGGTGCTGATCGCAGCCCAACCGACCCGGGGCATCGACATTGGGGCACAGGCAGCGGTTTGGGAGGAGCTGAAGACCGCACGGCACAACGGTATGGGAATCCTTCTCATCTCGGCCGACCTCGACGAATTGATCGGCCTCTCCGACACCATCCATGTCCTGTTCGAGGGCCGTCTCGTGGCGGAGCTGGACCCCAACGAGGTGACCCCGGAGACCCTGGGAATCCACATGACCGGAGCGACTGCCGAGCAGCCCTCATGAAAGGCGGCCGGTTGCTCACTACGTTCGTTGCGCCCGCCGTGGCACTGGTCATCGCTTTCGGTATTGCGGCCCTTGCGCTCTTGCTCGTAGACATCAACCCGATCGATGCGTATCTCTCGATGTTCAGGTTCGGGACGAGCACCGAGTCGCTCATATCGATGGTCAACCGGGCAGTCCCACTGTTCGTCTCCGGCCTCGCAGTTGGGGTCGGGTTCAAGATGGGGTTGTTCAACATCGGAGTCGAAGGCGCCTATCTGCTGGCGGCGCTGGTGGCGGCGACAGTCGGCGCGCTGTACTCGATTCCCGCTGTGCTCCACGTCCTCTCCATCCTGATAGTCGCGGTCGCAGTTGGCGCCTTCTGGAACTGGCTGGCAGCCTGGCTCAAAGTGAAACGGGGAGTCCATGAGGTGATCTCGACGATCATGCTGAACTTCATCGCCTTCAGTCTCAGCGCCTACCTCTTCATCAACTACTTCCGGTCCGACACGGCCGGGCTGACTATCGCCACCACCCTGATACCCGAATCGGGGTGGGTCCCATCTCTCAACCCGGTGTTGGCGTGGTTCGGCGTGGAGCCCAGGGGAGGGGTGCAGCTGCACGGGTTTGTGATCATCGCGATCGGTCTCGGGATCTTCTACCACTACCTGGTGAGCCGGAGCCGGTTCGGATTCGACTTGAGGGCAAGCGGGATCAACCCGACTGCCGCACAGGCTTCAGGCGTTGACCCGAACCGGATGATCTACAAGACGTTGCTCATCTCCGGGGGTCTCGCCGGCCTGGTCGGGATGTCGCAATTGCTCGGTTTCTATCACCAGTACCCCCAGGACTTCCCCGGTGGCTTCGGATTTGCCGGCATCGCCGTCGCCTTGCTCGGCCGCAACCACCCGGTCGGGATGGCCTTCGGTGCCGTCCTCTTTGGCTTCATGGAGCGAGCCGCTCTGATCCTCGACCTGGAGAATGTGCCCCGAGAGATCGTCACCATCATCCAGGGCATTGTCGTGCTCGCCGTGGTCATCATCTATGAGTTGATTTCGCGATACGTGGTGCGGCGCACTGTTGATGCAGCGGCCCGCGCAACGGACTCCGACCGGGCGGAGGTGGCGGCATGACTGCTACCGCGGAGAGAGTCGTGGAAAAGTCGCGGTCGATCAGCCGGCCCATGAAGATCATGCTGGTCGCCCTGGTCGGGGTTGCCATCCTCACCGTGACCCAGATCTTCACCGGGACATCCGATCTGACCTCGTCGAGCACCGCAAGCGCCGGGCTACGTCTTGCCATGCCCATCCTCCTCGCTGGCCTCGGGGGCCTCTACGCGGAGCGTGCCGGTGTCGTCAATATCGGGCTCGAGGGCATGATGATCGCCGGGACCTGGTTCGCGGCCTGGGGTAGCTGGATTTTCGGCCCATGGGAAGGCCTGCTCATTGGAGTTATCGGAGGGGCGTTCTTCGGCCTCTTGCATGCAATCGCCACCGTGACTTTCAATGTCGATCACATCATCTCCGGCGTGGCGATCAATATTCTCGGCCTCGGCGGAATGCGTTTCCTGTCGTCGATCGTCTATACACCGGGCACGGGGGGTTCTGTCGTCCAGTCGCCTCCGGTGCAGGGGATAGGGAACATCGACCTGCCATTCCTCACCGGCGCCGAACTCTTCGGGTGGCAGACGCCGGATTTCTTCGGGTGGGTCGCTGGACTCGATCTTTTCTACATCTCCGATATCGCTCGCATCGCCGGGGGGTTCTTCGGTGACGTCAGCTGGGTGACCCTTGTTGCGCTGGCGATAGTCCCGTTCAGCGCGTGGCTGCTCTGGAAGACACCGTGGGGCTTGCGTCTCCGGTCCTGCGGGGAGGATCCCTGGGCTGCGGAATCTCTCGGTGTGCCGGTGCTCAGGATGAAGTATTACGCGGTGATCATCTCCGGTGCCCTCGCCGGGATGGCCGGTGCATTCCTCGTCCTGGTCCAGGCAGGCATCTACCGGGAGGGTATGTCGGGCGGACGTGGGTTCATCGGCCTCGGTGCAATGATTTTCGGGAACTGGCTCCCGTCGGGCGTGCTTGTCGGTTCCCTGGTCTTCGGGTTCGGCGACTCGCTTCGCTTCCGAGGTCCGGATGTGGTGCGGTCGTTCATCCTGGCGGTCGGAATCGGCCTGGTGCTTGCCGCTATTTACTACTGGTGGCAGAAACGGCACCGAGCCGCTCTGATCCAGGTGGTAATCGGGGTCATCCTCATCTTGACGTATTCCGCTATCGACACCGTGCCCAACCAGCTGCTATCAGCCACCCCGTACCTGATCACACTGTTTGTCCTTGCCGCGGCTTCGCAGCGGCTGCGAATGCCTGCTGCCGACGGCGCTCGGTACGTGAAAGGCGAGCCGCGATAACGGCATCCGGCTGGTCTCTTTGGCATGCGATGATGGTGTGAAGATGACGGCTGCTTTCGATGCATACGATCCGCAGTTTCTTGCCGACCCCTACCCCACCTACCGGCGAATCAGGGAAGAGTCTCCGGTGTTCCACGACGACGAGTGGGACCTCACCTTCGTTGCCAGGCACGATTCGATCAGTTCGATTCTGAAGGATCGGTCACGGTTTGGCCGTGACTTCAGGCACCACCTTGAAGTCGAAGATATCGAGCCTTCTCTCTACCGGCGTGTCTACCCGCCGCAATGGCCGACATGGACCCGCTACATCCGGGAGTCTTTCATCGACCTCGAGCCTCCGCGTCACACCCGCCTGCGGAAGCTGGTTTCCAAAGCACTCAGCCGTCGCTCGTCGGAGTCGTTTCGTCCGGCACTCGACGCTGTTGCCAGGCGTCTTGTCACCGAGGCGTTAGAAGCGGGGAGTATGGAAGCCATCACCGACTTCGCTACCCCGATACCTCTCCTGATGATCGCCGACCTCATGGGAATTCCTGACGAAGACCATCCGATGTTGGTGAAGTGGAGCAACGAAATCGTGAAGGTGTTCGACAAGAACGTCTCCGATGCGGACGGAGAAGCCGCTGAGCGGGCAACGCAGGATTTTGTTGCCTTCATCGAAGGCCAGATTGTCCAAAGGCGGGCCAACCGCGGCACCGACCTGATATCCATCATGATCGACGTCGAGGAGTCAGGCGACACCCTGACCGATGAGGAGATCGTTGCCACTTCCATCCTCACACTCAATGCCGGTCACGAGGCCACCGTCCATGCAATAGGTAACGCCATTCTCGCCCTCTCTGCCAACCCTGATCAATTTCAGCGTCTTCGTGATGGGGAAGTGGATGCGGCGGCCGCCGCAGACGAACTGCTCCGTTTCGACTCGCCGTTGCAGATGTTTGAGCGCTGGGTCCTCGATGATGCAGCGTTGGTGGAGGGCGCCGGGCTCACCAAAGGCTCCAAAGTTGGTCTTCTCTTCGGATCAGGGAACCACGACCCCGAGATCTATGGACCCACCGTTGACGTCCTTGACCTGGGACGCGCTCCCAACCCCCATCTCTCCTTCGGCGCAGGGCTCCACTTCTGTGTTGGCGCACCGCTCGCCAGGATCGAGATCGAGGCTGCACTGCAGGCTCTGGCCGACCAGGTGAAGTCCTTCGGGATTGAGAGCACAGGCGAGCGCATAGAGAGTCTGGTCTTCCGCGGGGTGGGATCGATCCAGCTTTCGCTGCAGCCTGCGTAGCGCAGGCTAGGGAGCAGTGGTCGAGGTGGTGGCTGTGGTGTTGGTGACCGCCGCCTGGGGGCGGCCGATGATGGTGATCTCATCGATTGCCATCTCCCGGAAAACGTTGCCTTCGGTGAGTGTCGCCACCCAGGCGCTGGTGATCTTGAACTCGATCCAGTTGGCGCCCACAGCCGCATAGGAGATCACCTGCTCGCCGGGAACATCCTCCAACTCGTGGGCGACGTCGGAGATGGCGTCGGAGGCGGTGATGACTAGCCCTCGCGGCCTGAAGTTCTGCTGGAAGCGAACCGCGTCGGTGAGATTCCTCCACAATATCTGCTGGACGACCATGGGCTGGTCGAAGGTGAGCCGGATCGTGATGACCCCGCCTTCGGCCTGCAATTGCTCCCAGTTGACCTGGTAGGAGTCCTCGGTGCCCGAGGTCACGTTGGCGCAGACGAACGATGAGATGCCTTCGACGGAGCAGGTCTCGCTGATGACGGGGATCGGCCCATTCTCTTCCACGGTTGGGGCAGTGGTCGAAGTAGCTGCAACCGTGGTCGATGTCGGGGTGTCTTCGCCGCCGAGCACATTGAAGGCCAGAGCCACAATCACCACGCCGAAGAGGAGTCCACTGATCGCCAGGGCGGCACGGACGCCCGCCGTGGCCTGGACCGCGGGGCGCGGGGCGGTGGGGAGAGGGGCCTGGCTCAGGCGGGCGCCACATTCCTCGCAGTGACGGTTCGTCGACGGGTTGGTCGCTCCGCAAGAGGGGCACTGGATCGAGTTCCCCGGACCATGGGAGCCTCGTTCGGGGCGCCGCTTAGGCTCTTCCGGAGGCTCGCTGAGCTGGAAAGTCTCAAAACCGCTGGAGCTGACCGAAATGATGTTGCCGTGGATCTCAGGACTGAGAGGGTCCATGAAGGCACCACAATCAGGGCAGAACTGCTCGTCTGCAGCGACGCTCGCGTCGCACTGTTTACATCTGCGTACCGCCACAACCCTCCTTCGCAGTTATTGTGCCACGGACATGCTTGTCTTCGCCATCAGGACTTATGAACCATGGAGCTGGTCGTCAGCCCTCGGGGGTATGGCACTACTCCTGGCAGGAGCGGCAATCTTGATTCTTACCACCAAACTACGTAATCGTTAACCGAGACACTCAAAACCAATGGCTTTCCGATGCGACTCTTGTGGGCACAGCTCCCCGAAATGGATGGGGTTCTGCCCACAGTGTGGCGTTGACCGCCCCCTAACCGAGGAATCTTCGGTGGTGCGGCGCAATCAGAGCGTCGCCATCGCGGTCGGGCTCGACGAGGCGAGGGACACCATCGGGGAGCGGTTCCGCACCGGTTGGGGTGAGATCGACCGTGTCCTCGGCGGTGGGATCGTGGCAGGGTCGGTGATCCTCGTCGGTGGCGAACCGGGCGTGGGCAAGTCGACGCTGCTGCTCCAGGTCGCAGGTTTCGTCTCCGGGAAAGGCGGATCTGTTCTCATCGCCAGTGCCGAGGAGTCGGCGCACCAAGTAGCGATGAGGGCGAAGCGCTTGGGAATCGAAGGCGACTCGATCCAGCTGGTCTCCGACGACGACACCGACGCGATAGTCGCTCTCGCCGAGAAGACGCGGCCCGACTTCCTCGTCGTCGATTCGATTCAGACGGTTGGGATTCGCGAGCTTTCCGGGGCGCCCGGAGGCGTCGCTCAAGTGCGGGAATCGGCGGCACGATTGGTTCGCCTGGCCAAGGAGTCGAGCATCCCGGTGGTGCTGGTCGGCCATGTGACCAAAGATGGCGGTATCGCCGGGCCCAAGCTCCTCGAGCACATGGTGGACGTTGTCCTCTATCTCGAAGGCGATCCCGACCGGGGCTTTCGTGTTCTCCGCTCGCTTAAGAACCGTTTCGGCCCAACCCATGTCTCCGGTATGTTCGATATGCAGAACGAGGGCCTGGTCGAGGTGGACGATCCTTCGAAGGTTTTCCTATCCGGATGGGAATCGGAAGTATCGGGGACGGTGGTCTACCCGGCAGTAGAAGGGCGACGGGCGGTTCTTGTCGAGATTCAGGCCCTGGTGACGGAGACGAACCAGGCCCAGCCTCGCCGCTCCATCCGCGGCCTCGACCCGACCCGGGTCAACCAGGTGATCGCTGTGCTCGACCGACACACCGGGCTCAAGCTCTACCAAAATGAGGTTTACGTCAACGTGGTCGGCGGCTGGAGGATCAACGACCCCGGATGTGACCTTGCTATGGCCCTGGCAATCGCTTCCTCCCGTGTCGACCGACCGCTGGGGCGGGTGGCTGCATACGGCGAAGTCGGCCTCGCCGGCGAGGTGCGCGGCATTCCGTTCGAATCGCGGCGGGTTGAGGAGCTGGACCGGATGGGTGTGACCCGGCGTATCTCGCCCGGTGCGGGGGAGCCGATCCGGCTCAGGGACGCTCTCAGCAGCGGTGGCTTGATCTAGGCCGAAGCCATGCTCAAGTGATAGCCTGAAGCCCGTGGGTGGCCAATCGATCCAGGAAATGCTCGAACGTCTTGCGCCCGGAACCCCGATGCGGCGTGCTCTCGAGCGCATAATCCAGCAGGGCAAGGGCGGCCTCGTCGTGCTCGGTCACGGCCCCGAGGTCGACGAAGCCAGTTCGGGAGGGTTCGCCTTGCGCTCCTCCTCTTTCACACCGGCCCGTCTCGCCGAACTGTCCAAGATGGACGGCGGAATTGTTCTCGATGACTCTTGGAACCGAATTGTCAACGCTGCGGTGCACTTCATCCCTGACGGCTCGATCGATACCGACGAGACCGGGGCGAGGCACCGCACAGCCGAACGTTTGGCGGTGCAGACCGGGAAAGCGGTGATCGCGGTCAGCGAGGGACGTCACATCGCGACCCTCTTCTACCAGGGGCAGAAGGTCGAGCTGGCCAATCCGACCGAGGTCGCAGCCCACGTCAACCAGGAGTTGCAGAGCCTCGACCGCCTCCGCCGCCGTCTCGATGACGCCGAAATGCGCCTGACCCGCTTCGAAGTCTCCGGGCTTGCTACATTCCGCCACGTTCTCACCGTCATCCAGCGGGCCGTGCTGGTCGAGCGTCTCGGAGACCTGGTGGCAGCAAGGGCCTCCACGCTAGGAGACGAGGGCCGGATTGTCTCCCTACAGCTTCATGACCTCCTGGTCGGGGTGGAATTGACGATACGCCTGGCCCTGCAGGATTATCTGAAGCCGATGCGGTCGGGTTCGGTGCAAAAGGCCTACGAGCGGCTGGCCGAGCTCCAGGGCAGTGACCTCGAGGACCTGTCGCGCATCGGCCTTGAGCTGGGGTTACCTGACATCGACGAACCTGCTGAGCCGCGTGGGCACCGTATTCTCTCCCAGGCGGGACGCCTGCCTGATCCGGTGAGGAACGACCTGGTCAAACAGTTCAAGACGCTGGGACGGATCCTCAGGGCGCACAAAGAAGACCTGATATCGGTGGAGGGTGTAGGGGAGGCCCGGGCCGACCAGCTGCTCACATACTTCGAGCGTTTGCAGTCGATGGCAAACGGATGGCAGCCGCTGACGGGTTGAGGCTGGCGCCCGTTACAATGCGTCTCCGTATATGGCAACAAGAACTGCAAGGTATTCCAACGGCGACAAAGTCGTTCACCCCCAGCACGGGGCGGCAACAGTCCTGAAAAGGGTCAAACAGGAGTTCGCCGGCGAGAAGATCGACTACTACATACTCGAGATCGCCACCGAGCAGCTCACCGTGATGGTCCCCCTCGACAAGGCTGAAGACCTGATCCGGCCCGTGATCTCGAAGACGAAGTCACGTGAGGTCTTGAAGTCGTTGAAGGAAGAGCCCGAGGAGGCCGGGTCGAACTGGTCCCGCTGGTACAAGGTGCTCACCGAGAAGATGACTTCGGGTGACATCTTCCAGGTTGCCGAAGTGGTCCGCGACCTCTCCTACGCCCAGCAGACCAAAGGCATCAGCCCGGCGCTGAAGCGCATGCTCTCCAAGGCCCGGACCACGCTTAGCTCCGAGATCGCCTTCAGCCTCCAGGTCGACGAGGACGAAGCGATCAAGAAGATCGACCGGGCCCTGCCCGAGATCGAGATCGAAGACGAAAGTTGAGTCCGGAGCCCCCGGTTGTCACAACCAGGGTTGGCTGGGGTTTCGATGCCCATGCCCTCAATGAAGAGCCACCACTCCTCCTCGGCGGCGTTGCAGTCTCCGACACCCACGGCCTATCCGCCACCTCCGATGGTGATGTCCTCGCCCATGCGATAACCGACGCGATTCTCGGTGCCTGTGTCCTCGGCGACCTCGGTGAGCACTTCCCGTCCGCCGACCCCAGGTTTCACGGAATCTCCTCGCTCGGCCTCCTCAGCGAGGCGGCAGGGATGGCGGGAGCCGCGGGCTTTGCTATATCCCACGTCGACGCCACCGTTATCGCCGAGCACATCAGGGTCGCCCCGCACCGCCAGGCGATCCGGGAGAACCTCGCCTCCGCGCTGGGCATCCCCCCCGACCTCGTGTCGGTAAAAGCCACCAGCACCGACGGCCTCGGCTTCACCGGAACCTCCGAAGGCGTCGCAGCAGTCGCGGTGGTCAGCGTACTCCCGACTTCATAATCCGTTCCTAAGGCGCAGCGACTCACATGTGAGACGTGGAGGAAACGGAAAGCAGCCCGACTCCCGATAACATCACCTGCGCATGCTCCAGGTCTACAACACGCTCGGTCGCACCCTCCAGCCTTTCCAGACCCGGGATGAGGGCAAGGTCGGCATCTACCTCTGTGGCCCCACCGTCCAATCCGAGCCCCATGTGGGACACGGGAGATCGGCGGTCGCTTTCGACGTCATCCGCCGCTACCTGACCTGGAAGGGCTTCGAGGTGACCCTGGTCCGCAACGTCACCGACATCGAAGACAAGATCATCAAAGCTGCCGAAGAGTCGGGAGTGCCGGTTGAAGAATTGGCAATCACGATGGCTCAAAAGTTCAGGGAGGGTTACGCAGCGTTGGGGGTTCCCGACCCCGACCATGAGCCCAAGGCAACAGAGACGATCGAGGAGATCGTCGGGCTGATCGAGACGTTGATCGATCGGGGGCTTGCTTACGAATCGGACGGTGATGTCTACTTTGCGGTCAGGGCGCTGGAGTCTTACGGGAAGCTCTCCGGCCACGCCCCCGACGAGCTCCGCTCCGGCTACCGGATCGAGGTTGGCGAAGCGAAACACGACCCGCTCGACTTCGCCCTGTGGAAAGGGGCCAAACCGGGCGAGCCGTGTTGGGACTCTCCCTGGGGTGAGGGCCGGCCGGGTTGGCATATCGAGTGCTCGGCAATGGCCGGGAAGTACCTCGGGCAGGGCTTCGACATCCACGGCGGCGGAACCGACCTTATCTTCCCCCACCACGAGAACGAGATCGCCCAGTCGGAGGGAGCGACGCGTGGGACCTTCGCCCGGTACTGGCTCCACAATGGAATGGTCAATCTCGGTGGCGAGAAAATGGCGAAGTCGACCGGCCGCCTCGTCGATCTCGACTCCCTGGCCAGGAAGGTGGGCGGTCGGGCCCTGCGCATGTTGATGGTGCGAGCCCACTACCGGTCGCCACTCGAATACACCGAGGACCTGGTCGAGGAGGCGGCCGAGTCGCTCGATCGTCTCGACCGGTTTCGAGAACGGGGTGTGGCCGGCGAACCGGACCCCGAGGTGATGGCCCGCTTCGAGTCAGCCATGGATGACGACTTCGGCACACCCCAGGCGGTATCGGTTCTCTTTGAGTCGGTACGGGAGGGCAACAAGTTGCTCGACGACCGCGGAGATGCGTCGGCGCTGCTCGGCGCTGTCGCGGAGATTATTGACGTCCTCGGTCTCGACGAAGGGACCCTGCCCGAAGAGACCACTATCGACCTTGGTGACCTTGCCTCCCGGTTCGACGTCGGAGGCGGCGACCTCGAGGCAACCGTGAGCGCCCTCATCGAGAAGAGGTCCGAGGCGCGCTCGGAGCGGCGCTTCGACGACGCAGACGCGATCAGAGGTGGGCTTGACGCCGCCGGCATCATTCTGGAGGACGGCCCCGATGGCACGCGCTGGTTACGGAAGTAGGGTCGAGGGCCTCCATTCGGTTGCCGCTGCCGTCGCAGCCGGTCGGGTGGAGCGACTCACGGTCGAGAGGAAACGTCGGTCCCGGGAGGAGATCGCCCGGCTCATCGATGCAGTAGGCGAGGCGAGAACCGTGCTCGTGGACGACACCCGCGTCATCGCAGAGACCGAGGCGCCGCAGGGTGTGGTGGCGGACTGCACCCCGATCCTTCCCGTTGACCTCGACTCCCTGGCCACAGAAACTGCCTCGGTGCTGGTTCTCGATCATCTCGAAGACCCGCAGAACGTCGGTGCCATCGCCAGGAGCGCCCTCGCCGGTGGATGCTCCGGCCTGGTGATGTCGGGCCGGCGTTCGGCGCCGCTGTCCGCGGCTGCGTTCAAGGCAGCTGCCGGCGCCCTCGAGCGCCTCCCGGTGGCAGTCGTCGGTTCGATCCCCGAGGCGTTGCAGCGGCTCAAGACAGGAGGTGTCTGGGCTGTGGGTCTCGATGCTGGTGGTAACCAGTCGCTGTTCGGCCTCGAGTTGCTCACCGAGCCGGTGGCAATGGTGATCGGAGCCGAAGGGGAAGGCCTCAGCCACCTCACCGCGAAGCGTTGCGATGTGATCGTCGCCATACCGATGACAGCGGAGACTGAGTCTCTCAATGCGTCGGTTTCCGCTGCGTTGGCGATATTTGAGATAATGCGGGCTCGCACCTAGCTGCGAACAGGCCGGGTTAGCTCAGTTGGTAGAGCAGCTGATTTGTAATCAGCAGGTCATCGGTTCAAATCCGGTACCCGGCTCCGAGGCAAGTTGCGTCAGCAGGTTCGGCGGTTGCCGTCGACTATCGAGCGAATGGAGCCGTACTGTCACCACTAGTGAGATCACTTGGTCTGATGCTGGCCCTCCTGCTTGTAGGTTGCGCTGGCGACGCTGCGGACGAGGTGACCACGTCCAGTACGACTACGACAACGGCCGTGACGACCACCGCTAGCCCAACGGCAACCACCAGTACCCGTGCGGTTCCGTCGTTGCCGGCCGACGAGATTGCTGTTATCGGCCACTCGAACTCGTCTTCGATGGTCGACGCCTACCGGGCTATGTCGTCTCAGGACCGGGTCGTGGCCGTCAACCAGGGCGGACAGCACGCCCGCGTCTGGGGTGACCCAACCGAGGAAGACTTCGAGAATGCTTGGTCGAATGTCGAAAGGGCGGAGCCGGTTGGTGGCTACAAGGCCGTGTGGGTGTTCCTGGGGTTTGCCGGGTCGTGGGAAGGCGTCTACGACGCTACCGATTTCGAGGCATGGGCTGATGAGGTCTACGACCAGATAACCACGAGGTTCCCCACGGTGGAGTTCATCTGGTGGTCACCGATGAACACTTACTTCGCCACTGACCCCGGCGACGGTGACGCGGCTGATCTCGTGGCGTTGGACCCTTGGGGCACCAACCCGTCTTCTTTGACTACCTGGAAAGACTCCGACATCGATTCTCGGTTTTCCTGGGAGACAACTGAATACGCGATAGCTCAGGGGTACGCAGACGATTACGGGCCGTGGGTCAACCTGACCGCAGCCCTCACCGATCGGGATAGGCGTCACCCGTCCGACCCGGAAGGGGAGGAGCACGGTGGCAATGTTCTCCTCGAGTTCTTCGATGGGTCAGGTTGAGGTCAGAAAGGAGTTCACGTCACCCGGGACTGACCGCTACTTGGACGGTGCCTCCACCGGATGCGGCGCAGGAGTCGGCTCTGCGGGAGCTGGCGTCGGAACTTCGGGCTCGACCTCTATAACTCGTTGGGGCTTTCCAATATCCATCCTGTCTGCTTCCTTTCCTGTTCTTTCACGTATGCGGCCATCGTGTCCTCGATGCAACCGGTGAGCGATGGGCCCGCCTCTCCGGTGAGGTGCCATTCGTCAGACAGCCCGATCCCCTGGAAGAGGATCTCGATCTCCTCTGGGTCTTCGGTGGCGAAGAACCTCCCGCTCCTGGCAAACGTGAGAGCGAGGACGGTGACGCGTTCTGCCCGCCAGCCGTGCTCGTGCTCGACCACCTTTCCGGTCATGGCAACCAGGCCGATCGCCATCGACTCGATGCCGGCGTGGGAGGAGATGAGCCGGTCGACACCCTTCGCTGCATAGATGCCACACGGTGGGTCGGCACATTGTCCTTCGGTGTGCGGAACATCCTCGTTGGTGGCGCCGCCGGCGCAGATTGCAGACAGAGTTCGGTGCTCCCATCGGACCCGGTACCCGTGGAATTGGCCGTTCTTCATCTCCCACATCCGAAAGCCCAGCATCGGCGCCGGTGACCAGGATGGGCCATGTTCCTTCTCTATCTGTCTGATGACATCGCTGAGAAAGAAGCGGATGGTCTTGTCCAGCCCGGTGACCTCGACATCGAGGGCATCGACTTCGGCCTGGATGACGGCAAGCCGGGCACGGAGGTCCCGGAGCCGGGCCTGTTTGCGGCGCGAGGTGAGGAGGAGGCGATCGAGACCGGGCGGGGAGCCGGCAATCCTGTATTTGAGGCGCAGCCGTTCCCATTCGCTGTTCAACCGGTGAACGCTGATGTCGGACATCGTCCCGACAACCTAGCCGTCGCGTCGAACAAATGTTCGATCCATCTCATACCTGCTTTTCGCGACTTCCCGAAACTCCCCACCCGGCCGGGCCCCGACAAACCGGGCTAAATGCCCCGGTAGGAACCCGACTGCAAATACGCTGGATTCGATGCTCGACGACATGGACAGGGCTGTCCTCGACTACGAAAGGGGATGGGCCAATCAAACAGGTCCCAAGGACCGATCAATCGAGATGGACCTCGGGCTTACCGCTGAGGCTTATTACTCACGCCTGAGAAGGCTGATTACTGATAAGCGTGCCACAACCTATGATCCAATGACAGTGCGGCGACTCCGACGAATCATCGATCCCTCGGGCCGGGCAGAGGCGGTTGGCTGATGGCAAACAAGGGGCGTCACGCGGGGGAGGACGGGAATTTCTACCGCGATCTGGCGATCATGGTCTTGGGGATTGTTGGCGTGGGTGCGCTGGTCTTCTTCCTCCTCTTCCTGTTCGCAGGTGACACGGTCTCAGAGACGACCACCACCAGCTCGACGACATCGACAACGACGACCTCGACGACAGTCGGGGAAAGCTCCACAACCGAGCCGACCGTAGAAACCAGCACAACGACAACATCGCCGACAGTCCCGGTGCGGGCCAACGAGGATGTCAGGGTTGTGGTGTTGAACTCGGTCGCGATCAGCGGGGCTGCGGGGCGGTTCACCCAGGTCCTTGCCGACCTCGGGTATCAGATGCTGCAGGCCGACGACTTCCGTCCCGAACAGGATCCAACCCGGATCTGGTTCCGCGAGGGTTTCTCCGCCGAAGCCAACACCCTGGCCGAATTCATGCTCGAGAACAGCGGCACCGAGACTCTCGTCGAGCCGTTGCCCGACGAGACGCTGAAGCCGGGGGCCGATCTTGTGGTCGTGCTGGGTTCCGGATACCAGGAATGACCCATGCCGCTCCCCGGAAACGGGGCGGCAGGACCTGGATTCTGCCTGCAGTCACGGCTCTGGTCGTCGTGGGCCTCGTTGCCACCGGATTCCTCAGCCGGGCGATTGCGGTCGATTTTGCGTCCTGGTGGCCACTATGGGTGGCGCTGGTTGCGATCGGGATCTGGGCCCGAGGCAGGAAGGTGGGTTCGCTACGGCTCGGAGGACTGGTGGCGGTGGCCTCTGTCGCAGTGGCGGCAGTGTTCGTGATCGCCAATCTTCAAGGCTCGATGCTGATGCCGTCGTCGGCGGGTCTCCTCACCGGAAGCCCTGACTCGGGTTTCGACTCCGCCGGTCTGTCTGCGCGTGTCCCCGGGGGTCACGTGGTCGTCGGAACCGGGACGACCGGGGTCCTCTACACCGTCGAACCGTTGCGTCGCGGCGGCAACATCGCGGCGCCCTTCGCCATCGAGCGTTCCCAGGATGGTGATGTCTCTGTCGTGCTCTCACCATCTGAGGATCCCGGTCTGTTCCTGTGGGCTGGTTGGAGCGTCGGGCTGTCTGCTCTGCCGTCATGGACCCTGACTCTCGAGGGGCACATCGATGCCGACCTGACCGCGTTGACACTGAACAACCTGCAGTTGACCGGAGGCGGCGAGGTGCACCTCGGCACGGCCATTCAGAGCACACCCGTGACTGTGTCAGGAGATTTCGTGGTCCATATCCCCGATGGTGTCCCGGTGCGGGTGGTCGGCCCCGCCGAAATCCCGACCGATTGGACCCGTACCGATACCGGGTCTTCGTCGCCAACCGAAGGCCAGGGATGGGTGGTTTCGATCGCCGACGGCGCCGTGGTAGAGATTCGCGTCCGGTGATGGGCACATTGGTACACTCGCCGGGTGCCGTCGGATCGCCTCAGACGTAGCGCCCTGATCGTCTGGACAGCGGTCGGTGGAATCGCTCTCTTTGCTGTTTTTCTCTATGTCGC
The DNA here is from genome assembly GCA_050329555.1 of Acidimicrobiia bacterium. Taxonomy (GTDB): domain Bacteria; phylum Actinomycetota; class Acidimicrobiia; order Spongiisociales; family ZC4RG35; genus MA-ANB-1. The sequence goes on along the minus strand of JBHJOQ010000015.1, from coordinate 1,280 downwards.
CGGGACGATCCGCATCATTTGGCTCCCGCTGGCATTTGCTGCGGGTCTTGTCTTCATCCTCGAGCCGACGGTGCGTGCCTTCGACCGTGTCGGGTTCCGGAGAGTGTTCAGCGCCATTTTTGCCCTTGTGGCGCTCCTGGGGCTTGTTGTCGCCCTGGTCGTGCTGGTCCTACCCACGATTCGGGAGCAGGCTGCTCAGTTCATCGGAGACCTCCCCCGACTATGGGGCGGCATTGTCGACGGCCTCCGCGATCTCGCTGGACGCTTCGGCTACGACGGCGACGAATTCCTCAGCCAGGGGACTATCGAGGAGTGGCTCAACGACCCGACCAACCAGGAAACGCTCCAGGAGCTGCTCTTCGGTTTCGGTGCTGGCGCCGGCACCGTGATCCGGGGGGTGACCGAGGCAGTTCTGGTGTTCGTCCTCGCCCCGGTGCTTGCCCTCTATATCCTCATCGACCTCGACAAGTATCGGACTCAGGTTCTGGAACTGACTCCTCCCGAGCACAAGGCGGAAGCCGCCTTCGTCGGCGGACAGGTGGGGACGGCGCTGGGATCGTTCGTGCGGGGTCAGTTGCTCGTGGCACTCATCGTTGGCATCGCCTCCAGTCTTGGCATGTGGGCGATAGATCTTCCGTTCTGGCTGCTGATCGGCATGCTCGCCGGCCTGCTCAACCTCATCCCCTTCCTCGGGCCTTTCGTTGGTGGCGCCCTCGCCGCAGGAGTGGCGCTCCTCGCCGGAGACCTCTCTCAGGCGATCTGGGCGGTGGTGATCTTCACCGCCATCCAACAGGTCGACAATCACGTGGTCACGCCTCTGGTGCAGCGGACGAGGGTCAAACTCTCGCCGCTGGTGATCGTGCTGGCGCTGATCATCGGAGGCTCGGTAGCTGGATTGCTCGGTGTCCTCATCGCGGTTCCGGTCACGGCTGCAGTTCGGATCATCGCCGGCCACCTTTGGCGGACCAGAGTCCTCGGACAGTCCTGGGAAGAGGCCAGCGAGGCAATGATTGAAGTGACTTCGCCCCCGGACCGCATCGCCAACCTGCGGAGGCGGAGCGCAGACGAATCGCGCCTGTTCGACACTGCAGAAATGCAAAGCTGGTCAGAAGGAGACGCGCCAAGCGAGTAGCGAGCGAAGCGAGCTACGAGCGTTGTCCCCCAGAGGCGAAGCCGAATGGGGGAAAGGTTGGTGGGTTCGCCGAAAGGCGGGCGGAGGTAAGGGGGACTGACTCCAAGTTGGGATGGGGACGCGTCCGGGGCGGTGTGTGAGCTCCGTT
>JBHJOQ010000027.1:0-11329 GCA_050329555.1 Acidimicrobiia bacterium | reverse complement strand
GAGCCGATCGTTTCAGATGGCGCATATCACGATTTCGGTTTGATAGTTTCCAATGGCGGCGGGGGTTGCAACGCCTCGAGGACATTGCGGTCTGGGTCCCGGAAGTAGACCGCCCATCCACCTTCGTTCTTACCTGCTGTAATTCGGTTGGGTGGCGAGAAAAACTGCACGTCGGCCCGGCGGAGCCGTGCATACCACTCATGGATGTCGTCAACGGCGAAGGCGAGATGAGCCGCACCGGGACGTCCGATTTCCTGGTCCCCCGGATCCAACACCGGCTCCTCGTACTGGACCAACTCAAGCTGATGGCCGGATATTGGTAGGCCCACGCCAGGCAATCGGAGTTGAGCAACGCGGAGGACGGCGTCGGGGTAACCGACGAGCCGGCGGGTGTAAGCGTTGTCCTGGACTTGGGTGTGAACTAACTCCATCCGCATCAGTTCGCAATAGAACTCGACGGATCGATCAAGGTCGGCCACCGTGAAGCTGAAGTGCCAGAACCCGATCGGGGGCGTTGTGGTCAAGTTATTCCTCGGTCGTGCAGAGCCCGTATCTCCAGTGGGTCATAACCCAAGTCCGTGAGTACCTCGTCGGTATCGGCCCCAAGTCGACGGCCCAGATATTTGATAAAAGGGGGAGTGCGGCTCATCTGCGGTTGCGGGGAAACAGTTCGCACAGTTCCGAGATCCGGGTCGTCAACCTCGACCAAGCTCCGTCGAGCGGCATACTGAGCATCGGCGAATAGGTCTTGCATGTCGTAGACGGGTGCAGCTGCGACGTCCGCCTCAGCGAATTCGGCTAGCGCCTGGTGGCTGGTCCGACAGCCCACCCAGTTGTCGATGAGCCGATCCAGTTCTTCAACGTTTCTCACGCGAGCTTCGTTGGTGGCGAAGCGGGGATCATCTGCGAGCTCCCCTCCACCGAGCAGACGGAGAACCCGCAAAGCAACCGACTGCGACGTTCCGGATAGTGCCAGCCACTTCCCGTCGCTGGTTTGGTAGGCGCCTCGTGGAGCCGCATACGGCAGCCGGTTCCCGGTCCGTTGCGGGTTGGCTCCCAGAACGTCGTATGCCATCGGCATCGGCCCCAACAGTTGGAGCAATGACTCGGTCAGGGCAACATCGATGACCTGGCCCAATCCAGACCGACATTCCCGGTCGAAGAGAGCCACCATGACCGCGAATGCACCGACAAGGGCGGCGACTTCATCGGCGAGAGCGATCGGTGGGAGAACCGGCGGCTGGTCGGGGAAGCCTGAGATGTGGGCGAACCCCGACAGGGCCTCGGCCAAGGTGCCAAAACCCGGCTTGCCGGCGTCGGGGCCGGTTTGACCGAATCCAGACACCCGAACGTAGATGAGCCGCTCATTGACCGAGCACAAGTCCCCCGGGCCCAAGGTCCAGCGTTCCATTGTGCCTGGACGGAACGATTCGACGACTACATCTGCGCTTGCGGCCAGCCTGGTGAAGACCTCCTGTCCCTCGGGTGCACTCAGGTCGAGTGTGAGTGCTTTCTTGTTACGGCCCAGGTGCTTCCACCACAAGGTCTCCTCTTCTGCAACCCATCCCAACGACCTCGTTGTGTCGCCACTTTCGGGATGCTCCACTTTGATCACGTCCGCGCCGAAATCGGAGAGCCGGGTGGCGATTCCCGGGCCGGCAATGACATGGGCGGCGTCGATGACTCTTACATTCGCCAGCGGTTCGCTGCTCTCGCTCACCGCTGGGAGCCGATTCCGCTCGACTTGCGCAAATAGTCAGCTACAGCGGACATGTCATGATCGCCGAGTCCACTGGCGATCGACTGTCGAATCACCTCTCGGTTCAGCTCGGCTTGGGACATAGCTGCACCGACCTCCGTCGCCAGGTCGAGGACGAGGTCTAGGTCTTTGCCCGCCAACTCCATCCGGAAGGCCACCGGGGTGCGGTCGGGGTCGAGGAAGGCATCCCTCCGGTAAGCCACGAACGGTGCCGCGACTGCGCTCGAAGCAAACACGTCATAAGCGAGGGAGCGGGAGATCCCGGCGCGTTCGGCCAGCACCAGTGCTTCGGATAGGGCCTGGCTGAGGCCGTAGATGATGCTGTTAACCGCAAGCTTTATGGTTGCACCGGCTCCGTGTGAGCCCATATGGAAGATCTTTGAACCCATCGCTTCGAGTAGAGGACGAGCGACTTCGACCATCTCTTCTTCGCCTCCGACCATGATGGTCAATTCGCCGGCGCTTGCTGCCGCCACGCTTCCCGATACCGGCGCGTCGATGAAGTGAGCCCTCCGGGGGCGGAGGGCCTCGGCTAGCGAAACCGCAAGCGCCGGGGAGATGGTGCTCATGTCGATACACAAGGTTTCCGGCTTGAGGCTGTCCAGCATGTTCGGCTCGCCCAGGTAGAGCTCCTGGAGAGCCGAGTCGTCGGCGACCATGGTGATGATCACGTCGGCCCGTTCTGCCAACTGACCTGGAGTATCCGCTGCGGTGCAATCCAGGTCTCGGGCGAGACTCTCGGACTTGGATGCGGTTCGATTCCATAGGACCAGCGGCCACCCAACACTGGCAACACGCGCCGCCATGGGGACCCCCATGTTGCCAAGTCCGATGAAACCGACTGTGGTGCTCACCTCGGCTCCCCAGGGAACAAACCGGCCGAACCGGTGCACCACCGCGCCATCAGAGTGGGATCCCCGAGAACACCAAGGCTCGAGGTTCGGTCATGTCCTCCATGGCGTAGCGGAGCCCTTCCCGTCCGTGCCCCGAGCGCTTGGTCCCGCCGTAAGGCATCTGATCGGCACGAAAGGCCGAGGTGTCGTTGAGGATTATCCCGCCCACCTTCAGCGTTCGATGAGCTTCGAAGGCACGGGTCACATCAGAGGTGAAGACTCCGGTGTGAAGACCGTACTCCGAGTCGTTGACGAGATCGAGGGCCTCGGAAAATGTGTCATAAGCGGTCACCGCGGTTACCGGGCCGAACACTTCGTCGCGCACGACTTTCATGTCCGGGGTGGTGTCGGTGAGGATGGTCGGTGTGACGAACGCGTCTTTGACCGCGCCCCCAAGAACGAGTTGGGCCCCCCCGGCAACGGCTTCGTCAATCCACGAACCCACCCGATTCGCTGCCTCCCGATCGATAAGGGGTCCGACATCGACCGTTTCGTCGAGGGGATCGCCCACCTTCAACTGGGCCACCTCCTTGACCAAACGGTTCACAAACTCCTCGTAGACGGGTCGGTGGACCAGGACTCGCTGAACCGCGACACAGGCCTGGCCCGCCTGGTAGTAGCCCCCGACAGCAATTCTGGCGGCGGCATGATCGACGTCGGCATCCTCATGGACGATGACCGCGGCGTTTCCCCCCAATTCAAGCGTGAAGCGTTTTTCGGCGGCTTGCCTCTGGAGGTGCCAACCTACGTCTGAGGACCCCGTGAATGACACCATCGCTACCCGGGGGTCGGTAACCATTTTCTCAGCTGCGTCAGCCCTGGCGGTCAGTACCGAAAGCATCGCCTTGGGCAGGTTGGTTTCGTCGAAGAACTCGGCCAGGGCGAGGGCGCCCAGAGGGGTGGCGGTGGCGGGCTTGACGATGATGGGCGCGCCGACAGCGAGAGCTGGGGCCATTTTGTGTGCGACGAGATTGACCGGCCAGTTGAACGGGGCGATGCCCAGGACGGTGCCGAGAGGGAAGCGTCTGACGAGGACGGCACGCTGTTCCATGCTCGGGTCTGTGTCGAGTCGCTGGAACTCGCCGCCGGTGCGTCGACACTCTTCAGCTGCCCATCGGAAAGTCGACGCTGCTCGCGATATCTCGATCCTTGCCCACTTGATTGGTTTCCCTCCCTCGAGGGCGATGAGCTGTGCCAGGTCCTCCAACCGTTCCAGTATCCTCCTGGAAATATGTGTGAGTGCTTCGGCCCTGGCATGGATCGGAACCCGTTGGGCTTCGTCAAGGACTGCGGCGGCTTGGGCTAAGGCAGACTCAATGTCAGGTTCTGTTGGCCTCGCTACCTCTGCCACGAGCGATCCGTCGTGCGGGCTTCGAACTTCGAACGGCTCGCCGTCATCTCTCCAGGATCCAGCCAAGTAGTAGGGTCGGGTCTTCATCAGGTCAGGTTCCTTTCGACTGTGTCCGCGATTCTGCGTGCATTGGGCAGCGTCGCATCCTCCAACAGATCGGTCGCAGGTAGGGGGATATGGTCAGTTGAGATCCGAACGATAGGGCCATCGAGGTTCCAGAATCCTTCCTGCGCCACGATGGAGGAAACCTCCGCCCCCCATCCGCAGAGCCGGGGGTTCTCCTCGACGGTGAACACTCGCCCGGTCTTCTCGGCTGTCGCCAGGATCGTCGTGACATCCAAGGGCACGAGACAACGCAGATCGACGACCGTGGCTTCGATACCCATTCCTGATAGCAGGTCCGCGCCCTCCATGGCCCGATGCACCATGGCACCCAGGGCAATCAACGTGACGTCGTTTCCATCCCGAATGATCTCAGCCTGGCCCAGAGTTCCGATTACCTCTCCTGAAGGCACCTCGCCCTTCAGGGAGTAGAGCAACTTGTGTTCGAAGAAGAGTACGGGGTCAGGGTCCCGTATCGCCGCTGCGAGAAGCGCAACCACATCTCTGGGTGTGGACGGTGCGACCACTTTCAAGCCTGGGATCGACATGGCCCAATTCTCGACACTTTGAGAGTGCTGGGCTCCGAATCGGGCGCCACCCCCATTGGCTGTCCTGATCACAAGCGGCAGACTCACCTGCCCGTCGGTCATGTATCGTGTTTTGGCGATCTGATTGGCGACCAGATCCCAGCAGGTGGCCAGAAAGTCGGAAAACATGATCTCGGCCACCGGGCGAAGCCCGTTCATGGCAGCCCCCATCACAGCCCCGACAAGGGCCTCCTCCGAGATAGGTGTATCCCTGACGCGCTGTGGTCCGAACTCTTCAAGAAGACCTGGGGTTGCTTTGAAGACACCGCCCGCTGCAGCTACGTCTTCGCCGATCAGGAAAACCGAAGGATCCCGTTCCATTTCCTGTTGAAGGGCGCGCGCCACAGCATCGCGGTAGGTGATCACCGACGCCATGAGGAACTCCCGTCGGCCCACAGATTGCGCCCGATCGAGTCGATCGAAGGGGGAGGTGCTGCCTTCGCCGCTGCTACTGCGCTGGACATCGCATCGCGGACCCGAGCTTCCAACGACGCGAGGTCTTCTTCCGTGACCCCCGAATCGATGAGGCGGTTTCGCATCGAGGGGATCGGATCTCGGTCCATCCACTGCTGGACCTCGGAATCGGGGCGATAGCTCCCGGGATCAGCCCTTGAGTGGCCTCCATGCCTATATGTGATGGCTTCTATGAGGCTAGGGCCACCTCCCTCACGCGCCTTGTGGATCGCGGCGACCGCCGACTGATACGTTACGTCGGCGTCGTTGCCGTCGATAATGTTCGACTCCAGCCCGTATGCGCTCGCTCGGTCGGCCGCGGGATGCTCGACAGCGGTCACCGATCCGATTGGTGTGTATTCCATGTATTGGTTGTTCTCACACACGAAGACGACCGGTAGGCTCCATACTGCTGCCAGGTTGAGCGCTTCGTGGAATGCTCCGATGTTGGTTGTCCCGTCCCCGAAGAAACAGACAGCCACCTGACCCGTGCCTCGGGCTTGTGCTGCCCATGCCGCGCCGGCGGCGATGGGTAGGTGGGCCCCAACTATGGCGTATGATCCCATGGCTCCCGCCTGGGTGTATGTGAGGTGCATTGATCCTCCTTTCCCGCCACATACTCCTGTCGCCCTCCCCAGCAACTCGGCCATCAGCCGGTCCGGGGGAGTGCCCCGCAGGAGCGTGTGATTGTGGCCCCGGTAGGTGCAGAACGTCATATCGTCCTCACGCATCGCGGCGGCGAATCCGGCTGCTATCGCCTCCTGACCGGTTCCGAGGTGTGAGGTTCCCTTTACCAACCCTTCCATGAAGAGCTTGTAAGCATGGTCCTCAAAAGTGCGTGCCTCCACCATCATCCGGTAAATCCGGACGCGGGTAGCCACCTCCCCGGAGTGGGAGCGCCCTGGTTGGTCGCCGTCCGGCTCAGTACTCATTGGCAACCATGAGCTCCTCAGCCGGGAAAAGCGTTACTACTTGTGGACCGTCGGATGTGCACACCACTTGCTCCTCGATTCGAGCGGCTGATCTGCCATCTTTTGCCGGGCAGTAGGTCTCAAGGGCGAAAAACATCCCCTCTTTCAACTCGACCGGATGATCAATCGAGTTGAGCCGGCTGATCACTGGCCGCTCATGGACTGAAAGGCCGACACCGTGTCCGAACTGCAGCCCGAAAGCCTCCATTTCGTCGGGAAAGCCGAACACCTCTGCACTTGGCCACACCCGAGCGATTTCGGCGGTGCTCACCCCTGGCTTCACCAACGCGATGGCCGCATCGATCCACTCTCTAGCCTGCTTGTAGGCGTCTCTCTGGGACTCTGTCGCTCTTCCCACCGCGAAAGTTCGGTAATAGCAGGTGCGATAACCGTTATGGGCCTGGATTATGTCGAAATATGCGGTGTCGCCTGGCCGGATCAGACGGTCAGAAAAGACGTGAGGATGTGGGCTGCATCGTTCGCCAGCGATGGCGTTGATGGCCTCTACATGTTCGGAGCCCATCTCGTAGAGCCGCTTGTTCGCCAGAGCCACGATGTCCGACTCCCTGACCCCCGGCTTCAAGGCTTCGAAGATGTCCTGGTAAACACCGTCGACCATCGCCGATGCTTGTGAAAGCAGCATGATCTCGTCCTGATTCTTGATCTCGCGAGCATCGAGCATGATCTGCTGTCCGTTCCTTACTTCGATCCCTGACCGCTGGAGTTCAAGGATCATTTCGGTCTCAGCCATGTCAACACCCAAAGGCATATCGAGCACACCCTCGGCGGAGAGCACCTCCCTGATTTCTCCGACTGCGCGCTGGATCAGGCCCGAGTTTGGGGGGATCGAACCGGCCAACCCGGTGTTCCCGCCGATTGAGTGATCCGGATTCAGCCACGGGGCTTGTTGCTTGTGGACTTTGGCCGCTGAACCGAAATCCCAGATCCAGGGCTCGCCTGATCTGGTGAGAAGAGCCCATCGCTCCATCTTGTTGAAAGCCCAATAGCCAATGTGGGTTGCCGTGAGATATCGGATATTCGCGGTATCGAAGACGAGCAAGGCCCCTAGATCGGATGCCTCCAGCGCATGCCGGGCGCGATCTAGCCGGTAAGTCCGGAGCCGGTCGAAGTCAACCCGGCTCTCCCAGTCGACACCCATCAAGCCAGGGGAAGAGGTGGTTGCGACGGGAAAATTCATGTTTGACATATGCTCACTCAACAGCAACCTCCATCACATATTATATATTAGTTTCGGGGCCGCTCAAAGCCCGAGCCGAGATGGAATCCTCTTCGCTGGCTCTCCGGAAAGAGGTGGTGCGGATTTCGGCAGTGTGGGGGTCGATCAGAGTCTTTATGCTGGGACTCTCTCTTGCCACAAGGGGTTCGATCCCGTGCTCCACCAGACCGGATAGGGGCAGTGCGGATGGGGCCACAGCCCCCCAACGCGACTCCCCCAGGCTGATCAGCTCGGCTGCGTCGGGAAAGTCCGCTGCAAAGACGTGGGCGTTCGTGCCCAAGAGGCGGAGTTCGCGCAAGGTTACTGAGCGGGTGTCGACTTCGATCTTGGCCCCCGAGAGACCAATCAGCACCAGGCGCCCCCGAGGGGCAAGCACCTCAATCGCCGCCGCCGCCACCGCCGGCGCCCCGGTCACCTCGTATATGAGACCGATGGTCCCGTCTACCTCATTGCGGATTAGTGCGGCCAGATCGAGGGTCGAATCAACCTCGATTGTGTGCTTGGCTCCGAGTGAGCGAGCGATGTCGAGCCGGGAACGGTCCAGATCGATCGCCACGACCTCCGCACCGAAGGTGCTCAGAGCGTGGACCAGAAAGGCCCCGATGCCACCGATGCCCAGGACGATGGCTGGTTCCCCTCGCTCGGGCGTGCCCTGGCGCATCGAATGTAGGGCGATTGCCATCGGCTGGACAATGGCGGCTCCGTCGTCGGTAAGACCAAGGTGGTCGACGGGGAGACAGATCGAAGCTGGTGCCACCACATACTGGGCGATTCCTCCGTCAAGCTGGAGTCCAAGTGTGTGATAGTTGACACAGAAGTTGGTGAGTCCCTGGCGGCACTGGTCACAATCCGAACAGGAGATGCCGGCACCACAAGCGACGAGTGACCCTTCGGGGAAACCACTTACACCGACGCCTTGCGCTACCACTCGGCCACCGAACTCGTGTCCCATGGTCAATGGCCCCAGGTGGCCCGAATGCGGGTTGCGGGTTTGGATAGGCAGCATCATCGGGCCGTTCGCCCACTCTGATGCGTCGGTGCCACAGATGCCTGCGGAGTGGACTTCGAGTAGCACCTCGCCCGGTCCCGGGACTGGGACCTCGACCCGGTCGATCCTTAAGTCCCGGCGGCCGTGGTACACCGCAGCGAGCATGCTCATTGACTTGTCCTCAATCGGCGTCCACCTAGAAGAACACCTGCTCGCCCCCGGTCAAGTTGATGCTTGCGCCGGTTGTGAACGCGGAATCATCTGAAGCAAGAAAGGCTGCCATCGCTCCGATATCTTCGGGAGTGCCGAGTCTTTGTAAAGGGATCGTGGAGGTGTGTTCGGCGATCATCTGATCCCGATCTCGCCCTGCCATCTCAGCCGCTGCGCCGAACCCGGTTTTGGTCATGTCAGTCTGCATCGTGCCGGGACATATGGCGTTTACCGTGATGTTGTACTGCGCCAATTCCAGGGCGAGGACCTGGGTCAACCCAATGACAGCGAACTTCGAGGCCGAATAGATGCCCCAACCCGGCCATGCCACTTTTCCGGTCTGTGAGGCGGTGTTGATGATCCGCCCCCAGCGATGCTCTTTCATGATGTGGGCAGCAGCTCGAGAGCAGGCGAGGACCCCTCTGACGTTGACCGCGAAGACTCGCTCGTAAACCTCGTCTGGGCTGTCAATCACGTCCGAGATTGGTTGAGCTACGCCGGCATTGTTGACCAGGATGTCGATGCGGCCATATTCGGATGAGATTTGTGACATGACGTCATTCACCTGCTCGGTGTTGGTGACATCAAGCGTGACCGCCTTCGACATCACACCTTGCCGTGAAGCGGGGAGTGAATCGGCAACGGCGGAGGCGTCGATCAGATCGGCGCATATAACGACTGCCCCTTCCGTGGACAGGCGGTGAGCGATCCCCGCACCGAGACCCCTCGATGCCCCGGTCACTACAGCAATCTTGTCATCGAGCCGACCCATGCGAACCTTTCCGTCGAGGGCGGCAATGATATATTATGTATGTGGCGCGGCGCAAACCGTGGCGACACACGCGGCGTGGCTATCGTTTTTGGAGCTGAAGGAAGGATGAAGATGCTCGACGGGAGGGATGGTCCGGATGTCTTCACCAAGAAACAGTACGCAGCCGACTGGCTGCGGGAGATGGTTGTTTCGGGTGATTTAGAGCCCGGAGCCAGAATCCGGCAACAACATTTGGCGGATCGCTTGGGGATCAGCGCAACCCCGGTGCGCGAGGCGATCCTGCAACTCGAAGTCGAGGGGTACCTCGAGCTGATTCCCCATGTTGGGGTAAGGGTCGCTGCCCTGGATGATGATCATGGCGATGAGGTGACCGACCTCCGCAAACTCCTTGAAGGTCAACTTTCTCGTGTGGCATGTGAAGTTATAACGGACGCCCAGGTCGACGAGCTCAAGCGATTTCAGCAGGCTTTCGAGGATGCCGTCCGTCGATCCGACCCGAGGGTCGCACGGCGGACAAATTATCAACTTCACCGGTGCATATGGGGGATAGCCGATCGAGTAGTAACGCAACGCATCGTGCAGGGGCTGTGGGCTCGAGTTCCCTGGAGAGCCCTCGACGACACGGCGATCAGGGGTTCGAAGTCGGTCGTCGAACACCATGATCTTGTCGAAGCTTTGGTGAATCGCAACCCCGGAGAAGCCGAATCAGCTACTCATCGACACATCGACAGCTCGCGCAATTTCATGCGAGCTACAGGCCAATAGAGTCTCCTCTGATTTCCGAGCGAGTGGATGTCGTTTCTGTTCTCCGCTCGGTGATTCGGTGCATCTAACACGATTGCAGGTTGATCGGACAGTGACGGCCTTCGTCGCCCAACCGAGAACCGTTCGCTAGCGGCAGTAATCGGATACCGTTTTCTGATGCGGTTCCTGGCGCTCCCTATCACACTGGTTCTGCTGTTGGCCTCGGCGCCGGCTGCTGGCGCACAGACCGATGAGTTCCCGGTCTACACAGGTGACCAGTTCAAGGAGTTGTACGACTACGCCGTAACCAACCAACTCCCTGGCCTCTCCCAGCCGACCGGCGAGATGCCCGTGACCGGTGACGCAGCCCTCGACGAACGGATCTGGGAGATTGCTTTCGCCCGCGGATACGTTCTCCGGCCGGTGGCCTCCGGCAACCTTGCCACGGCAGACGGTGTGCCGATGCAACCACAGGCGGCAACCGCCTGGGCCCAACTGAAAGCGGTTGCCCGGGAGGCAGGACTGCCCTTCATCGTCTCCTCGGCCTATCGCTCACCTGCCTCGCAACGAACCCAGTTCCTGTCGAAGCTGCACGGGACCTCCGACGATGCCATCAACGCCACCCTGGTCTGGTACTCGATCCCCGGAACCTCGAAACACCACGGCGGCTATGCCCTTGACTTCCGCCACAGCAACGGGACTTTCGGTGACTTTCGCAACACTCCCGACTATGCGTGGCTCTCCCGGGACAACTTCTACAACGCCAAGCGCTTCGGGTTCATCCCGTCCTATCCCGACGATGTCACCGCCCAGGGCCCCAATCCCGAGCCATGGGAGTTCGTCTGGGTCGGGATCGACCTGATCCAGTGCGGGTTGCCTGTGGAGCCCGGCAGGATCGGCCCACTGACAGGGCCGGCGGCAGCCATTGTCGCTGAAGTGGCCAGATGCCCGGGCCAGATTGTCCCGTCGGGTGAGGGCGTGGACGGTTTGCCGACCTGGTGGCACCGCCTGGCCTGAGAATCGCCCTGATATGTGGTCTTTTGTGCTGGTTCCGCTTTGGTGGGAACATCGGTCCTGCAGGTGGGCTGTCAGTTGTCTAGTGTCCTGTCCGGTAGGTCCGCTTGCTATTTCGGCGAGCAATTTTTATCTCTGGCAAGGACGCAGGACGAAGTCGCACTGGGCCGTTCGGCGAGGACGAGGACGCCGCCGGGGGTGAAAAGGGCCGCTGAAATACATGCATGATCTGCCGGACAGGACACTAG
>JBHJOQ010000067.1:0-9352 GCA_050329555.1 Acidimicrobiia bacterium | reverse complement strand
GGGCGGACATCCTGTCGGTTATCGGTCCAGGAATGGTCTCTGCCACTTCAAAGAACTCGTACCCCAGTTGGGTCATGGCGAACGGGGCGTAGAACACTTCCGGGAGACAGATGAGATTGGCGCCGTCACTGGCTGCTTGCCGGACGAGCCCTTCGACGCGAGTGACCGTCTCTTTCCGATCGATGTCGCTGGCATGTTGAATGAGGGCAAGTCGCAGCATGATCAAAGGCTCTCGATCTGGCCAAGTCTCACCAGAGCACGGCTGATCAGGCCCTGGGCAGCAATTACTTTCCACTCATTCCCCGGTAGCGGGTCCACTTGATCGAGCCATGCGGCGGACGCATGGCTCACCGCCGGGTCGGAGGGGAGCATGCCCTCAATCTCACGTTCGACAGCCTTCAGCCGAATGGGCGTTGGTGCCATTGCCCCCAAGACGACCCGCGGTTGGTGAAACCGGCCCTCATGCATGAGGGCCGAAGCTGCCACGGAGATAATCGCGAAGTCGCCGTGCCAGCGGTTCAGTTTCTCATAGACCGAAACTCGACCTGACTGCGGCGCCACCTCCACAGCCGAGATTAATTCGCCGGAGCCCAGAGCGGGCTCACCAGGACCCTCATAGAAGTCCTCCATCCGAATTCGGCGGGATCCGTTAGGGCCTTCGACTATCACATCTGACCCCATTGCAAGCAGTGTGGTCGCCAAATCTGACGGTGTCACAGCCTGACATCTATGAGCCTGCATGGCTGCGTGATAGAACCGATGGTCGCCCATGACTGCGTAGCAAGGACAGGTTGGCCCGCCAGACTTGTAGCAGTCGAACCCGCTTCGGTAGTACCAACATCTCTTCTGTTGGCACAGATTTCCGGCCACAGTCGCGGTCTGGCGTATCTGTGCTGACGCAATCTTCTCAACGGTGTCTCGAATCACCCCCGGAACCAGGTGAGAAGCTGACAGCTCCGCAAGTGTGGACGACGCACCAATCCGAAGAATGCCATCACCCTTCATCTCAATACCCGCAACGTCGTTGACTGCCTTGAGGTCGACCACCACGGATCGGTCTTCGAGTCCGAGCTGTTTGGTGACCAGGAAGTCCGTTGCTCCACCTACAGGCGCTCCATCTTGTGTTTCGATAAGGGTCAGCGCCCGCTCGAGGGTTTCGGGGCGTTCGACACCTGAAATGGGGCGAGGCTGGCGTCGACGAGCAAACTTCGTGCCATGGCGGTGGAGCAAGTAAAGCAGCCCGCGCGGATACATCCACCGCACCAGCGCATTCCAGACAGTTGAGAGATTCCGAGGCCGCCGCCAATGACGCGGCTTGGAATCTCGCTTGGCTATAGCGGAGATTACCTTGTCGGGTGTGATGGGGAGATCCCGAATTCGCACGCCGATCGCGTTTGCAACCGCGTTTGCCACTGCCGCCGCGGTCGGATTGAGCGCTATTTCCCCAATGCCTTTTGCCCCATAAGGTCCTCTCGGGTCTGGGAATTGCAGCAACTTCACGCGGATCGGTGGGAGATCTGCCGCTCTGGGGAGCGCGTAATCGATATAGGCGGGCCCAACGACCTTGCCCTGTTCGTAAAGCAGCTCTTCGCCTAGTGCCGCACCAAGAGCCATTGCGACCCCTCCGGTGACCTGACCCTCAGCGTCTGTAGGGTTCAAAGCGATGCCTGAGTCGTGCACGGCCACTACGTCCATCACCGTGACCTTGCCGGTGGTTTCATCGACCTCTACAGCCACCGCGTGGGCGGCGAAAGAATACGTCTGGGAGATGTCCGCGACTCCGTCCGGAGAGACCAGGGATGTATCCGATACGAACTCACCAGTGATGGTGAGCCCATCCGGGCCGCCAGTCAGCGTCGCCAGGTCACCTAGCGAATAGCGATCCTTCCCTGCCAACGCGTAGCCGTCGAACAGGTGCACCTCGGACGGATCGACTCCCGCTTTCTCGCTGGCTGCCTTCTTGATCTCCTCAGCTACAGCTCTCGTGGTGTCTCGCACTGCGGATACCCCCATGGCCGTTCCTCGTGAAGACCACGATCCCATATCGAAGGGAGTCGTGTCCGAATCCATCATCTCGACGCTGATATCGCTTGGATCGAGTCCCAGCTCTTCTGCAGCGGCTTGCGCCAGCAGTGTTCTCTGGCCGGTTCCAGGATCAGCACCGCCGAACTGCACCGTGACGGAGCTATCGGCACCCACTGTGACGCGAGCCTCGGATCTGTCGGCGCCCTCGTAGGCATGAGAACCTGAGGGATGTATTCCTATAGCCACACCAACGCCTTTGCCGTTCCCTGAGCCTGCGCGCCGGGCATCCCAGTCGATGAGACGACGTGCTTCGGTTAAGCACTCCCTGATGTGGGTATGGGCGATCTTCCAACCAGAGAGTGTGAGATTCCCGGGTTCGTGTGCATTCCGCAATCGGAAGTCGATCGGATCGATGTCAAGGCGATCTGCCATTTCATCGACGACGCACTCAATGGCGAAGGTCGTTTGAGGTGCCCCGTAGCCTCGGAATTGGCCGCCTGGCAGTGTGTTCGTGTATACGAGTTCAGCGTCGATGTGTGCTGCGTTCACTGGATACAGGGAGGCCATTACGGAACAGCCGAGTGAGGTTACCGACGGGCCGTAGTGGTTGTAGGCACCGTTGTCCACGGTGATTTTCGCCTCCTGTGTAAGGAACCTTCCGTCGTGGTCGGCGCCTATTCGAACGTCGACGTTGAAACTGTGTCGTGGTTTCGTGTGCGCGAACTCGTCGTCTCTGCTGTATTCGACGGCTACGGGGCGCCCGCTTGTCTTCATCGCCAGGCCTGCAACAATCAGTTCGTGCTCAGATATCTTCGATTTCGAGCCGAACCCGCCTCCTACGGCCACCTCTCGCACGGATACTTGGTGAAGCTCCAATCCGAGTGCATATGCGATTTCCTTCTGGATGAAGTACGGAACCTGCGTTGATGTCCACACCTCGAGCCTGGCTTCTTCGTGGTTCCATCTCGCCACTGTCCGGTTGGTCTCCATGGAAGCGTGGCTTTGCCGGCCGTAGGAGTAGGTGCCCTGCACTTCGACCGGGGCCGCGACCGCATCTCCCCACTCGCGCCGTACCCGTACAGCGACATTGTCCTCACGGTGTTCATGTATCACGCTAGCCCCGCGCTTACGTGATTCGGCTGGCGTGAAATTCCCCCGGAGCGGCCGATATTTGACCTGAATTAGTTGCAGTGCTGCCTCGGCTTGTTCGGCTGTCTCAGCAGCTACTGCAGCCACTTCTTCTCCGATGTACCGTACCTTGCCGACCGCGAGAGGGGGGCGATCGGCGAGCTCACCTCCATGGTGGTGATACCTGAAATCCTTGCCGAAATCATCGGCCGTGAGCACTGCGACCACACCCGGCGCGTCTTCAGCATGCTCAACATCCAACTCCAAGATCTGTGCATGCGGATGTGGGCTCCGCAAGAAGCGGGCTACCAGTAAGTCGGAAAACCGCAGGTCGGAGGTATACTTGGTTTGTCCCGAAGTCATCTCTTCCCAGTCGATGCGTCGGGTGCGATTACCCACAGCCGTCATTGTGTACCTTGGATGCTGGTTGCCGTGGACCTTAGGGCCTGGACGATCGGGTCATATCCAGTGCATCGGCAGATGTTCCCAGAGATCGCCCTCCGCAATGCCTCTTCATCGACGAGCACAGGCCCGCTGAGTAGCGAAACCCCGCGCACTATCTGCCCAGAGGTGCAGTAGCCACACTGAAATGCACCCTGATCTGCGAAGGCCTCCCGCAATCTCTCGGCGCTTTCTCCCAGTCCTTCGATGGTTGTCACATCTCCCGTGACGGTGGCGACGAGGGTCACGCAGGACATGACCGGGTCCCCATCGACAAGCACCGTACATGCACCGCACTCGCCGCGTCCGCAGGCATCCTTCGTCCCGGTAAGACCCAGGGTGTCTCGCAGAAACTCCAAGAGTGTACAGCCCGGTGCTACCTCCACACTTCGCCGCACGCCGTTGACAACAAGATCTACCATACTTCAAAGCCCGGTTTGCTGATCATATCTTGCGATGGTCTCAGCGAGAGCCGCTAGCCCGAGAGGGAGCGGATTCAGGTCGATCCACTCTTGCCGGGTGTGTTCTCCCCCGCCCGTTGTGATACCGAGAGTGATCGCCGGAATCCCGCGCTCATAGGCCGCATTGGCGTCTGTGCTTGCTGCAACATACTCTGGCGTGAAGCCGATTCCTTGAAGAACGGATCCCGCCGCGATCACCAAAGGATGGTTTGACGCTATCGCACCGGCGGGTCGTCTGCCGAGAAGCTCCCTCGACACTTGGACCCCTGGCCTTTCGGAGTTGACGAGCTCGGCGAAGCCTCCCTCGAGGCGGTCGACCCCGGCGGCGTTATCGGCACGCAGGTCGATGTCGAATCCAGCTCTCTCTGCGCGCGCGTTGATCGCCTCTCCACCCCAAAGGCGTCCCACGTTCACAGACGTGGACTCGTCACCTGACGAGCGAAGCGCCGCTGTCGATGCGACCAGCTCGGCTGCTATCTCCACTGCACTCGGTATGTGCCTATCCTCCCAGGCATGCCCACCGGGGGCGCGGATCTCGACAGAGAATCGGGCAGAACCCACCCCGCGAGTAGCGATTCTTCCGAGGTAGTTCCCTTCAACGGCGATGACAGCCTGGACAGGCTGTGGTGGGTTCGAGAGGACGTGAGAAATTCCGCTCAGGTTCCCTAGGCCTTCTTCCCCAGTGGTCCCGAGGATCCAGACGGCACTATCCGTTCTTGGGGGCAAGAGCGATACCAGCGCGGAGATGCCAGCGACTGCCACTGTGTTATCACCTACCCCGGGTCCGAACATGCGTTGATTCTTGATCTCGGTCCTGTGAGGTGTTGTCTCGTCAAAGACGGTGTCGATATGGGCTGCGATGAGGATGGCGCCCGATCCGCCACTACGAATTCGACCTCTCACATTCCCGGCGCTGTCTATGTCCACCTCCTGCACACCATCCCTGTGCCACCAGTCGGACACCATCGCTGCGCGTTCTCCCTCGCCGCCGGTCGGTGCCGGAACTTCACATAGCTGGCGAGTGCGACCCAAGACCTTTTCAACGGTCCCGTTAGGGATGTGATCGAGCAATCGTGTCGTTGTCATACGAGTTCGCCACGAACCATGAACGGTGTTCCGTCGAGCTCGAGAGTTGCATCCGACATGACCGCATCAAGGTGCGCCACCGCGTCGACGACGCCACCGTAGGCGATCGAGTTCCCCAGGGCTATGTGAGCTGATCCCAGCGTTGCCTCGGTCTCCATTGGCACATCACAGATCCGGCCCTTCGGGTTAAGGCCAAGTGAGACTTCAGCAAGGTTGGTCATCCGGTCGTCGTTGCATCTGTCGAGCATCTCGGCGAGCCGGCCCGACTCGGAGCCTTCGACATCGACGAGTTCTCCTTGGCGGAAATGAAGAATCACGGGCTCAGGGAGCGGACCGGTCCCCATGAACAGCAGATCAGCGTCGATGACCGCCACCCCTTCGGTTGTGCCCTCGAGGGGTGCCGTACCGGCCTCGATGTCAGGCGGTGCCATGTAGGATCCTCTCTCTCGACAGATACCGTGCAGAACTCGGCCGGGTCGGCCCACGATGGAGCCTTTCAGGTCGGTACCACCGGGTGTTGTGATCCGGAACTCGTTCGCCGTCGTCCAGGCGTCGCCGACAGCTTCGGCGATGGGTCTGATCTGGTCGAAGTCGATAGTCAACGGACCGCCTTCCCTGAACGTCGAAATTCGCACACCAGGCATTGCGGCATACCTCAGCCCCGCAGCCGTCGCATCCTGTCTGGCTCGATTGGACCCGATGAACAAACTGGTTAGCTCGATGGCTACATCGGCGTTGCGTAGCAGTGCTGCGACCGATGCCGGACATTCCTCCCCTGGGACATACGGAATGGGAATCTGGACTACCACGGGTATGGCCTTCCTCAGCACCAGACCTTCTGAGAGCGTCTCGACCACTCGTTCGTCGGTTCCAGCGTCGACAAGCAAAACCACTTCCTCATTTGCCTCGATGCCCAGGACGTTGTCGAGAAGGTTCTCCAGCGCTTCGGTCATGGATGCTTCTCTCCATCGCGGGGAAATTTTTGCTGGACCAGCTCGACGAGCAGCCCGCCGAAGACTGAGGGATGTATAAAAGCTATCTCGGTTCCCATCCCACCAGGTCTGGGCTGTTCGTCCACCAATTGGACACCTTCGCTTCGGAGTCTTGCGAGAAAGCCTTGGATGTCATCCACCTCTAGGGCAACGTGGTGAAGGCCAGGTCCACGTCGATCCACGAACCGCTTTACAACTCCAGGTCCGGTGGCCTCGAGGGTCTGAATATGGCAGCTGCCGACTGGCGTCATCCGCTCAATAAAGCCCTCCCCTTCCTCGACATGACTGATATGAATGCCGAGCAGTTCGGCCAGCCGCTGGTGGGTGTCGCCTCCGGTGTCATGGGCGAATGCCACATGGTGGAGCCCGGTTACATTGGCCATGCGAATCTCACCGAGGCTTGTTCGTCACTAAGACTTCTCACATGCTGTCTCATGACCTTCTCCGCCGCATCGCCGTCTCCATCGGAAATGGCATTAATGATTTGCTCATGCTGCCTGAGTGATTCCTCAACTCTACCGGGGATGCGATTGGTGATGGCTCCTCCGAGCAAGACGAGATCAGCGATCGAGGCAATCTGTTCGCGCAACCGTTGGTTCTCTGTGTGGCCGAAGATGACTTCGTCGAAGTGGGCGAAGTTCTCATGGACAGACAAGAGCTGATCGCTGTTGAAAGCTTCTTCGGCCAACTTGTTGTACCCGGATAGCCGCTCTGCGATCGCTTGATGGTCGGCTGACTCCGCGCACGATCGGGCGCAAGCACCCTCATAGAGCCCGCGCAGCTCGTATATTTCTTTCAGGTCTGTTTGGTCGAACGCTCGGACGAAATAGCCGCGATAGGGGAACGCCTCGACCAGGCCCTCCTGCTCCAGTTTCCCCAGCGCTTCCCGGACTGGGGTTTTCGAGGTTTCCAAATCGTCTGCGATCGCGGATTCGACCAGGTGTTGCCCGGGCCGATACCGACCTCTGACGATTCGCTCCTTGACTTCCAGATATACGGTGTCGCGCATACTCCGACGTGCCATCAAGATCCCTCCGCGCCGTCGCTGAGAATCTGGTCGAGTCGCAGGACTGCGTTAGTCAGGACGTTGGTTCCAAGGGCAATGTGGCGTGGCGATGCCCACTCGTCCGGGCTGTGGGATATGCCTCCTCGGCATGGTACGAAAACCATGCCGGCAGGGATCTTACGAGCGATGATGGCCGCGTCATGTCCTGCTCCTGAGGTCATCACACGTGGGGTCTCGGTAATCTCCCGCGCAGCGTCGGTCAGGATGCGGCGCAACCATGCCGGGAGCATTATTGGAGCCACATCGGACACGTCGGACACTTCAAGGGCAACGCCCTGTTCGGTCGCTCTGGCCGAGGCCGATTCTAGGGCCCCTCGGATCGTCTGTTCCTGGATCATCACATCGGCTGAACGGACATCGATGCTCATCTCGACGCTCCCAACGACGGCTGTCATGGCTCCAGGAGAAACTCTGAACTCTCCGACAGTCCCAACCAACCCTCGCCGCTTGCGGGCTAGTTGGTCGACATCGGTTACGACGCCCGCGGCAGCGACTAGAGCGTCGCGACGCAACGGCATGGGCGTTGCTCCGGAGTGATCGGTCGTACCGCGGAAACCCAGACGGAGTCGGCGGTTTCCTGCAATCCAGTCGACTATCCCGATCTCCTGCCGGGAATCCTCCAGGACGCGACCCTGTTCGATATGTAACTCAAGGAATGCCTCAACCCCGACTGTCCATGGTGCTGGGCTGGCAACAGCGGCGCTTCCACCGCGAGCCTCGAGCACCTCCGCGAGGGTGACCCCGTTAGGATCTGAAAGCCTCTCGACGTCCTCCTCGGTTAGTAGGCCAAGTGCTGCTTTGGATCCGAGGCAGGGAGTCCCGAAGCGAGCCCCTTCTTCCGCCGTGAAGCAGATCACCTTCAGATCTTGATTCAGCCCGACACCGGAGGCTGAGAGCAACCGCACGGCTTCGAGGGCGCCGACCACGCCGACGGCTCCGTCGTAGTTGCCTCCTTGCGGAACACTGTCTATGTGAGATCCCAGGGCGATCGATCTGCCGGTACCGCCCGTTCCGCGTAGTACTCCTACCGTGTTGCCGAACCGATCCCGGGCCACCTCGAGGCCCATGTCTCTCATCCATGAGGCAACCAGAGCGTGACCCTCGTCTTCTTCCGGTGTGAAACAGACGCGACTGATCGCCCCGGTTCCATCGTTGCCGATCTGCTCCAGTTCGGCCAGCATTTCGTGGATTCCCTGCTCTGAAGCCAAGGAAGACCCAAACGGTGCATCTGTCATCTCGACCGATCCTCGATGAGCACATGCAACGAAGCGTCGAGGGCACGGAGTCGGTCCAGCGCCCCCTGGGCACGGTCCCAGACCACGAAGACCTGAATCGCCTCAGCGCCGGCGTCTTCGATTGCATCTATGGTCTTGATCGCGCTGTCCCCGCTGCGAGTGATGTCTGCGACGATGGCAACACCGTTACCTGGCGAAACTTCACCGTGCAGATCTGCCTTTTCGAAGAGAGCTACCGGCATGTTCAGGTCAAGACCAACCGCCAGAGCGATCGGGAGCGCCGATGCGCCAACGCCAACCAGGCGTACCACCTCGTCGCCTAGCAAGGACGCTATCCAGGCGCCCAATCGTCTGACGATGGCAGGTTGTGATATGAACCCGTATGGATCGAGCAGCTCGTGGTTTGGTGTTGCCGGTCCCAGCAGACATGCGTATCGAACGTCCCTAATGAGGTCG
Organism: Acidimicrobiia bacterium; assembly: GCA_050329555.1. Lineage (GTDB taxonomy): Bacteria > Actinomycetota > Acidimicrobiia > Spongiisociales > ZC4RG35 > MA-ANB-1. Next base: position 462 of record JBHJOQ010000067.1, on the reverse strand, counting down.
TCGAGGGAGAAGTCGAGGGTGCTACCGGTCGTCATAGGCCACCTCCTCGGCAAGCACCACGCCTGCTGCCAACAGCTCTTGAATTGAGTCGGCCCCATAGCCCACGGATGCCAGAACTTCCTTGGTGTGTTGGCCCAGTCGAGGAGGTTGAGTGAGCGCCACGGTCGGGTCACCGTCGATTCGCAGCGGGCTACGCACTGTTCTGTAAGTGCCGTCGGTTGGATGACGATTCTCGACAACGATCCCGAGTGCCCGGGTCTGCTCTGAATCCAGAGCTTCGCCAATGGATAGTATCGATCCGCAGGGAAGGCCTTCATCGCGCATCCGGTTAATCCAATACTCCGTGTCATGGTGAGTCGTTCTGTCCTCGATGGCTTCGGCCAACGCATGCTGATTCCTCACCCGATCACCGTTGGTGGCGAAGGCCGGGTCGTCAAGGAGGTGTGGCGCGTCGATTGCCCC